>JAZJXM010000010.1:0-614 GCA_040390915.1 Pseudomonadota bacterium
AGAGGCGCTTGGCCAGGATCGACGGCTCGCCGATGAAGAACATGCGGCTGTTATCGCCGTGGAAGCCATCCTTGATGACGGTGATGTCGAGGTTGACGACGTCGCCGTTCTTGAGCAGCTTGTCGCCCGGGATGCCGTGGCAGATCACGTCGTTGACCGACGTGCAGATTGCTTTCGGGTAGGGCGTGTAGCCGGGCGGGCAGTAGTTGAGCGGGGCCGGGATCGTGCCCTGCACATTGACCATGTAGTCATGGCACAGGCGGTCGAGCTCGCCGGTGGTGACGCCGGCCTTCACGAAAGGGGTGATGTAGTCGAGTACCTCGGAGCCGAGGCGGCCGGCCACACGCATGCCCTCGATTTCAGCCGGGGTTTTGATGGAGATGGAAGACATAATGGGTACCAATCAGTAAAACAATCAGGAAATGGTAACAGCGGGTAACAGCGCAGTGGAAAAGCGCGGACCCGTGCAAATATGCTGAAATTATAAACGAGGCGCACCTACTATGCCGCAATTCGTCGCTTCGCCCGCGCCGGGACGACGGACTTGAAAGAATGCGCTTAGTCGGGTATAATCTCGGGTTGCTTGAATTCGATTTGGGCAATGTTGTATGAAT
>JAZJXM010000010.1:624-118502 GCA_040390915.1 Pseudomonadota bacterium
ACTTTAGTACGTCAATCTTGACGTACTAAAGTGGTCTGACCCCGTTTTGGGCGGGGCCCTTCACTCTACGCGGTACTTGAAAGTTTCACCAAATACGGTTAGAATCTCGGGTTGCTTGAATTCGCATTCGAGCAATGTTGTTAAAGCAGAGCAAATATTTTGTTAAATCGCGAGTCCGGTCGCAAAGGGTGCCCTAGAGGTGACTGACCGGATTCCAGACCCAACCCTGGAGAATTACATGTCCGTAACAATGCGTGAAATGCTGGAAGCCGGTGTCCACTTCGGTCACCAAACCCGTTTTTGGAACCCAAAAATGGCGCCGTTCATTTTCGGCCACCGCAACAAGATCCATATCATCAACTTGGAAAAGACGATGGGTATGTATCAGGAAGCCATGAAGACGATCAAGCAGGTCGCTTCGAGCCGCGGCACCATCCTGATGGTCGGCACCAAGCGTCAAGCACGCGAAATCATCGCCGCTGAAGCTGCGCGCGCTGGCGTGCCTTTCGTTGACCAGCGCTGGCTGGGCGGCATGCTGACGAACTTCAAGACCATCAAGACCTCGATCAAGCGCCTGAAAGACATGGAAGCCCAGGTTGAAGACGGTTCGGTTGAGAAGCTGTCGAAAAAAGAAGGCCTGATGTTCCAACGCGAAATGGTCAAGCTGCAAAAAGCCATCGGCGGCATCAAGGACATGGGCGGCGTTCCTGACGCCATCTTCGTCGTTGACGTCGGCTACCACAAAGGTGCGATCACCGAAGCGGGCAAGCTGGGCATCCCGGTCATCGGCATCGTCGATACCAACCACTCGCCAGAAGGCGTGACCCACGTCATTCCAGGTAACGATGACTCGTCCAAAGCCATCATGCTGTACGCCCGTGGCGTCGCTGATGCCATCCTGGAAGGCCGCGCAAGCGCCTCCAACGACGTTGTGGCCATGGTTAAATCGTCGGGCGACGACTTCGTCGAAGTGTCCGAGCAGGCTTAATTTCACGGCGACTTCGGTCGCCGCGGCATCAAAAAGGGGTAGCGTCTGCTCCCCTTTTTTTTAAACAGAATACGTACCACCCAATTTAGGAGAAACACATGGCAGCGATTACAGCAGCGATGGTAGGCGAACTGCGCGCGAAGACCGACGCACCGATGATGCAATGCAAAAAAGCACTGACCGAAGCCGATGGCGACATGGCCCGTGCTGAAGAAATCCTGCGCGTCAAGCTGGGCACCAAGGCCAGCAGCAACGCCACCCGCATCACCGCCGAAGGCGTGGTCGCGATCTATCTGTCGGGCAACGTTGGCGCGCTGGTCGAAGTGAACAGCGAAACCGACTTCGTGGCCAAGAACGACGACTTCCTGGCGCTGGGCAACAATGCCGCCCGCCTGGTCGCAGAACACAACCCGGCCGACGTGGCTGCCTTGCTGGCTCTGCCGCTCGACGGCAAGACGCTGGACGAAGTGCGCACCGCCCTGATCGGCAAGATCGGCGAGAACATGACGATCCGCCGCTTCCAGCGTTTCGAAACCACCGCCAAGCTGGCTTCGTACATGCACAACAAGACCATCGGCGTGCTGGTGGAATTCGAAGGCGCCGACGAGCAAGTCGGTAAAGACCTGGCCATGCACATCGCTGCCATGAAGCCAGTATCACTGTCGTCGGACCAGGTACCTGCTGAGCTGATCGAAAAAGAGCGCTCGGTTGCTGCCCTCAAGGCACAAGAAGACGCAGACAAAGCCGTTGCCGAAGGCAAGCCGGTGCAGTCCGCTGAAATCCTGGCCAAGCGCCTGGAAGGCTCGATCCAGAAGTACCTGAAAGAAGTGTCCTTGCTGAACCAGACCTTCGTCAAGAACGACAAGCAGTCGATCGAACAGATGCTCAAAGCGAACAACACCACCGTGAAAGCGTTCACGATGTATGTGGTTGGCGAAGGCATCGAAAAGAAACAAGATAACTTTGCAGCTGAAGTTGCAGAGCAAATTGCTGCTTCGAAGCAGTAAGTTTGAAAGCGGGCCGCAAGGCCCGTTTTTTTAATGCCGGGTCCGCTTTAAGTTCTGCATAAGACCCGCAAGCAACACCCGAATACAATCTGTCAAACACTAGGAGCCCTCATGTCGAAACCAGCCTACAAACGCGTCCTTCTGAAACTGTCTGGCGAAGCACTGATGGGCGATGACGCGTACGGCATCAACCGCGCCACCATCGAGCGCATGGTTGCCGACGTGGCCGAAGTGGCCAAGGCCGGCGTGGAACTGGCGGTCGTCATCGGCGGCGGCAACATCTTCCGCGGCGTCGCCCCTGGCGCCCAGGGCATGGACCGCGCCACCGCCGACTACATGGGCATGCTGGCCACCGTGATGAACGCGCTGGCCCTGGCTGACGCCATGCGCCACGTGGGCATTACCGCGCGCGTGATGTCGGCCATCGGCATCGAGCAAGTGGTCGAGCCGTATGTGCGCCCGAAAGCGCTGCAATACCTGGAAGAAGGCAAGGTCGTCGTGTTCGCCGCCGGCACCGGCAATCCATTCTTCACCACCGATACCGCCGCCGCACTGCGCGGGTCGGAAATTTCGGCCGAGATCGTCCTGAAAGCAACCAAGGTCGATGGCGTCTACACCGCTGACCCGAAGAAGGACCCGAACGCCACGCGCTACGAGTCGATCACCTTCGATGAAGCCATTTCCAAGCACTTGCAGGTGATGGATGCCACCGCGTTCGCGCTGTGCCGCGACCAGAAGCTGCCGATCAAGGTGTTTTCCATCATCAAGCCGGGCGCGCTGATGCGCGTCGTCATGGGTGAAGATGAAGGCACGCTGGTGCACGTTTAATTACCACTATTACGCTACAAGCTACAGGAGAGCAGCATGACTATCGCTGACGTCAAAAAGAGCGCGCAAGAGCGCATGATCAAGTCGATCGACACCCTGCGCGCCGATCTGGCCAAGGTCCGCACCGGCCGCGCCCACACCGGCATTCTCGACCATATCACGGTCGAGTATTACGGTTGCCCGACCGCGCTGACCCAGATCGCCAACGTGACGCTGATCGACGCGCGTACCATCGGCGTGGCGCCGTTCGAAAAGAAGATGATGAGCACGGTCGAAAAAGCCATTCGCGATTCCGACCTGGGCCTGAACCCGTCGTCGCAAGGCGATATGATCCGCGTGCCGACCCCGGCCCTGACCGAAGAGCGCCGCAAGGAAATGGTCAAGCTGGTCAAGGGCGAGGCGGAAGACGCCAAGATCGCCGTGCGCAACATCCGCCGCGATGCCAACGAATCGTTCAAGAAAATGATCAAGGATAAAACCTGCTCGGAAGACGACGAGCGCCGCGCCAACGACGAGATCCAGAAAATGACGGACAAGTTCGTCATCGACATCGACAAGCTGGTGGCCGAGAAAGAGAAGGAAGTATTGACCGTGTAGGGTGGAACAGGGCGTAGCCCGCATTCCACCGTGCGCCGCCAAGGTGCGTGCACAGGTGCGGTAATATGTGACGGTATCGGTTTAACCAGTCTGGATTTATGATATTTAAAAGTTCGACGACAGCAGTTCCGGAAGTGCCGGCCGTGCCGCGCCACCTGGCCATCGTCATGGATGGCAACGGGCGCTGGGCGACCAAGCGCTTCCTGCCGCGCGTGGCAGGTCACGTCAAGGGCGTCGAAGCGGTGCGCGACGTGGTCGAGGCCTGCGCCTTGCGCGGCGTCGAGTACCTGACGCTGTTCGCGTTTTCCTCCGAAAACTGGCGCCGCCCGGCCGACGAAGTATCCTTGCTGATGCGCTTGTTCGTCACCGCGCTCGAGCGCGAAGTGTCGAAAATGCACGCCAATAACATCCGCCTGAAGGTGGTGGGTGATTTGTCGCGCTTTGACGCCAAGCTGCAAGAGCTGATCGCCAACGCCGAACGGCGCACCGCCAACAACACGCGCCTGACGGTGACGGTGTGCGCCAATTACGGCGGGCGCTGGGACATCATGCAGGCCACCGGCAAGATGGTTGCCGCCCAGCCGGGCCAGACCAGCTTCACCGAGGAGCAGCTGTCCGAGCACCTGGCGATGGCCTACGCGCCCGAGCCCGACCTGTTCATCCGCACCGGCGGCGAAGAGCGCATTTCCAACTTCCTGCTGTGGCAATTGGCCTACTCCGAGCTCTATTTCACCGACACCTACTGGCCCGATTTCAATATCGAGGCACTGGACGCGGCGATTGCCTCCTACCAAAGCCGCGAACGCCGTTTCGGCCGCACCGGCGACCAACTGGACGAAAAGAAGACCTGATGCTCATTACCCGGATCATTACCGCTGTCGTTTTACTCGTGGTGCTGCTGGCAGTACTGTTCAGCGGCTACCATCCGGCGTTTGTGGCCGTAGTGCTGGCCTTCCTGTTTGCTGCCGTCACCGAATGCTTCCAGCTGTTCGGCCGCCCGCGCAAGCAGGCCGCGCTGGTGGCGGCGTTCTGGGTGGCCGCCTTCAGCTACACCTTTCTGCTCAACGAGCATGGCCCCGTCAAGTTCTGGTTCGGCCTGGCCTCGGCGATCTGGCTGTTGCGCCTGGTGCCGTCGCTGGCCACCGGCTTGCCGCCGCTCGAAGGCTTGCGCAGCAATATGCTGGGCATGGTGTACGCAGTGACCATCATTGCCTGCTTCGCGGCCATCGTGCAGTTCATGGGGCGCTCGCCCGTCTACCTGCTGTCGGTGATGGCGCTGGTCTGGATCGCCGACATCGGCGCTTATTTTTCGGGCAAGGCCTTCGGCAAGCGCAAGCTGGCGCCGACCATCTCGCCGGGCAAGTCGTGGGAAGGCGCCATCGGCGGCGGCCTGGCCGTGCTGCTGCTGTCGAGCCTGGCCATCCTGTTTGGCGGCGCCGCGCTGGCCGATACCTTCGTGGTGCGCCTGCAAGCGTCGCTTGGCTGGACGGCCACGCTGGCCATTCTGGTGGTGCTCAGCGCCGCCAGCGTGGTGGGCGACCTGTTCGAATCGCAGCTCAAGCGCCGTGCCGGCGTCAAGGACAGCAGCAATTTGCTACCTGGCCACGGCGGCGTGCTTGACCGTATCGATGCCCTGATTCCGGTACTGCCATTGGCAGCGCTGATTAGCGCCGTGCTCTGAAGGGAGCAATATGCAACGCATTACGATTTTAGGCGCGACCGGTTCGATCGGCGTGTCGACGCTGGACGTGCTTGCGCGCCACCCTGAAAAATACCAGGTCTACGCCTTGTCGGCCCATAGTCGCGTCGAGCAGCTCGCTGCGCAATGCGCCCAGTTCCGTCCTCAGCGCGCGGTAGTTGGCAGCGCCGAAGCAGCTGAGCGCCTGTCAGCGCTGCTGCGCGAGCAGGGCTTGCGCACCGAAGTCGATTACGGCGAAGCGGCGCTGTGCGCCATTGCCGCCAGCAGCGACACCGATACCGTGATGGCCGCCATCGTCGGCGCCGCCGGCCTGGCGCCAACGCTGGCAGCAGCGCGCGCCGGCAAGAAGATCCTGCTGGCAAACAAGGAAGCGCTGGTCATGTCCGGCCAGCTGTTCATGGACGCGGTGCACCAGCATGGTGCTACCTTGCTGCCGATCGACAGCGAACACAATGCAATTTTTCAGTCGCTGCCGCAGTCCTACAACCGTTCGCCGAAAGCGGCCGGCGTGGCCAAGATCGTGCTGACCGCCTCCGGCGGCCCGTTCCTCAAGCGCGCCGTCGACACGCTCGAACACGTCACGCCTGACCAAGCGTGCAAGCACCCGAACTGGGAAATGGGCCGCAAGATTTCGGTCGATTCGGCCACCATGATGAACAAGGGCCTCGAAGTGATCGAGGCGCACTGGCTGTTCGGCGCCCCGGCCGCGCTGATCGAAGTGGTGATCCACCCGCAAAGCGTGATCCACTCGATGGTGTCCTACGTCGACGGTTCGGTGATCGCGGAGCTGGGCAACCCGGACATGCGCACGCCGATCGCCAACGCGCTGGCGTTCCCCGAGCGGATCGAATCCGGAGTAGGGCAGCTGGACCTGGCCGCGATTGGCACGCTGCAGTTTGAAAAACCCGATTTCGCGCGCTTCCCGTGCCTGGCGCTGGCGTTCGAAGCACTCGACGCTGGCGGCACCGCACCGGCCTTGCTCAACGCGGCCAATGAAGTGGCGGTTCAGGCTTTCCTGGATACCCGCATCGGTTTTCGCGATATCGACCGCGTGATCGCCCGCGTGATGCACGAAAACGAACACGGCGCCGCCAGCAGCATCGAGGCGGTCATGGCGCAGGACGCGCGGGCCCGCGTGGCAGCGCACGCGATCGTGGCGGGGCTGGCCAAATGAGCGTGATCCAGATGATCCTGGCGTTCCTGCTGGCGATCGGACCGCTGATCCTGTTCCATGAACTGGGCCACTATACGGTGGCGCGCCTGTGCGGGGTCAAGGTGCTGCGCTTTTCGATCGGCATGGGCAAGATCGTCTGGTCGCGCAAGGTCGGGCCGGACCAGACCGAGTGGGCCATATCGGCGCTGCCGCTGGGCGGCTACGTCAAGTTCCTCGATAACCGCGACCCGTCCACTGCCGCCAAGACCGAGGCTGACGCCGCGCGCGAATTCACCCATCAATCGGTCTGGCGCCGGATTGCCATCGTGGCGGCCGGGCCGCTGGCCAATTTCATCCTCGCCATCGCCGTGTTCGCGGGCCTGTTCATGTATGGCGTGCCGGATGCGGCCACGCTGGTGCGCGCGATGCCCGAATCGGCTGCGGTGTATCAGGCCGGCCTGCGCGAAGGGCACCGCATCACCGGCGTCAATGGCGTGCCGGTTGCCGCCTGGTCCGAGCTGCGCTTTGAAATTCTCAAGGCCGCGCTGGACAAGGGGGAAATCCGGCTCGACGTCACCGAAAAGAGTGGTGCGCATTTTGTCGCCACCATCCCGGTTCAGGTCACCGCTGGCCTCAATGTCGATGGCGACGTGCTCGGCGAGCTTGGCCTGGAGATGCAGCGCGCCCCGGTCGTGATCGTCGACGTGATCAAGCATGGCGCGGCCGAACGCGCCGGCCTGACCGCGGGCGATCAGATCGTCACTATCGATGGCAAGCCGGTGCGCGACGGTGGCGATTTTGTCGCCATGATCCAGGCCTCCAGGGGCAGCGCGATGAGCGTGTCGCTGCTGCGCGCCGGCGCGCCGCTGGCGCTGGTATTGACGCCCGACCTGGACCCGGTCAGCAAGCAGCTCAAGATCCAGTCCCATTATTCGTCGGCGCCCGAGCAGGTCACGCTTGCCATCGGCCCGTTCAGGGCGATCGCCAAGGCCGCCGTGTCGACCTGGGACCAGGCACTCATGCAGCTTAAAATGATCGGCAAGATCATCAGCGGCGCGCTGCCGTGGAAAAATGTAACCGGCATCATCACCATCGCCGACTACGCCGCCCAGACCGCAAAGGCCGGCCCCATTGTGTTCCTGAGTTTTATAGCGATGATCAGCGTGAGCCTGGGGGTGATGAATCTGTTACCAATTCCGGTGCTGGATGGGGGGCTTTTGCTGTATTATTCGCTGGAAGTTTTAACCGGCCGCCCCCTGCCTGAACGGATTGTCGACTATGCGCAGCGCGCTGGCGTGGTCTTGCTGGTCATGCTGATGTCGCTGGCCCTTTTCAACGACGTCGTGCGGCAGCTGTAACGGCCCCGCGTCCCGAATATGTTTACGTACGTTTTTGTCCAAACGATAGACCCATTATTTAGCCGATGAAATTACACTCTGAACGTTTCGCCCTGCCTTTTTTTCGCCGTAGCCTGATCGCCGCAGCCGTGCTTGCACTGTGCGCCAGCGAAGCGCTTGCAGTGAACCCTTTTGTCGTCAAGGACATTCGCGTCGAAGGCATCCAGCGCACCGAAGCAGGTACCGTGTTTAGCTACCTGCCAGTGCGGGTCGGCGAAACGTTTGACGACAACAAGAGCGTCGCCGCCATCAAGGCACTGTACGCAACGGGCTTTTTCAAGGACGTGCGCCTGGAAGAAGAAAACGGCGTGCTGGTCGTGCTGGTCGAAGAGCGTCCCGCCATTTCGACGGTCGACTTTACCGGCTCCAAAGAATTCGAGAAGGACGTGCTGATCAAGGCGCTCAAGGAAATCGGCGTTGGCGAGTCCAAGACGTTCGACAAATCGTCGGTCGACCGCGCCGAGCAGGAACTCAAGCGCCAATACCTGTCGCATGGCCTGTATGGCGTCAAGATCACCACCACCGTCACGCCGATCGAGCGCAACCGCGTCACCGTCATGTTCAACGTGGACGAAGGCGAGACCGCGCGCATCAAGCAGATCAGCATCGTGGGCAACACCAAGTTCTCGGACAAGGAAATCCGCGAGCTGCTGCAGTTGAACACCCATGGCTGGTTCTCGTGGTACACCAAGGCTGACCAGTACTCCAAGACCAAGCTGACCGGCGACATCGAAACGATCAAGTCGTTCTACCTGAACCGCGGCTACCTCGAAGCGAACGTCGAGTCAACCCAGGTGGCGATCACGCCGGACAAAAAAGACATTTACCTGACCATCAACATCAGCGAAGGCGAACAATTCAAGGTCGCTGGCGTCAAGCTCGAAGGCGAGATGTTCGGCCGCGAAGACGAACTGCGCTCGCTCATCTTGCTGCGCGCCGGCAACATCTATTCGGGCGAACTGCTCACCGAGAGCAACAAGCGCATTTCGGACCGCCTCGGCACGTTCGGCTACGCGTTCGCCAACGTGAACGCCAATCCCGAAGTCGACCATGACAAGCGCGAAGTGACCTTCACCTTCTTCGTCGATCCGGGCAAGCGCGCCTACGTGCGCCACATGAACATCGCCGGCAATACCACCACGCGCGATGAAGTGATCCGCCGCGAGTTCCGCCAGTTCGAGGGTTCCTGGTACGACAGCAACCGCATCAAGCTTTCGCGCGACCGGGTCGACCGCCTTGGCTACTTCAAGGACGTGACGGTGGAGACGCCGGAAACGGCAGGCACCACCGACCAGGTTGACGTGAATATTGCGGTGGTTGAAAAACCGACCGGCAACTTCATGATCGGCGGCGCGTTTTCGCAGGCCGAGAAGTTCACCTTCACCGCCTCGATCCAGCAGGCCAACTTCGGCGGCAGCGGCAACACCATCGGCATCGAGCTCAATACGAGCAAATACAGCCGCACGATCGCGTTCTCGCAGACCAACCCGTACTTCACCGACGACGGCATTTCGCAGGCGTTCGAGCTGTATATGCGCACCACGAACCCGCCGGCACTGAACATCGGCAGCTACACCGTCAAGCAGACCGGCGGACGCTTGTCCTACGGCGTGCCGTTTTCGGAATACGATACCGTGTTCTTCGGCATGGGCCTCGAGCGCACTAGCATCGAAACGGACGCCACCAGCCCGGCCCGTTTCCGCCAGTACGTGACCACCATGACCGGCATCGCCAGCGGCGTGGGCACGGCCAACACCACCGCCATTCCGTTCACCGCAGCCTGGGCGCGCGATAGCCGCGACAGCGCCATCACCCCAACGGTCGGCGGCTTCAAGCGTGCCAACCTGGAACTGGACGTGATCGGCGATTCGAAATACTACCGCGCGGTCTACGAGCAGCAGTGGTACCGACCGCTCACGCGCAAGATCACGCTGGCGCTCAAGGGCGAATTCGACTACGGCCATGGCCTGTCGGGCAAGCCGTACCCGGTATTTAAGAACTTCTACGGCGGCGGCATCGGTTCCGTGCGCGGTTACCTGAGCTCGTCGCTGGGCGTGGTCGAGCCAACCACCAACGATGCGCTGGGCGGCGCCACGCGCGTGATCGGCAATGCCGAACTGCAGATGCCGTTCCCGGGCGGCGGCAACGACCGCAGCTTGCGCTGGTTCGGTTTCTTCGACGCCGGCCAGGTCTACCAGGAAGGCCAGAAGATCCGCGCCAGCGAGTTGCGCTACTCGAGCGGCCTGGGGGTGAGCTGGATTTCTCCGGTCGGTCCGCTCAAGTTGAGTTATGCTTTCCCTTTGAACGCCAAGCCAGGCGACCGCCTCGAGCGCTTCCAGTTCCAGATGGGCACCGGCTTCTGACGAGTTTCATATTGAGAATGCGGAGAATCATGTTGAATATTGTGACTGCCTCAGCGCCCAAGCGGCTGGCCGTACTGGCAATGTTGACACTATGCGTCTGTAGTTCGGCTCAGGCGCAGCGCGCCGCCCCCAGCAAGGTCGGTTTCGTGTATATCGAACGGCTGATGATGGAATCGAAGATGTCGAAGGCGGCCGATGCCAAGATCGAAGCGGAGTTCCTCAAGCGCCAGAAGCAGATCCAGGAGGCGATCGCGCGCTTCAAGGCGCTGTCCGAGAAGTTCGATGTCGACGCCTCCGGCCTGGCAGAACCGGATCTGACGCGGCGCCGGCGCGAGCTGCTGGACCTGGAAAAGGACGTGCAGCGTTCGCAGCGCGAATTTCGCGAAGACCTGGTGCAGCGCAAGAGCGAAGAGCGCGATGCGATCGGCGTCAAGGCCAAGAAGATCATCGAGCTGATCGCCGAGCAGGAGCAGCTCGACGTGGTGCTGCAAGACGCAGTCTGGTTTTCGGCCCGCATCGACATCACCGACAAGGTGCTCAAGGAGCTGGACAAGTAAGCAGGTCGGCAGTTCGTTTTTTTAACATCATCAATCATCACGAAAGACCAGGATGGGCACTCGACTAGGTGAATTGGTCGAACGCTTGGGCGGTCAGCTGGCGGGCGATCCGAATATTGAGGTATCCGGCATCGCACCGCTATCGGACGCAGGCGTTTCGCACATCAGCTTTCTCAGCAATAGCAAACTGCGGGCCCAGGCCGCGCAGAGCGGGGCGGCAGCGCTGATCCTGTCGGCCGCCGACGACGAGTTCGTCAGCACCACCTACCAGGGCGCGCGCATCGTCACCAAAAATCCGTATGCCTATTTCGCCCGCGCCGCGCAGTATTTCGCATCGCTCGATGCGGTCGTCGCCCCGGCCGGCATCGACCCGTCGGCCAGCGTGGCGGCCGGCGCGCGCGTGGCCGCCAGCGCCCACGTGGGGCCGCAGGTGACGATCGAAGCGGGCGCCGAAGTGGGCGAAGGCGCCGTCATCGGGGCCGGCTGCTTCATCGGGCGCGACGCCGTCATTGGCGCTGGCACCGAACTGTTCGCCAACGTGACGTTCCATGCGCGCTGCCGCATCGGCGCGCGCGGGATCATTCATTCGGGCGCGGTGATTGGCACCGACGGCTTCGGTTTCGCCAATGAGGGCGGGGTGTACATCAAGATCCCGCAGACCGGGCGCGTGATGATCGGGGACGACGTCGACATCGGCGCCAACACCACGATTGACCGCGGTGCGCTGGCCGACACCATCATCGAAGACGGGGTCAAGCTGGACAACCAGATCCAGATTGGCCACAACTGCGTGATCGGCGCCCATACGGCGATGGCCGGCTGCGTCGGCGTGGCCGGCAGCGCCAAAATCGGCAAGTACTGCACATTCGGCGGCGCGGCAATGGTGCTGGGCCACCTGACCATTGCCGACCACGTGCACATCTCGTCGGGCAGCATGGTATCGCGCTCGATCCTCGAGGCCGGGCAGTACACAGGTTTTTATCCGCTGGCGAAGAACGCCGAGTGGGAAAAAAGTGCGGCAATCGTTCGCAATCTGGCAACCATGCGGGATAAAATCCGCGCGCTGGAAAAAACAATCAAGACACTGACAGAACCAAAATGACCAATAACGACAACAAGCCTGACACCAGCAAGACCCTCGACATCTGCCAGATCAAAGCGCTGCTGCCGCACCGTTATCCGATGCTGCTGGTGGACCGCGTGCTGACCTGGGAAGCGAACAAATCGATCACCGCCATCAAGAACGTGACCGCCAATGAAGAATTTTTCAACGGCCACTTCCCGCACAAGCCGGTGATGCCGGGCGTGTTGATGATCGAAGCGCTGGCCCAGACCGCTGCGCTGCTGTCGTTTCTGACCATGGGCGTGACGCCGGACGAAAATTCGGTGGTCTACTTTGTCGGCATCGACAATGCGCGCTTCAAGCGCCCGGTCGGTCCTGGCGACCAGCTCAAGATGGACATCGAAATCCTGCGCGTATCGCGCGGCATCTGGAAGTACAAGGCGGTCGGCACCGTCGATGGCGCAGTGGCGCTGGAAGCGGAACTGATGTGCACCATCCGCAGCACGGCTGACGCGAGCCAGCCAGCGGGACGTTGATATGGCAATTCATCCAAGCGCGATAGTCGATCCGAAGGCGGAACTCGACAGCTCCGTGGAAATCGGGGCGTTCTCCATCATCGGCCCCAACGTGCGCATCGATTCTGGCACCGTGGTCGGCCCGCACGTGGTCATCGAAGGCCACACCACGATCGGCAAGGACAACAAGTTCTTCCAGTTCTCGTCGATCGGCGCCGCGCCGCAAGACAAGAAATGGGCGGGCGAAGCGACCCGCCTGGAAGTGGGCGACCGCAATACGGTGCGCGAATTTTGCACCTTCAATACCGGCACCGTGCAGGACAAGGGCGTAACACGCCTGGGCAACGACAACTGGATCTCGGCCTATGTGCACCTGGCGCATGACTGCCAGGTCGGCAGCAACACCATTTTCTCGAACAACGCCCAGCTGGCCGGGCACGTCGAAGTCGGTGACTGGGCGATCCTGTCCGGTTACGCTGGCGTGCACCAGTTCTGCAAGATCGGCGCGCATGCCTTCATCGGCATGTACACCAGCCTGACCCAGGATGTGCCGCCGTTCGTGCTGGTGTCGGGTAATCCGGCCGGCGCGCGCGGGGTCAACATCGAAGGCATGAAGCGGCGCGGCTTTACCCGCCCGCAGATCGACGCCATTCGCGCCGCCTACAAGATCATCTACCGCAACGGCCTGACGCTGGACGAAGCGAAGGCGCAGCTGGCGGCCGATATCGACGGCGCCGGCGAGGCTGCCGCGCCCCTGGAAAACATGCTCGCTTTCCTTGGCGCTGCCACCCGTGGCATCGTCCGCTGACGTCTCGGTCGCGCTGGTAGCGGGCGAGGTGTCGGGCGACATGCTCGCCGCGCGCCTGCTGGCCGGCCTGCGTCCGCATCTTCCCCAGGCCCGTTTTCACGGCATCGGCGGCCCGCGCATGGCCGAACAAGGCTTTGTCTCCGAGCTGCCGATGGACAAGCTGACCGTGCGCGGCCTGCTGGCCGTGATTCCCCGCTACCGCGAAATCAAGGCGATCCAGAACGCGCTGCGCGACCGCCTGCTGGCCGACCCGCCGGCGGTGTTCATTGGCGCCGACTACCCGGGCTTTAACCTGGGCCTGGAAATGCAGCTCAAGGCGGCCGGGATACCCACCGTGCACTTTGTCAGTCCGCAGATCTGGGCCTGGCGCGGCGGGCGCATCAAGAAAATCATCAAATCGGTCTCGCACATGCTGGTGATCTTTCCGTTCGAAGAAGAGATCTACCGCAAGGCCGGCGTGCCGGTGACCTACATTGGCCACCCGCTGGCAGAACTGATCCCGATGCAGCCTGACCAGGCTGCGGCGCGTACCAGGCTTGGCTTGCCGCAGGAGGGACGCGTGGTGACCGTCATGCCGGGCAGCCGGATGGGCGAACTGAAATACATTTCCGTGCCTTTTGTCGGCGCCATCAAGCTGCTGGCCGAGCGCGATCCCGCTTTGCGCTTCGTGGTGCCGATGGCGGGCGAACGCCAGCGCGCCTATTTCAGCGAACTGGTGCTCGCTGCCGGCCTGCAGGACGTGAAGATCGACCTGATCGATGGGCGCTCGCATGACGCCATCGAAGCGGCTGACGCGGTGCTGGTCGCTTCCGGCACGGCCACGCTGGAAGTGGCGCTATACAAGAAACCGATGGTGATTGCCTACAAGGTGATGGCGCTCGAATGGCACATCATCAAGAACATGGGCTACCAGCCATGGATAGGCTTGCCGAACATCCTGGCGCGCGAGTTCGTGGTGCCGGAATTCCTGCAAAGCGCAGCCACGCCGCAAGCGTTGGCCGACGCCACCTGGCAGCAGCTGACCGATGCGTCCAACCGCGAACGCCTGGTGCAGCGCTTCACCGACATGCACCACAGCCTGCTGCGCAACAGCGCCGAGGAAAGCGCGGCCGCTGTCATGCGCATCATCGAATCGGCCACACCCAAATGACAAAAAAGAAGGTCAATTTCTATCCTGGCTTGAACAAGAACGCCTTGCCGTTCACGCCCGAGGATATCGTGTGCGGCGTGGACGAAGCGGGGCGCGGGCCGCTGGCCGGCCCGGTGTTCGCGGCCGCCGTGATCCTGCATCCGGACCGGCCGATCGAGGGCCTGCGCGACTCCAAGAAGCTGACCGCCGAACGGCGCGACGAACTGGCGCCGCTGATCAAGCAGCACGCGCTGGCGTGGGCGATCGCCGAATGCTCGCACGAGGAAATCGACCGCATCAACATCCTGCAAGCGACCATGCTGGCCATGCGGCGCGCGGTCGAAGCGCTGAGCACCGCGCCCACCGTGGCCCTGATCGACGGCAACCGCAGCCCGGTGATGCTGGTGCGCTGCTTTCCGATCATCGAGGGCGACGACAAGGTGCACGCCATTTCGGCCGCCTCGATCCTGGCCAAGACCGCGCGCGACGCGGCGCTGGTGCAGCTGCACCTGCTATACCCCGAATACGCGTTCGACCAGCACAAAGGCTACGGCACGGCGCTGCACCTGGCGCGCCTGAAAGAACATGGCGCCTCGCCCGTGCACCGGCGCTCGTTCGCCCCGGTGCGGGCGGTGCTGCCCGGCCAGTCGGGCATCTCGATGACGCTCGACTTCGGCGATATGGAAACAGGACTATGAAAAGCATTACTTCACGCGACAATCCGCTGTTCAAGGAACTCAAGCACCTGGCGGGCAGTTCGCAGGCGCGCCGCAAGGCCGGCCAGACCCTGCTCGACGGCGTGCATTTGTGCCAGTCTTACCTGGCGCTGCGCGGCGCGCCGCGCCACTGCCTGCTGTCGGAGACGGCGATGGCGAACCCGGAAGTGACCGACATCGTGCATCAGTGCGAAGCGGCGCACGCGCACTGCACGGTGCTGCCGGACGCGCTGTACAACGCATTGAGCCAGGTGGAACACGGGGTCGGCCTGATGTTCCTGATCGATACCCCGGTGCTGGCCATGCCGGCCTCGGTGAACCAGTCGGCGGTCCTGCTCGACAACCTGCAAGACCCCGGCAACGTCGGCTCGATTCTGCGCAGCGCGGCCGCGGCCGGCATCACCCAGGTGTTTTGCAGCAGCGGCACCGCGTTCTGCTGGTCGCCCAAGGTGCTGCGCGCGGCCATGGGCGCGCACTTCGTGGTCGAGATTTTTGAAAACGTCGACCTGGCCGGCGTGATCCGCGCCGCCAGCGTGCCGGTGCTGGCTACCAGCGGCTACGCCAAGCAACGTTTGTATGAAGTTGACTTGCGTCAACCAGTGGCGTGGTTATTCGGTCACGAGGGGCAAGGAGTTGCCGACGATCTGCTAGGATTGGCCACGCATCAGGTCGTCATTCCCCACCTCGGGCAAATCGAATCGCTGAACGTGGCCGCGTGCGCCGCCGTGTGTTTCTTCGAGCAGTTGCGCCAGAAACAAATGTAGTTGCTTTGATAATTCGTGTACTCTTGAAGGCAGGGCTTTCTTGGAGTAAAGATGGACATCGCGCATTTGCATTTTTTGGTTGCTGAAGGCGACACCAGGCTGCGCAAAACGTGGTGCGATGTGCTGGGCAACCTGGGCGCGATCCGGATCACGGAAGTGTCGGACGGCCATGCGGCGCTGCGCTGCTTCCAGGACACGTATGCGCCCACGGTCAACATCGCCATCATCGATATCGACCTGTCCGGCATGGACGGGCTGGAACTGATCCGCAACCTGGCCGCGATGAATTGCCGCGCACGCGTGATCATCATCGGCGCGCTGGAAAACAATCTGCTGTTCACGGTCGAGACCATGGCCCAGGCCTATGGCCTCGAGCTGCTTGGCACCTTGTCCAAGCCGGTCCAGAACGACCCGCTGCGCGAACTGATCGAGCATTACCTGCCGCCGGCACCGCCTTCGGTGCGCAAGAGCGGGCCGACGTTCTCGTTTGCCCAGGTCGGCGAAGGGCTGCAGTTGCGCCAGTTCGAGCCCTATTTCCAGCCCAAGATCAAGCTCGAGACGGGCCACATCAAGGGCCTGGAGGTGTTTGCGCGCTGGGTCCATCCCGAACACGGCGTGCTCGGTCCCGGCGCCTTCATCGATGCGCTGGAGCAGAATAACCGCATCGACTTCCTGGACTGGTGCATGATCGAAAAATCGGTCGAGCGCTGCCGCGAATTCCAGGACCAGTCGCTGCCGGTTGAAATGTCGATCAACGTGGCGCCCGAAACGCTGGCCCATCCGGCCTTCATCCAGCAGATTACTGCCTGCGTCGAGCGGCACGGCGTGCTGCCCATGTACCTGACGTTCGAGATGCCCGAGTCGTCGGTGCTGACCAATGACCCGAGCTTCCTGGAACGGCTGGTGCGCCTGCGCATGGCCGGTTACGGCCTGGCGATCGATGACTATGGCACCGGGCGCTCCAACTTGCAGCTGCTGGCGCGGGTGCCGTTCACCGAATTGAAAATCGACCGCAGCTTCGTCGATGGCGCCTCGCGCCGGCGCGCGCTGGGCACCGTGCTCAGTTCCTGCCTGGGGCTGGCGCGCAGCCTGGATCGCGAATCGTGCGCGGTAGGCGTAGAAACGCGCCAGGACTGGGACTTCCTGCAAGGCTTGGGTTGCACCTACGCGCAGGGCTACCACATCGCCCGGCCGATGCCGGCCGAGGCGTTCCCGGGGTGGGTCAAGGACTGGATGCAGTTTTTCGACTAGTAGTCGCGCCGGTCCGGTTTGATCTCTTGCAAGATGGTAGTGGCGATTTCCTCGATCGACTTGGTGGTCGAGGACAGCCAGCGGATGCCTTCGCGCTTCATCATGTGCTCGGCCTCGTTGACCTCGTAACGGCAATTTTCGATCGACGCGTACTTGCTGCCGGCGCGCCGTTCATGGCGGATTTCGGACAAGCGCTCGGGCGTGATCGACAGGCCGAAAATCTTGGCGCGAAACGGCGGCAGCGACGAGGGCAGCTTGCCGCGCTCGAAGTCGTCGGGAATCAGCGGATAGTTGGCCGCCTTGATCCCGTACTGCATGGCCAGGTACAAGCTGGTTGGCGTCTTGCCCGAACGGGACACGCCCACCAGGATCACGTCGGCCGAGGCCAGGTTCTTGTGCGACTGCCCGTCGTCGTGCGCCAGCGAGAAATTGATCGCTTCGATGCGGTTCTTGTACTCCTCGCTGTCAACGATGTTGTGCGAGCGGCCAATGGTATGCGTTGATTTCACGCCCAACTCTTGTTCCAGGGGCGAGACAAATGTCTGGATCAAGTCCATGTGCATGCCATTGGACTTGCGGATCACGTCCGACAGGTCGGACTTGACCAGCGTCGAAAACACGATCGGGCGCTGGTTGTCGCGGGTGAAGGTGTCGTTGATCTTGCGCGCCGCGTCATAGGCCTTGTCGACCGTATCGACGAACGGCAGGCGTACCTGGCGAAAACGCAGGTCAAACTGGGTCAGCACCGCGTGGCCGAATGTTTCTGCTGTGATACCGGTGCCGTCCGAGACAAAAAACACGGTGCGGGCCGAGGTCGGCAGGGGAGGTCGTACTTCTGTGGGCATAGTGGTTGGCTGACTAAGTTTCAGGGTTGGCCGTACGATAACCGGCGAAGGAAGCCTGCCTTGCAAGGCAGGCCCGGACCGCAGGCGCGCGGAATCCGCGCGAAGTCCCTGCATTCCCGCTGTAAATTTGCGGCACAGGCTGTAAAATGCTCTGCAACGTAACAATTGTGCTGTACCACACCAAGAATAACAAGAACAGTCAGTCAGCCTCACGCAAAGATTTCTATCAATAGTAAGGGTGTTTACCATGACAAGTTTGTCTAACGCAGTCTACAAGGTGCCGGAACGCACCGGCGTGTACGTTGCGCCGTTCGAGTCCTTGCGCATGACCGATGTTGAATCGGTCGGCGGCAAGAACGCCTCGCTGGGCGAGATGATCAGCCAGCTGGCCGCGGCCGGCGTGCGCGTGCCTGGCGGCTTTGCCACTACCGCTGAAGCATTCCGCGACTTCCTCGACCACGCCGTCGATGGCGGCGCCTCGCTCGGTGCGCGCATTGCTACCCGCCTGGAAGGCCTGAATATCGACGACGTGCGCTCGCTCGCCGCCGCTGGCGCCGAAATTCGCCAGTGGATCGTCGAAACGCCATTCCAGGACAAGCTGGATGCTGAAATCCGCACGTCCTACGCGCGGCTTGTGCTTGACTCGGAAACCGAAATGTCGTTCGCCGTGCGCTCGTCGGCCACCGCCGAAGACTTGCCTGACGCATCCTTCGCCGGCCAGCAGGAATCGTTCCTCAACGTGGTCGGCATCGACAACGTGCTCGAAGCGATGAAACACGTGTTCGCGTCGCTGTACAACGACCGCGCCATCTCGTACCGCGTGCACAAGGGCTTCACCCACGCCGAAGTGGCCTTGTCGGCCGGCGTGCAGCGCATGGTGCGCTCCGACTTGGGCGCCTCGGGCGTGATGTTCACCATCGACACCGAGTCCGGCTTCAAGGACGTGGTGTTCGTCACCTCCAGCTATGGCCTGGGCGAGACGGTGGTGCAGGGCGCGGTCAATCCCGACGAATTCTACGTCCACAAGCCGATGCTCGAGATGGGCAAGTCGCCTGTCATTCGCCGCAATATCGGCTCCAAGCTGGTGAAGATGGAATTCACCAACGAAGCCAAGGCTGGCCGTTCGGTCAAGACCGTGGACGTGCCGATCGAACTGCGCAACCGCTATTCGCTGATTGATGCCGAAGTGGTCGAACTGGCCAAGTACGCCGTCATTATCGAGCGCCACTATGGCCGCCCGATGGACATCGAGTGGGGCAAGGACGGCCGCGACGGCAAGCTGTACATCTTGCAGGCGCGCCCGGAGACGGTCAAGTCGCAGCAGAAGGCTACCGATGCGCAGCAGCGCTTCAAGCTCAAGGGCACCGGCACGGTGCTGGCCCAGGGCCGCGCGATCGGCCAGAAGATCGGCGCCGGGCGCGTGCGCGTCATTCATGATCCGTCCGAAATGGAACGCGTGCAGCCGGGCGACGTGCTAGTCGCCGACATGACCGACCCTAACTGGGAACCGGTGATGAAGCGCGCTTCGGCCATCGTCACCAACCGTGGCGGGCGTACCTGCCACGCGGCGATCATCGCACGCGAACTGGGCGTGCCTGCCGTTGTCGGTTGCGGCGACGCCACCGAAACGCTCAAGGACGGCATGCTGGTCACCGTCTCGTGCGCCGAAGGCGACGAAGGCATGATCTACGACGGCCTGCTGGAAACGGAAATTTCGGAAGTGGCGCGCGGCGAACTGCCGCCGATCGCCACCAAGATCATGATGAACGTCGGTAACCCGCAACTGGCGTTCGACTTCCAGTCGATCCCGAACGGCGGCGTGGGCCTGGCCCGTCTCGAGTTCATCATCAACAACAACATCGGCGTGCACCCGAAAGCCATCCTCGAGTACCCGAACGTGGAAGCTGACCTGAAAAAAGCGGTCGAGTCGGTCGCCCGTGGTCACGCGTCGCCGAAGGCATTCTACGTCGACAAGCTGGCCGAAGGCATCGCCACCATCGCCGCGGCCTTCTGGCCTAAACCGGTCATCGTGCGCCTGTCGGACTTCAAGTCCAACGAGTACAAGAAGCTGATTGGCGGTTCGCGCTACGAGCCGGATGAAGAAAATCCGATGCTCGGTTTCCGTGGCGCGGCGCGCTACCTGTCGCCGGACTTCGCCGAGTCGTTCGAGATGGAATGCTCGGCCATGAAACGCGTGCGCAATGACATGGGCCTGACCAACGTCGAGATCATGGTGCCGTTCGTGCGTACCCTCGGCCAGGCCGAGAAAGTGGTCAACCTGCTGGCCAAGAACGGCTTGAAGCGCGGCGAAAACGGCCTGCGCTTGATCATGATGTGCGAAGTGCCATCGAACGCGATCCTGGCCAACGAGTTCTTGCAATTCTTTGACGGCTTCTCGATCGGTTCGAACGACCTGACCCAGCTGACGCTGGGCCTGGACCGCGATTCGGGCATGGCACTGTTGGCCGCTGACTTCGACGAACGCGATCCGGCCGTCAAGGCGCTGCTGTCGATGGCGATCAAGGCGTGCCGCGAACAGGGCAAGTACATCGGCATTTGCGGCCAGGGCCCATCGGACCATCCGGACTTTGCCGCCTGGCTGATGGAACAGGGCATCGAGTCGATGTCGCTCAATCCCGATTCGGTGATTGATACCTGGCAAAAACTGGCTTCGATGTAAGACATTTGAATTGTGTCACCAAGAAAGCGTCCTTCACCGGGCGCTTTTTTTTCGCCCTATGAAAAAACATTGACACCTTGTACAGACGCGCTAGACTCGCCTTGCAATCTTCACCACCAAAGGAATGGAAATGAACGAATGGATGATTTGGCTGGTGCTGACCGGAATCCTGGTCGCGTTTGAACTGTTCACCGGCACCTTCTATGTGCTGATGATCGCCATCGGCATGGCGTTCGGCGCCATCGCTGCCATGCTGGGCATGAATACGCCCACGCAAATCGTCATCGCTGCCGTGGTGGGCGTGCTGGCCACCGGCATGCTGCATCGCAGCCGCTTTGGCCGTCCGCTCAAGCAGGATGCGGCGCGTGACCGCAACGTCAATCTCGACATCGGCGAACAGGTCCACGTCGAGACCTGGACCGACGGCAAGGCGCGCGTCATGTACCGCGGCGCCTTGTGGGATATCGACCTGGCGCACGGCGCGCATGCCAACGCCGGCAATTTCAAGATCGTCGAAGTCCAGGGCAGCCGCCTGGTTGTCGCCAACACTTAATAACAATTCAAAAGGAACACCATGGAATCACTCGGATTTGTCTCGCTGGTCTTGTTTGTCGTCGCGCTGGTGTTCGTCTTCAAGACCATCAACGTGGTGCCGCAGCAGCACGCCTGGGTCGTGGAGCGCTTCGGAAAATACCACGCGACGCTGGCACCTGGCCTGAACATCGTCATCCCGTTCATCGACCGCATCGCCTACAAGCACATACTCAAGGAGATCCCGCTGGACGTGCCGCCGCAGGTCTGCATCACGCGCGACAACACCCAGCTCAAGGTGGACGGCATCCTGTATTTCCAGGTCACCGATCCGATGCGCGCATCGTACGGCGCGTCGAACTACGTGAACGCGATCACCCAGCTGGCCCAGACCACGCTGCGTTCGGTGATCGGCAAGATGGAGCTGGACAAAACGTTCGAAGAACGCGACCACATCAACACCACCATCGTCAACGCGATCGACGAGTCGGCCGCCAACTGGGGCGTGAAGGTGCTGCGCTACGAGATCAAGGACTTGACGCCGCCAGAAGCGATTTTGCATTCGATGCAGGCGCAGATTACGGCCGAACGCGAAAAACGCGCGCTGATTGCCGCCTCGGAAGGGCGCAAGCAGGAGCAGATCAATATCGCCACCGGCGAACGGGAAGCGGCGATTGCCCGCTCCGAAGGCGAAAAGCAAGCCTCGATCAACCGCGCCGAAGGCCAGGCCAAGGCGATTGTCGCGCTGGCCGAAGCGAACGCGCTGGCGCTGCGCCAGATCGGCGCGGCGATCCGTGAACCGGGCGGCCAGGAAGCGGTCAACCTGAAGGTGGCCGAGCAGTACGTCGGTGCGTTCGGCGCCATGGCCAAGACCAACAACTCGATTATCGTGCCGGCCAATATGGGCGACATGAGCGGCTTGATCGCCACGGCGATGCAGATCGTCAAAACCCAGAAATAAATAGCCCGGCGCCAGTCAGGTCAGCCCGCCGCGCGCGGGCTTTTTTACGGGCTGGGGAATTCCATCGCCATTATCGTGAACGCCCCTTCGCGCGAGCAGCAGCGGATGGTGCCGCCGAACGCAGTCACCACGCGCTGGCAGAACGCCAGCCCCATGCCGGTGCCGCGCGCGGCCTTGGTGGTGTAGAACGGGTCGAACACGTGTGGCAGCACGTGCTCCGGGATGCCGTGCCCGGTGTCGCTGATGGTCACCGTATTGCTGCCGCTGCCGGCGCGCAGCGTGATCTCGATGCGGCCATGGGCCGTGCCTTCGACTGCGGTCAGCGCGTTGTCGATCAGGTTGTAGAGCACGTAGATCATCAGCGTATCGCTGCCATGGAATTGAAAATCGGCGTGCTTGAGCAGTACCACCCTGGCGCGCGTGGCGCTGTCGAACGGGTACGATGCGAGCGCCATCTCGATGCATTTTTGCGCCGAATGGACGGCGAAGGCGTGCTTGGACAGGCCATCCGGGTTGGCCGAGGCGAGCACCATGTCGGTGATGAAGTTCGAGCGCGACACCTCCGCCTGGATTTGCTCGCCCAGCTCGCGCAAGTAGTCCAGCTGGCGTGGCGTGAGCGTGCCGGCGAAGCTGCCGTCGCGCTGCGCCTGTTCGTAGCACGCGAGCAGTTCGGGTAGTGCCTTGTGCAAGCCGCGCGCCTGGTTGCGGATCGTGGCCAGCGGCGTGCGCATTTCGTGGGCCACGGTGGCGGCCAGCTGCATCGGATTGGGCAGCAGGTGATGGCGCGCCATCGCCTGCGCGATGATGCCCAGGCTGATGGCGATGAAAACCACGCCGGGCGGGTAGAACGACAGGCCGTAGTTGCACAGGTAGTCGAGCGCGGCGAAAAAGCAGATCAGCAGGCTGGCCAGGCAGTGGCGCAGGCGCAGGCGCTCGGTGGACACGGCGCGCCGCTGTTGCTGCGCCAGGATTAGCAGGGCGCGGCCGATCACCAAGCAGGTTTGCAGCAGGTGCAGCGGATGCAGCGGACCGGCACTCGGGTAGTAGCCGAAGAACGTGTTGTGAACGCCTGCGATCAGCGCATCGCTGTTCAGCAGCAGTACTGCCATGGCGCCGGCGGCCAGGTAGGACAGGCGCAGCGCGCCCTGGTCGCTGTCGCGGCGCGTGAGCGCGACCGTGAAGTGGTACAGCGTGGTGGGCAGGAACAGGACCGGCAGGTAGCCCGCGCGTGCCAGCGCCACCGCCAGCGCTGCATCGCGCACCTGGAACAGGATCGCCCACGTGAATTGCCAGGCAAAGGTGAGCACGCAGACCAGCAAGAAGATCAGCGCCACCCGGCTGGCGCCGCGCGAACCGAGCACGTAGGCGCCGTAGACGAGGAACAGCAGTGACACGAGGGCGGGAAGTATCGAATACATAGACCCCTTTCAGGAGCAAGCATGGCGATGCTCAAAGGAATGATTGTGATGCGACTTCAACCAATACCGTGATTTTTCCGACCGAAGTTTGCGCTGGATCATACAGCTGTCACTTATCCTTGTTTCCAACACACCAGTGTGGCGGGCAAGATGCGCCAATTCGGTGCTAATATTGCTTTTTGTTATCGTTGATCGGAACGCTATGCGCGTCATCATCATTACCGGTGCCTCGGACGGCATCGGCGCCGAGATCGCACGCCAGCTGGCGGCCAGGAACGGCGTCGCGCTGGTGCTGGCGGCGCGTAATGCGGCGCTGCTGGCCGCGGTCGCCGCCGAGTGCACGACACTGGGCGCGCAAACGCTGGTGCAGGTGACTGATGTGTCGATCCAGGATGACTGCAAGCGCCTGATCGGCGCCACGCTGGCGCGCTTCGGCCGCATCGATGCGCTGATCAACAACGCCGGCCGTTCGGCCCATGCGCTGTTCGAAGATGTCAGCGACCTGGCATGGTATGAAGACTTGATGCGCGTGAACCTGTGGGGCGCCGTCTGGTGCACCCACGCCGCGCTGCCCAGTCTGAAGACCTCGCACGGCAGCATCGTGGCCGTGTCGTCGCTGGTCGGCCTGGTCGGCGTGCCAGGGCGCACCGCCTACGCCGCCACCAAGTTCGCCATGACCGGCTTCTTCGAGACCTTGCGCAGCGAGCTCAAAGGCGCTGGCGTGAGCGTGACCACCGCCTTTCCAGGCGTAGTCGACACCCGCACCCGCTACCGCGGCTACAACGCCGAGGGCAAGGAACTAGGCAGCAGCAGCTTGAAGGAAGAGGGCGCCATGCCGGTGGCCGAATGCGCGCGCCTGATCATCGAGGGCATGGACCGCCGCAAGCGCGAAGTGGTGATGACGGCCAAGGGAAAAATCGGACGCTTCCTCAAATTGATCGCACCTGGTCTGGTCGAAAACATGGCGCTGGCCGCCGTCAAAGACGATGCAAAGCCGCACTGACGGTCCGCTGTACCTGCTGCTGGCGGTGGTGGCGCTGGGCGAATTTGTCGACGGCTACTGGCATGCGCGGTCGCTGCCGGCGCCGCCGCTATGGAGCGTGCTGAACGCGTTCCTGTTCAGCTACACGGCCTTCGTCTGGTATTGCCGCGACAGTGACGCGCATGCTTACCGCCGCTCGCTGCTGCGCAATATCGGCTTCATCTTCTTTTCGATCGCCTTCGTTCCCTATTACCTGGTGCGCAGCCGCGCGCGCGGCCAGAAGTGGCGCGCCTTGCTCCGCTTGGCCGGCTACCTGTTCCTGATGCTGACGGCGGCCGCGACCGGCGCCTTTTTGATCGCGTTGGTGGCCGCTTAAGCATCCTCAAAGTCTGGCTGCGTATAAAGCAGTCATCACTTTCAGGAGAACACACATGCAAAACTGGCTGCGCCTCAACAAAGGCTTCCTCGCCTTCCTGGTTCTGTTCGGCGTGTTCCGCACTGCCGTCGCCGACTGGAATCCGATCCCGTCCGGTTCCATGCGCCCCGGGCTGCTGGAAGGCGACGTGGTGTTCGTCAACCGCCTCGCCTTCAACCTGAAAGTGCCGCTGACCGACGTGGTGCTGGCCCGCACGGGCGAGCCGCAGCGCGGCGACGTGGTGACGTTTTCGTCACCGATGGATGGCACCCGATTGATCAAGCGCGTCATGGCGCTGCCGGGCGACGTGGTCGAGATGCGCGCCGACAAGCTGGTCATCAATGGCCAGGCTGCCACCTATACCGAAGTGGACCAGGTGATGGAGCCGGTCGGTCATGGTCAGCGCACGCCGGCACAGCGTTACGACGAAAGAGTCGGCGGCCAGCAGCAGCGCATCCAGGTGCTGCCGCAAATGGTGGCGCGGCGCGATTTTGCGCCGATGACGATCCCGCCCGACCAGTACCTGATGCTGGGCGATAATCGCGACAACAGCGCCGACTCGCGCTACATCGGCCTGGTGCCGCGCCACTTGCTGATCGGGCGCGCGGTGCGGGTGCTGGTGTCGGCCGATATCGAAGGAAACTGGATGCCGCGCGGCGAACGCTTCGGCAAGGCGCTGGGCGCAGGCGCCCAATAAGTTTTTGCAATTACCGGTAGAATTCCATCCTTCGGAGCGAAGGATGGGAACGGAACATGCAGCGATTGCTGACAGTCATATTGGCCTGCCTTGGCATGGTGGGCGCGCTGGCGATCGATACGTATTTACCGTCGATTCCGGCGATCGGGCGCGAGTTCCAGGTCGGCCCGCTGGCGGTGCAGCAGACGCTGTCCGTATTCCTGTTCACCTTCGCCTTCATGATGCTGTTTTACGGCACGCTGTCCGATTCCTTCGGACGCCGTCCGGTGATTCTGGTGGCGCTGGCGCTCTACACGCTCGGCTCGATCGGCGCCGTGTTCGCGCCCAGCTTTGGTGCTCTGCTGGCCTGCCGCGCGCTGCAAGGCCTGGCCGCTGGCGCCGGCTCGGTGATCGGCCAGGCCATCGTCCAGGACCGCTACGCGCACGACCAGGCGCACGCCCAGCGCATCATGTCGCACATCATGATGGTGTTCGGCCTGGCGCCGGCCATTGCGCCCGTGCTGGGCGGCTGGCTGCACGTGACGTTCGGCTGGCGTTCGACCTTCATGTTCCTGGCCGGCTTCGGCGCGCTGATGATGCTGCTGGTGTATCGCGGCCTGCCCGAGAGCCTGCCCAGGGAGCAGCGCCATGCCTTCCACGGCGTGGCGATCGCGCGCAATTACCTGAAGGTGCTGCGCAAGCCGCAATTTCTGCTGCTGGCAATGGCCGTGGGGCTGTCGTTTTGCGGCCTGTCGCTGTACATTGGCTCGGCTGCCAACTTTGTCATGACGATCCTGAAGCTGCCTGAAACCGCGTTCGCCTGGCTGTTCATCCCGATGATAGGCGGCATGACGATCGGCTCGGCGTGGGGCGGCAGGGCGGCGGCGCGCATGGCGCCGGCCAAGATGATCTGGCTCGGTTTCGCCATCATGGGCAGCGGCGGCACCATCAGCATTGTCTACAACCTGTTGTTTGTAGCAGCCATTCCGTGGGCGGTGCTGCCGCTGGCGGTGTACACCTTCGGGCTGGCGGTGGCGATGCCGGCGATCCAGGTCGGCGCGCTGGCGCTGTTCCCGGACAACCGCGGCCTGGCATCGTCAATGCTGGCCTTTATCCAGATGATGTTGTTCGCGATGGTGTCCGGCTTGCTGGCGCCGCTGCTGTTCGACAGCGCCTTCAAGCTCGCCTGTGGCGTGCTGGCCGGCCTGGTGGCCAGCTTCGCTTGCTGGCGTATGAGCTTGCGCCTGGCCTAGCGGCTGTGCGTCTTCATCGCGGCGGCCACTTCGCGTTTGCCGTCGCGCTCTTTCTCGGTGGCGCGCTTGTCGTGCTGCTTCTTGCCCTTGGCCAGGCCGATTTCGCACTTCACGCGCCCGCCCTTGTAGTGCAGGTTGAGCGGCACCAGCGTGTAGCCGGAACGCTCGACTTTGCCGATTAGTTTTTCCAGTTCGGCGCGGTGCAGCAGCAGCTTGCGGGTGCGCACGGCGTCCGGATGGGTGAATGAGGACGCGGTCGACAGCGCGCTGACGTGGGCGCCGAACAGGAACAGTTCGTCCCCGCGCACGACTACGTAGGCTTCCTTGATTTGCACGCGGCCGTCGCGGATGGCTTTGACTTCCCAGCCTTCGAGAACGACGCCGGCTTCCCATCGATCTTCGATGAAGTAGTCGTGGAAGGCTTTTTTATTATCAACAATACTCATGAAATGGCTAAAATGTGTGGTTCAGTTAAACTACTGATGCATCGTATCCAACATCATAGCAAACGGTTGATTAATGGCAGTAGTGCATAAAACAGTATTTCTAGGCTACAGCGCCGAACAGATGTTCGACCTGGTGGCCAAAGTCGAAGACTATCCCAAATTCCTGCCGTGGTGCGGCGGGGTCAAGGTGCTTGAACGCGACGCCGACACGCTGGTGGCGCAACTGGCGATCCACTTTCATGGCGTAAACCAGAGCTTCACCACCCGCAACCATAACACGCGCCCAACCCAGATGAAAATGCGGCTGGTCGACGGACCGTTCAAGACGATGGATGGCACCTGGCATTTCAAGCCGCTGCGGGCCGATGCCTGCAAGGTCGAGTTTGACCTGCACTATGAATTTTCGAACATCATACTTGAACAGCTGGTCGGCCCGGTGTTTGGCGTGATCGCCAACAGCATGGTCGATTCCTTCTGCAAACGGGCGGAGACGGTCTATGGCTAAGCAATGGCAAGTGCAGGTGTGCTACGCGAGCCCGGAGCAGCAATTCCTGCGCGAGCTGGCGGTGGAAGAGGGCGCGACCATCGAACAGGCGATCGCGCAAAGCGGCGTGCTGGGCGCGGTTGCGGGAATCGACCTGGCGCTGCAGCCGGTGGGATTGTTCGGCAAGAAGCGCGCGCTTGATACCGTGCTGCGCGAGCACGACCGGATCGAGATCTACCGGCCGCTGGTGGCTGACCCCAAGGAGTCGCGGCGCCGGCGGGCCGACAAGAAGGCCGGCTAGTTAGCGCACTCGGCCAGTGTTTGATTGGTGCTCGCTTGCTGTGCGGCGCGTCCGGCGTCGTCGAGCACGCCGTTGTCAGCACCGCGCAGCCGCTTGCCCGACGCCAGTTCGGTATTCCTGATTCTGGCCGCGTCGCAGGCGACCTGCCGTTGCGCCTGGTTCGCGGCCATCGAGGCCGCCTTGGCGTCGGCCTCCGTCTTTTCCTTGTGCCGCTTGCGAAAATCAGCCTCGCGGTCGGCCACAGTTTTCGGCGCAGCCGGCGCGGCACTCGCTGACTCCTCCGCTGCCGCATCGCCCGTCACGCCCAATGCGAGCTTGGCGCGCCCGGGCGCCTTCAGGATTTTGCTGGCAGGGACATCGCTTGGCGGCCCCTGGTCGGACATCTGCTTGTTGCCTTTGGCGTCGATCCAGACGTACTGGGCGTGGGCCACGCTGGTCAATGCCAGCAATGCGCCGGCAGCGACCAGCTGCCATGTTTTCAAGGTAGTCATCCAAATACTTTCCGTGCGTTATCTATTTGCTGATTTAACCGTACATAGCTGCTGCGGTCAATCGTTCCCGTGCAAAAGCAGGCCTTTCGAGACGGCAGGCAAGAACTTCTGTATAATTCACTTTTGCGCCAATAGGAAAATGCTATGCGTCTACTTCAAAAAGCACTCACGTTCGATGATGTGCTGCTCGTTCCGGCTTATTCAAACGTCTTGCCAGCCGACACCTCCCTCAAGACCCGTTTGACCCGCAATATTGCCTTGAATATCCCGTTGCTGTCTGCAGCGATGGATACCGTTACCGAAGCGCGTCTGGCGATCGCCATGGCGCAAGAGGGCGGCATCGGCATCATCCACAAGAATCTGTCGCCGAAAGACCAGGCCCGTGAAGTGGCGCGCGTCAAGCGTTTCGAGGCTGGCGTGCTGCGTGATCCGATCACCATTCCGCCGACGATGAAGATCCGCGACGTGATCGCCCTGACCGAACAATACGGCATCAGCGGTTTCCCTGTCGTTGAAGGCAAGACCGTGGTTGGCATCATCACCAACCGCGATTTGCGTTGTGAAGAAGAGCTGGACGCCGAAGCGCGCGCCAAGATGACCCCGCGCGAAAAGCTGGTGTTCGTCAAGGAAGACGCCGACACCGCCGAAGCCAAGCGTTTGATGAACAAGCACCGCCTCGAGCGCGTGCTGGTGGTCAACGACGCGTTCGAACTGCGCGGCCTGATCACTGTCAAGGATATCCAGAAGTCGCACGAGCACCCGTTCGCTTCCAAGGACAAGCAGGGCAAACTGCTGGTCGGCGCTGCCGTCGGCGTGTCCCAGCGCGATGAAGAGCGTATTGACCTGCTGGTCGGCGCCGGCGTGGACGTGCTGGTGGTCGACACCGCCCACGGCCACTCGCAAGGCATCCTGGACCGCGTCAAGTGGATCAAGACCAAGTATCCGAACGTGGACGTCATTGGCGGCAACATCGCCACCGCAGCGGCCGCACTGGCGCTGGTGGCGCACGGCGCCGACGCGGTCAAGGTCGGCATCGGCCCCGGCTCGATCTGCACCACCCGTATCGTTGCCGGCGTGGGCGTGCCGCAAATTACCGCGATCTCGAACGTGGCCGAAGCACTGGCCGGCACCGGCGTGCCATGCATCGCCGACGGCGGCATCCGCTTCTCGGGCGACATCTCCAAGGCGCTGGCAGCGGGCGCTTCGACCGTGATGATGGGTTCCATGTTTGCCGGCACCGAAGAAGCGCCAGGCGAAGTGATCCTGTACCAGGGCCGCAGCTACAAATCGTACCGCGGCATGGGTTCGCTGGGCGCGATGGCCGACGGTTCGGCTGACCGCTACTTCCAGGACGCGTCGGCCAAGGCGGACAAGTTCGTACCGGAAGGCATCGAAGGCCGTGTTGCCTACAAGGGCAGCGTGCTGGCGATCATCTACCAGCTGGTCGGCGGCGTACGCCAGTCGATGGGCTACTGCGGTTGCGCGTCGATCGACGAGCTGCGCGAGAAAGCCGAATTTGTCGAGATTACCTCGGCCGGCATGCGCGAATCGCACGTGCACGATGTGCAAATCACCAAAGAAGCACCGAACTACCGTTCGGGCGAGTAAAAAACGATACAGCGCGGCGACCAGTTCGCCGCGTTGCTTATCAGACGCCAGATTTCAGTTACTTCTCTATAGCGCCCTCCATGCACTCTAAAATCCTCATTCTCGATTTCGGTTCCCAGGTAACCCAGCTGATCGCCCGCCGCGTGCGCGATGCCGGCGTGTTTTCGGAAGTCTTTCCGTACGACGTCAGCGACGAGTTCGTGCGCAACTACGGCGCGGCCGGCGTGATCCTGTCGGGCAGCCACAGTTCCACGCTCGAAGGCGACGCTCCGCGCGCGCCGCAGGCCGTATTTGAACTGGGCGTGCCGGTACTGGGCATTTGCTACGGCATGCAAACCATGGCGGCCCAGTTGGGCGGCAAGGTCGAGAACGGCCTGCTGCGCGAATTCGGTTACGCCGAAGTGCGCGCGCGCAGCCACACGGCGCTGCTCAAGGGCATCAACGACTTCGTCACCGACGAAGGCCACGGCATGCTGAAGGTCTGGATGAGCCACGGCGACAAAGTGCTCGACATGCCGCCAGGCTTCAAGCTGATGGGCGACACGCCAAGCTGCCCGGTGGCCGCGATGGCTGACGAAGAGCGCCGCTTTTACGCGGTGCAGTTTCACCCGGAAGTGACGCACACCGTGCAGGGCAAGGCCATCCTGGGCCGCTTCGTGCACGAGATTTGCGGCTGCAAGTCGGACTGGAACATGCCCGACTACATCACCGAAGCGGTTCAGAAAATCCGCGACCAGGTCGGCACTGACGACGTGATCCTGGGCCTGTCGGGCGGCGTCGATTCGTCCGTGGCGGCGGCGCTGATCCACCGCGCCATCGGCGACCAGCTGACCTGCGTGTTTGTCGACCATGGCCTGCTGCGCCTGGACGAAGGCAAGATGGTGATGGACATGTTCGCCAAGAACCTGGGCGTGAAGGTGATCCGGGTGGACGCCGAAGACCAGTTCCTCGGTCACCTGGCCGGCGTGGCCGATCCGGAAGCCAAGCGCAAGATCATCGGCCGCGAATTCGTCGAAGTGTTCCAGGTCGAAGCGGGCAAGCTGCAAAATGCAAAGTGGCTGGCGCAAGGTACCATCTACCCTGACGTGATCGAAAGCGCGGGCAAGGGCAAGAAGGGCCAGACCATCAAGAGCCACCACAACGTGGGCGGCCTGCCGGAAACGCTGAACCTGAAACTGCTCGAGCCGCTGCGCGAACTGTTCAAGGACGAAGTGCGCAAACTGGGCGTGGCGCTCGGCCTGCCGCACGACATGGTGTACCGTCATCCATTCCCGGGCCCGGGCCTGGGCGTGCGCATCCTGGGCGAAGTGAAGAAGGATTTCGCCGACCTGCTGCGCCGTGCCGACGCCATCTTCATCGAAGAACTGCGCAATACGCCGTGCGACTTGCCGGCGCTGGAAAGCATCGATGCCGGCGAAGCACCGAAGAACTGGTACGAAGCGACCAGCCAGGCGTTTGCCGTGTTCCTGCCGGTCAAATCGGTGGGCGTGATGGGCGATGGCCGCACCTATGAATACGTGGTGGCGCTGCGCGCAGTGCAAACGCTGGACTTCATGACGGCGCAATGGGCGCATCTGCCGCACAGCTTGCTGGGCAAGGTATCGAACCGCATCATTAATGAAGTGCGCGGGATTAACCGGGTGGTATATGACATCTCGGGTAAGCCGCCAGCGACTATTGAGTGGGAGTGAGTTTCCTCGTGGAAGTCTATTTGAGTTGCTAGGAAACGAAGGGGCCCTGTTTTTTCAGGGCTTTTTCTATTATGCTCAGCGTGTTTCGGTATGTTGTTTGATACCATTTTCTGCTACCATCGTGCCATGAGGTGCAAACACCAACGCACTTTGGAACTAGTTTTCTCTCGGCCAACATCGGCGAACGTCCGTTGGACCGATATCGAAGCGTTGTTCATTGAATTGGGGGCGTGTGTCGAACAGCGCGAAGGTTCGCGCGTTCTGGTGCGCTTGTTCGGCGAGCGGCGGGTATTTCACCGGCCACATCCTGAACCGGTGACGGATAAGGGCGCGCTCGTGTCTATCCGAAAATGGTTCGAGGATCACGGAGTCAAACCATGAATATGCAAAATACGATGATCATCGACGGCCACCAGGCTGTGATTACTTTCGATCCCGAAATTCAAATGTTTCGGGGTGAATTTCTTGGCCTTAATGGCGGGGCAGACTTCTACGCCAAGGATGTCAAAGGACTGCAAAGGGAAGGTAGGATTTCGCTGAAGATTTTTCTCGAAGCTTGCGCTGAAGACGGTGTCGAACCGCGCAAACAATTTTCGGGAAAGTTCTCACTGCGGGTCGATCCTTCAATACATGAGGCTGCGGCACTCGCCGCCGCCGCCCACGGAAAGAGCTTGAATCAATGGGCCGAAGACGTGTTACGTCAGGCGGCACTGGTCTGATCTGTCCGCGCATGGTGTTGCGTATGTAATCGCGCTCCGGAAAGAGACGTTTCGCTTTTTAGTAGTTCCATTCACCGCATCGCACCGGATAGCAACACCGTGCGGCCAGTGGCGCAAGGAAGTGCTATCAACAAGGCGCAGGCGACAGCCGACGCCGTGATTGGTTTGTAATTTCGGGGAATGAGAAAGCCGAGAGTCCGGTTGAACGCCTCACCGAGCAGCTCACCGCGGCGCGCGGGCTGGCCGAGCGCCGCACGGTCACCAATCAGCAGGGAAGGGCGCGCGATCACCAGCGCCTCGAACGGCAGCTGCGCCAACGCAATTTCGAGTTCCCCCTTCACGCGATTGTAGAAGACCTTGGCGTGGAGATTCGCTCCCATCGCGCTCACCAGGGCCACGCGCTTGACGCCGGCCGCCAGCGCCGCCGTCGCCACCGCCATGTTGGCATCGTAGTCAACTGCGCGAAACGCCGCCTGCGAGCCGGCCACCTTGATGGTGGTGCCCAACGCAAGATACGCCTCGTCGGCGCGCGGCAGCGCTGGCAGCGCGCTGAAGTCGACTACATGGGTAACCAGCTTGGGATGCTGGAACGCGGCCGGCCGGCGTGCGAGGCTATGGACCATGGCCACTTGGGGATCGGCCAGCAGGCCTTGCAGGATTTCTCCTCCTACCAGGCCACTGGCGCCTGCAATAATGACGGTACGTTTTTCCATGGCGAGAGTGTGACACGAAAGACTGCTTGTTTGGTCGACAGTGTTACCATGGCCTCTCAAGAATGCGCCGCTGCCGCTCAGGCCGCGACGCTTGATCAGCACTCCTGGCTGGTTGACGCTATTTTTGTCCGCACGCCCACCAGGAACATGCTCCCCGATGCATACAGATTCGCCCGCCACCCCGTTCCTGACGGGGCCTTGGCTGCACCAGCGCACGCTCGACGACCTTGCCGAACACGGCTGGTCCCAGCAGAACCAGTTCCTGCCGCAGGAATTGACCCTGGCACTGGCGCTGGAATGCCGCGCGCTGGCGGCCAGCGGCGAGCTTGGCCTGGCCGGCGTCGGCCGCGGCGCTACCCAGACGCTGCGCGCGGACATCCGTGGCGACCGCACCATGTGGCTGGAGGCGGGCCAGTCCGATGCCTGCGACCGCTACCGGACGATCATGGAAACGCTGCGGGTGGCGCTGAACCGCGCTTTTTTCCTCGGCCTGGACAACTACGAGAGCCATTTCGCCCTGTACGCCCCGGGCGCTTCGTACCGCCAGCACCTGGACCGCTTTCGCGACGACGACCTGCGCTCGGTCTCGGCGGTGATCTATCTGAATCCGGACTGGTTACCCGAGCAGGGCGGCGCGCTGCGCCTCAGTCCCGAGGGCGGCCCGGCACGCGACATCGTCCCCTACGGCAGCCGCCTGGTGCTGTTCCTGTCGGCCGACATGCTCCATGAAGTGCTGCCGGCGACCTGCGAGCGCCTGTCCCTGGCCGGCTGGTTCTGCCGGCGCGCGCCTTAGCCGGGGCGGCGCATTGCAAAAAACCAATTCACATGCGAAAATATTGCACGAAATCTAACATTGAATTGCTGAGGAACGCACATGCAATTTGCGCGCGCTGGTCTGGCTGTCTCCATCTTTTTGTCGGGCCTCGCGTATGCGCAGCCCATGTCCGAATCACCTGCCGTGGTCGAGTCCTTCAGTCCCAAGGGGACGGTGAAAGAGGTGCGCCAGGTGGCGGCCCGCTTCTCCGAGCCGATGGTGGCCTTTGGCGATCCGCGCCTGGCGGCACCGTTCGACATCAAGTGCGCAGCCAAAGGGCAGGGCCATTGGGCCGACACGCGCAACTGGGTATTCGATTTCGACGCTGACCTGCCGGCCGGCCTCAAATGCAATTTCAGTGTGCGCCCCAAGCTGCAGGCGATGTCCGGCAAAGCAGTCAGCCCAGCCAGTTTCGAATTCAGCACCGGCGGTCCGGCGATTCGCGAAAGCTGGCCGGAACAAGGCATGGAGGAGGTCGACGAAGACCAGGTGTTCCTGCTTGGCCTGGACGCGGTAGCCGACATGGCCAGCGTGCGCGAGCATGCCTATTGCCGCACCAATGGCCTTGGCGAGCGCGTGCCGCTGCAAATCATCGAGGGCAAGGAGCGCGAGCAAATCCTGGCCGAACAAAAAGGCAAAGCCAGCCAATTTTTCCTGGTCCTGACCAAACGCGCGCGATTGGGCCTGCTGGCAGTCAAGGACAAGCGCCTCGAGCAAGCACCGCTGGCCGTGGTGGCGCGCTGCGGGCGCAAGCTTGCCGCCGGCAGCGACGTGTCCATCGTGTGGGGCGCCGGCATCCGCACGCTTAGCGGCGTTGCCACCGACGCCGACCAATCGCTGCCTTTCACGGTGCGCAAAGACTTTTCGGCCAAGTCCACTTGCGAACGGGTCAACCCGAAAGCCGGCTGCATTCCGGTGGTGCCAATTACGCTCGCATTTACTGCACCGGTCGACGCCAAACTGGCTGGCGCGATCGAGCTGCGCGGCGCCGATGGTAAGGTGGTCCACCCGACCCTCGATCCGCTTGCCAATACGGTCGATACGCTGACGTTCCAAGGCCCGTTCGCGGCGCGCAGCGACGTCACCATCACGCTGCCGTCAGGCTTTCATGACGATGCCAAACGGCCCTTGACCAATGCCGCGGCGTTTCCGCTGAAAATACGCATCGACGACGATCTGCCGCTGATCAAATTCCCATCGCACTTCGGCATCCTGGAAGCCAATGCGCAGCCGGTGCTGCCGGTCAGCGTGCGCAACGTCGAAGCCACGCTCAAAGGCATGCAGGCCAAGATCGCCGGCCCGACCTCGAACGGCGACGGCAAGATGGCGCGCATCGACACCACCAGCGATGCCAGCATCGCCGGCTGGGTCAACCGCGTGGTCACGCCGCGCGACGATTACAGCTACGACAAAGAGGGCAAGCTGCAGCGCGCGGGCGAGCGTTCGCTGCTGTTTGGTAAAAAGGACGGCGACTTCAAAGCCACTCCACTGACGCTGCCGCGCGCCGAAGGCCAGCACACGCTCGAACTGATGGGCATCCCGCTGCCGGCGCCCGGCTTCTATGTGGTGGAGTTCGCCAGCAAACGCCTGGGGCAGGCTTTGCTCGACAAGGACAAGCCGTACTACGTCCATTCCAGCGCTTTGGTCACCAATATGGCGGTGCATTTCAAGCTGGGGCGCGAATCGTCGCTCGGCTGGGTCACGCGGCTGGACAACGCCAAGCCGCTCAAGGACGCGCAAGTCAATGTGCTCACTTGCGATGGCGACCCGCTGTGGAGCGGCCAGACCGATGGCAACGGCGTGGTGCGCATCAATGAGCAACTGCCCACCAGCTACTATCGCAAGTCGTGTAACGGCCTGTTGATCATCGCGCGCAAAGACCAGGACATGTCGTTTTCGCTGACCCGGTGGAGCAATGGCATCGAGCCCTGGCAGTTCAACGTGGGCGGCTACATGGGCGGCGGGCCGGTCGTGGCCCACACCGTGTTTGACCGTCCCTTGTTCCGTGCCGGCGAAACGGTCTCCATGAAGCATTTCGTGCGCACCCGCACCAGTGGCGGATTCGATGGCCTCAAGCCAGCGCAGGCGCCGGCGACGGCGACGCTGACCCACAATGGCAGCGGCCAGGAGTATGAAGTGCCAGTCACCTGGCAAGGCGGCGCCGGCGTTTCCACCTGGGCCATTCCGAAGGAAGCGAAGCTGGGCAGCTATGCGGTGTCGCTCAAGCTGGAAACCGGGGAGCAGCAATCGGGCAGCATCCGCGTCGAACAATATCGCGTCCCTTTGATGAAGGCGGTGCTCAAGCCGCCGGCCAAGGCCCAGGTCAGGGCGACCAAGATCGAGCTTGACGCCCAGCTGAGCTACCTGTCGGGCGGCGCCGCGGCCGGCGCGCCGGTCAAGTTTCGCAGCAGGCTGGTCTCGTATTCGCAGTCGTTTCCGGATTACGACGACTTCCGCTTTGGCGGCAAGGCGCCGAAAGAAGGGATCGAAGCTGTCGAGCCGTATTCGTACGACCCGGAAGGCGAAGACGACAGCGGCGCCGATGAAGCGGTCGATGTGCCCGCTGGTGTCGGTGGCTACCCGGTGCGCACCCGCAGCGTGACGCTGGACGCCAGCGGCGGCACGCGCGTCAGTTTTGACGGCATCCCCAAGGCCGATGAACCGCGCGCGCTCGACGTGGAAATGGAATACGTCGACCCGAACGGCCAGGTCCTGACCACGTCGGCGCGGGTGCCGGTGCTGCCTTCGGCGCTGGTGCTGGGCATGCGGGTCGATGGTGGTTACGCCACCAAGGAAAAGATGTCGTTCAAGGTGCTGGCACTGGACGCGCAGGGCAAGGCGCAAGCGGGGCGCAAGGTGACGGTTGACGCTTTCCAGCGCAAGACCTACGCCTACCGCAAGCGCCTGCTGGGCGGCTTCTATGCTTATGAACAGACCGCCGAAGTCAAGCGCGTGGGCGAGGTATGCAGCGGCAAGACCGACGCTCATGGGCTGTTGCTGTGCGTGGGCGAGTCGCCCGAGTCCGGCGAACTGGTGCTGGTGGCCTCGTCCAAGGACGACGAGGGTAATGTCGCCCACGCCAGCAGTGACCTGTACGTGGCCGATGGCGACAACTGGTATGCCGCCTCCGCCAACGACCGGATCGACGTACTACCCGATAGCCGCGAGTACAAAGTGGGCGCCACGGCGCGCTTCGAAGTGCGCATGCCGTTTCGCGAAGCGACTGCGCTGGTGACGGTCGAGCGCGAAGGCGTGCTCTATTCGAACGTGGTCACGATCAGCGCCAAGTCGCCGTATATCGAGATCCCGATCGCCAAAAATTTTGGCCCGAATACCTATGTGTCGGTGATGGTGGTGCGCGGGCGCATTGATCCTGAAGCCACCAGCCGCTACTCATGGCTGCGGCGCATGCTCAACAAGATCGGCGTGTTTTTCGGCTGGTCCAAGCAGCTCCCGGCGGACATCGATACCCATCCGACTGCGCTGGTCGACTTGACCAAGCCGGCGTTCCGGATGGGCATTGCACCGATCCGGGTCGGCTGGGATGCCTACGAACTGAAGGTCAAGGTCGAACCGGAAAAGCAGTTGTACAAGGTGCGCGAGCGCGCGTTCGTAAACATCCATGTCAGCGACGCGGCCGGCAAGCCGGTTGCCAATACCGAGATCGCGCTGGCCGCGGTCGACGAAGGGCTGTTGTCGCTGGCCGCGCCCACCTCGTGGCAATTGTTGGAGGCGATGATGCAGCGCCGTCCCGAGGAAGTGGTGACGTCGACCGCCCAGTCGCAAGTGATCGGCAAGCGCCATTTCGGCAAAAAATCGGCAGCGCCCGGCGGCGATGGCGGCGGCGAGGGCGCCAACGCGCGCGAACTGTTCGATACGCTGCTGCTGTGGAAGCCCGTGGTGCAACTCGACGCGCGGGGCAATGCACGAGTCGAAGTACCGCTCAATGATTCGCTGACCGCGTTCCGGATTGCCGCCGTGGCCCATGCCGACGACATGCATTTCGGCAGCGGCAGCGCCACCATCCGCACCAGCCAGGAAGTGATGCTGTTCTCCGGCTTGTCGCCATTCGTGCGCGAGGGCGACCAGTTCAGCGCCAGTGTCACGGTGCGCAATGGTGGCGAACGGCCGCTGATGCTGGACGTCAGTGCCGCCATGGCGGTCGATGCCAGCACCACCGAAAAACCGCTCGGCAAGCAGCGCATCAGCCTCAAGGCGGGCGAGGCGAGCACCTTGTCGTTCCCGGTCACGGTGCCGTTCGATGCGCACAAACTGGCCTGGAGCATCGCCGCGACCGAAGTGGTCGCGCCGGGGGCTGCGCGCGGCGCTGGGGCCCACGACGCGCTCAAGGTCGCGCAGAACGTGGGCGCGGCCTACCCGGTGCGCCTGTATCAGCAAACGCTGGAACAACTGGAACCGGGCAAAGCGCTGAGCTTTCCAGTCCAGAAGCCGGCCGGCGCCATTCCCGGGCGCGGTGGAGTCGATGTCCGCCTGGTCAATTCCCTGGGCGGCGACATGGGCGGCTTGCGCGAATGGATGACGCGCTATCCCTACACCTGCCTGGAGCAGCGCGCTTCGGTCGCCGTCGCGCTGGAAGACCCGGCGCGCTGGAACAGTGTCATGAGCAGCCTGCCGTCATTCCTCGACAGCGATGGACTGGCGCGCTATTTTCCGATGGCCTGGCTGCAGGGCGACGATGCGCTGACGGTGTATCTGCTGACGATCGCCCACGAAGCCGGTTATGTGATTCCCGAAGCGCCGCGCAACCGCATGCTGCACGGCCTGGAGAATTTCGTCGCCGGGCGCATCCATCGCTACGGCGCGCTGCAAACGGCCGATGTGGTGCTGCGCAAAGTGGCCGCGATCGACGCGCTGGCGCGTTATGGCGTGGCCAAGCCGGACATGCTCGAGCCGCTCGAAATTGCGCCCAACCTGTGGCCAAGTTCGGGCGTGATCGACTGGATCTCTGTGCTGACCCACATGAAGGACGTTCCGGAAGGGCAGCGCAAGCTGGTCGAAGCGCAGCAGATTTTGCGCGCGCGCCTGATGTTTTCGGGGACCACCATGAGTTTTTCGACCGAGAAGAGCGACTACCTGTGGTGGCTGATGGTATCGCCCGATCTGAACGCCGTGCGCGCCCTGCGCCTGCTGGCCGACGATCCGGCATTCCCGGCCGCCGATGCCGGCCGGCTGGCGCGAGGTGCGCTGGGCCGCCAGGCCCAAGGGCGGTGGCGCACCACCGTGGCCAATGCCTGGGGCGTGCTGGCGCTGCGCCACTTCCAGCAGCGTTACGAGCATGACCCGGTCAATGGCGAGACCAGCGTCCAGCTGGGCGAGCAGGCCCGGCGCCTGGCGTGGCGCGATGCCGTGACCGGCAACACGGGTGATCCGACCCTGGGCACGCCGATGGGCAACGGGCTCGAGACCCACTTTGCGTGGCCGGTCGCCGCGGCGCCGTTGTCGTTGCAGCACCAGGGCGGTGGCAAGCCATGGGCCTTCATTGCGTCGCGCGCGGCGCTGCCGCTTGAAAGGCCCCTGTTTGCCGGGTACAGCATCAAGCGCACGATGACGCCGGTCGAGCAAAAAAAGAGCGGGCAGTGGCAAAGCGGCGACACCTACCGCGTGTCGCTGGAGGTCGATGCGCAATCGGACCGCACCTGGGTCGTTCTGAACGATCCGGTGCCGGCCGGGGCCAGCATCCTGGGCAGCGGGCTGGGTGGCGATTCGGCGCAGCTGGCCGCTGGCGCCAGGAACCGTGGCTGGCAGCGGCCGGCGTTCGAGGAGCGCGCTTTCGACGGCTTCCGCGCCTACTACAGCTATGTCCCGAAAGGGAAATTCACGATCGAGTACACGGTGCGCCTGAATAACGCCGGGCGCTTCGAGATGCCCGCGACCAGGGTCGAAGCGATGTATGCACCAGAAGTATTCGGCGAGCTGCCGGTAGCGAAGATGGATGTTGCCGCGCCTGCCAAATAGACTGGCGCGCGCGCTGCGCGTGACAACGGGCGCGTGCGCCGCCCTGTGCGTCGTCATTGCCGTCCTGGTCGTGACGGCGCAGGTGCCCCGTTACGACGAGGTGCGCAATGCGCGCCGCAGTTCCGAGTCGGTGCTGCTGGACCGCAATGACGTGGTCATCGAACGGCTGCGCCTGGACATGCAGCAGCGCATGCTCGAATGGATCGCACTTGACGCGATGTCGCCGCAGCTGCTGCGCGCCGTGGTGGCGTCCGAGGACCGGCGCTACTGGCATCATATCGGGGTCGATCCGCTGGGCGTGGCGGCTGCGCTGCGCGACAATCTGCAGCGCAGCCACCCGCGCGGCGCCAGCACCATTAGCATGCAGCTGGCCAGCTTGATCGACCCGTCGGCCAAGGCCGGCGCGCATGGCTGGCTGGGCAAGCTGCGCCAGATGCGCAATGCCATGGCGCTTGAACTGCACTGGAGCAAACGCGAGATCCTGGAAGCCTATCTCAACATGGTGCCGTTTCGCGGTGAATTGGTTGGGGTCGACGCCGCCGCGCGCGGCCTGCTTGCCAGGGGCCCGGATGGCCTGGACAGCGCCGACGCCGCAGTGCTGTCGGCACTGATACGCGGACCGGGCGCCAACCGTTACCAGATCAGCCGGCGCGCCTGCGCCGCATTGCGCAGCATGCAGATGCCGGCGGCGTGCGCGCGCGCCGCCTTCATTGCGGGCGGCTTGCCGCACTCCGGCTACGCGATGCCAGGGGTGGACGATGCGCCGCATCTGGCGCGGCGCCTGTTGCGCGCGCCCGGACAGCAATTGCGCGTGACCGCAGACGCCGAACTGCAGCGCTTCGCCAGCGACACCTTGCGCACCCACCTGACCGAACTGGCGGCGCGCAACGTCGAAGACGGCGCCATCATCGTGCTCGATAACCGCAGCGGGGACGTGCTGGCCTATGTCGGTTCCAGCGGCGACCTGTCGAGCGCGGCAGCGGTGGACGGCGTGGCCGCACTGCGTCAGCCAGGATCGACTCTCAAGCCCTTTCTATACGGCCTGGCGATCGACCAGCGCTGGCTCACTGCCAGCTCGGTGCTGGACGACTCCTCGCTGGCCTTGAACACGCCATCGGGCCTGTACGTGCCGCAGGATTACGACCGCCATTTCCATGGCGCGGTCAGCGTGCGGGCCGCATTGGGTTCCTCGCTCAACGTGCCGGCGGTGCGTACCCTGACCATGGTGGGCGTGGACCGCTTTCTGGGCACTTTGCGCACACTGGGCCTGGAGAGCCTGTCGCGCGACGCCGATCATTATGGCTTCGGCCTGGCCCTGGGCGGCGCCGAAACGAATTTACTGGAACTCAGTAACGCCTACCGGGCACTGGCCAACGGCGGCACCTGGACGCCGGTGCGCTTTACAACGGACCAGAGCGCGGCAGCACCGCGCCAGGCCCTGAGCGCGCAAGCCAGCTACATCGTGGGCGACATCCTGGCCGATCCGACAGCGCGCGCGATCACGTTTGGCCTGTCGAGCGCCTTGTCGACCCGCACCTGGGCCGCCGTCAAGACCGGCACCAGCAAGGGCATGCGCGACAACTGGACCATCGGCTACACCGGCCGCTACACCGTGGGCGTCTGGGTCGGCAACTTCTCCGGCGCGCCGATGTGGGATGTCTCGGGCGTGACCGGGGCCGCGCCAATCTGGCGCGACATCGTCGAGCACTTGCATGCACAGTCCGGCGGCGGCGCGCCACTGCCGCCGGCGGGCGTGCAGCGCCAGGAGGTGGTGTTCAAGCCGGCGTTCGAAGCGCCGCGCAGCGACTGGATCATTACCGACGCCGCGCGCCCCGCCAATGCCAGCGTCACGCGCCAGCTGGTCGCTGCGCGTGCGCAGCTGATCGCGCCGCCCGACGCAGCCGTCATTGCGCCCGACCCGGATATTCCCGAACGGCGTCAGTCGCTGCTGCTGCAGTCCAGCAGCGCCGCGCGCACCTGCATGCGCCTGGACGGCAAGCCGGTGGCCCGTTGCGGGCAGGGCAAAGTGCTGCTGGCGCTGCCGCTGGCGGGACGGCACGTGCTGACGCTGACCGATCCGGCAGGAGCCGTGCTCGACACGCACGTATTCTCGGTGCGCGCGTTAGGCGGGCGGTAGGGTGGTCATGGTGACAAAAACTTTTCGTGACCGGCGTTGTCGAACCTAATTCACGTGTCCTGTTAGAAGTAGTGAGGTAGGGATGGCTTCCAACACCGTGCGTAGACTTGCGCAGTTGGCAATCGCATTGCTGGTCTGTATAAAGGCGCCGGCAGCCGTGCTAACGCCTGAACCACCACGTTCCGAGGCCAAGGCCCGCGCACCGCAGCGCGAAGCGGTCATTGCCAAGCCCAAGCTCGATCGCTCCGGCAAGGCGCGCAAAGGCAAGGCCTCGTACTATGGGCGCCAGTTTGCTGGCAAGAAAATGGCGAGCGGCAAACCATTCAATCCGCGGCGCGCGGTCGCGGCCAGCAAGACGCTGCCACTGGGCACGGTGGCCAAGGTGACCAATCTGAACAACGGCAAAAGCGAGGTTGTCACGATCGCCGATCGCGGACCCTACGTCAAAGGGCGCATTGTCGATGTCTCGCCCAAGACCGCCGCCACCATCGGCCTGCAAAAAGACGGCGTGGCGCCGGTCGAGGTCAAGCCCTTGTTGGTCCCGCAGCAAGACATGCGTGTCAAGCCGCCGTCGAAATAAGTGCTTGCCGGAACACGGACATGGTTTATTGCCACCATTCGGGTGTAATATCATTTCGCTAGCGCCTAACCTTCGCGCTTCCTTTTGTGGCCTCACGGCCAGTCGCAGATGGAGTACTTCCGCCGCATTGCGGGAAGTCCAGTCTGCGCGTCCAAAAGAGGAAGACCATGGATATCGCTTCGCGCTCGCTCGAACAGGCCGGCTGGCTCAATGCCGACCACGACCATCCTGGCCTCGCCGGGCGCCACGACCCGGCCCTGTCGACGCTGCTGCAACTGGGCGCGCTTGGCTGCGACACCCACCTCGCTCTGCTGTGTTGTGCCGATGCCGATCATCACTGGGTCGAGGCGGCCAGTTTTCCACCCTCGGTTGCCGAAGCGCTGACCGCGCTGGCTTTTTGCAGCCATCCGATGGCCGATGCCGAGGTCGTGCAGGAGGCGCATCGGCATTTGCTGGCCGGCACGCCCGTGCTGGCCGACGATGGCCGGCGCCTGGGCACGCTGGTGATCATGGATGCCGTGGCGCGCCAGCTGAGCGAGGCGCAGCGCGCCATCTTGCGCCGGGTCGCCTTGCTGGCCGCGGACGCCTTGCAAAAACGCAGCCACGGCGCTACGCGCCAGCCTGACGCGCTCGCACTCACGTCGTTTCAGATGGCCAGCCAGGTCGCCCCGCATGGCGTGTTCCACACCGATTCTTTCGGCAACTGCGTGTACGCCAATCCGGCCATGCTGGCCCTGTTCGGCATGACGCAAGACGCGCTGCCATCGGCCGCCTGGCTTGACCGGCTCGGTGCCGATGACAAGATCCGCGTGTTGCACGCCTGGCGCACCTGCGCGCTGGAGGGCCTGGCAAGCGACCTGCGGGTCGCATTGACGGTGCCGGACGGCGCCACCCTCAGCTTGGCGCTGCGCGCCCGGCCGCTGGCGCCGCAGCGGCGCGGCGCCAGCGTGGCCGGCTATGTGGACGATATGTCGCAGCAGCTGGCGCAGGCCAGGCGCCTGGACAAGAGCGAACGCTTGCTGGACCGGATCGGCCGCCTGGCCGGGGCCGGCGGATGGGAGTTCAACGTTCAGAGCCAACGCGTGTACTGGTCCGACGAGACGTGCCGGCTGCATGGACGCGAGCCGGGCCACCAGCCCAGCTTTCGCGAAGCGCTTGCGTATTACACCAAGGAAGCGCAGCCGATCATCCATTCCGAAATCCTGATGAGCATCAACAGCGGCAGCAGCTGGGATGTCGAGCTGCCCATGGTCACTTGCGACGGGCGCCACATCGTGGTGCGCGCGGTCGGTTCGAGCGAACGCGAAAACGGCAAGGTGGTGGGCTTGTTTGGCGTGCTGCAGGACGTGACCGAGCGCGTCAAGGAGCGCAACGCGCTGGCGCTGGCCAATGCGCGCCTGGCGCTGGCCACCGACGCCGGCTCGGTTGGCGTGTTCGACATCGACCTGATCACGGGCGTGCAATTGTGGGACGCGCACATGTTCAAGGTGTTCGGCATCACCCATGAGGGCGGGGTGGTGGCGCGCGATTTCTGGACCCGTTTCGTCAACGCCGAGGAACGCGCCACGGTCGAACACGCGGTGCGCAGCGCGTTTGGCGCCGGCCTGCCGGTCGACATCGAATGCCAGGTCAATCATGCCGACCAGTCGATCCATACGGTGCGCGGCAGCGGCCGATTGCTCAAGGACGCCACCGGGCGCCCGGTGCACGTAGTTGGCACCGTCATGGATGTAACCGAGGCCGAGCGCCTGAAGACGGCGCTGGCGCAGCAGCATGAGCTGATGCGGGTCACGCTCAAGTCGATCGGCGACGCCGTCATCACCACCGACATCGAGGAGCGCGTCAAGTGGCTCAATCCGGTGGCCGAGAAGATGACTGGCTGGAGCAGCGCCGACGCGCGCGGGGCCAGGCTCGACCAGCTGTTCCAGATCGTGCACCAGGAAACGCGCAGTCCCTTGCCCAGCCCTGTCACGCGTTGCCTGCTGACTGGGGAGATGACGTTGCCCGGCGAGCAGACCATGCTGCTGGCGCGCGATGGACGCGAGTATGGCATTGAGGACTCGGCCGCGCCGATTCGCAACGAACACGGCGAAGTGCTGGGCGCGGTGCTGGTGTTTCATGACGTCTCGCAGCAGCGCGCCCATTCATCCGACATGCGCCATCGCGCCAGCCATGACGGCTTGACCGGCCTGGTCAACCGCGCCGAATTTGAAAACCGCATCCAGCGCCTGCTGACGGCCGCGCACGCCGACGAACGCCAGCACGCGCTGCTGTACATCGACCTTGACCAGTTCAAGCTGGTCAACGTGAACAATGGGCGTGCCGTAGGCGACGAACTGCTGCAGCAGGTGGCGCGCGTGCTGGGCGAGGGCATCCGCGCGCGCGACACGCTGGCCCGGCTGGGCGGCGATGAATTTGCGATCCTGCTCGAAGAATGCCATGCCGCGCAGGCGGCCCGGGTGGCGCAGCAGGTGTGCGACCGCATGGACGCGTTTCGCTTTGACCATGCGGGGCGCCGCATCCGGGTCGGCGTGAGCATCGGCCTGGTGCCGATCGACGCCCGCTGGGAAAACACGGAAGCGATACTGCAGGCGGCCGACACCGCATGCAGCGTGGCCAAAGAGGCCGGCAGGAACCGGGTCCACACCTGGTTCGACAGCGACAGCGAGCTGCGCAACCGGCGCGGGCAGGTGCAATGGACCAGCAAGATCGAATATGCGCTCGACCATGACGCCTTCGTGCTGCATGCCCAGCGCATCATGGACATCAACGGGCAGTCCAAGGGCATCCATGCCGAAGTGCTGCTGCGCATGCTGGCCGACGATGGCGTGAGCCTGATCCTGCCGGGCCTGTTCCTGCCGGCGGCCGAACGCTTCCACCTGGCCTCGCGGATCGACCGCTGGGTGCTTAAAAATGTCGTGACATGGATGGCGCAGCGGCCCGGCTTCACCGAGCTGTCGGTGTTGTCGGTGAACCTGTCGGGCCAGTCGGTGGGCGACCGCGATTTTCACGCCTGGGCCATCGCGCTGCTGAGCGTGGCCGGGCCGACCATCTGCACCCGCTTGTGCCTGGAAATTACCGAGACGGCGGCGGTCACCAATTTGCACGACGCCGGCACCTTCATCTCCCAATTGCACCAGCTGGGCGTGCGCATTGCGCTGGACGACTTCGGCGCCGGCGCTTCCTCGTTCGGCTACCTGAAGAAGCTGCCGATCGACTACCTGAAGATCGACGGCCAGTTTGTGCGCAACCTGCTGACCGATCGCCTGGACGAGGCGGCGCTGGTGTCGTTTGCCAGCGTGGCCTCGGTGATCAACATCCCGACGGTTGCCGAATACGTCGATTCGGAAGCGATCCTGGCCAAGGTGCGCACGCTTGGTATCCACTTCGCGCAGGGCTTCCTGCTGCACGAACCGGGCCCGATCGACGAACTGTGGCCGGACTAAGTATACTGTCCCCTTTTCCATGTTGAGGGTGACACGATGGCGCCATTGCCAGAACTGCGTGCAAGCGCGCTGCATTGTTTGCTGCTGATCGACCCGGTCGCCAAGGCGAAGGCGGTGGCCGCGATGGCAGCCACGCATGTCGACGCCGATGCGAAGCTGGTCGCCAGCGGCGCCATACCGGGGCGTCCGCAGCAGCCCTTGCTGGTGCCGCCGCGCCTGGTGGGGCGGCGTTCGATGGTAACCGTCGAAGGGCGCGCCATGCTGATCCATTCGCTCACCCACATCGAATTCAATGCCACCAATCTGGCGCTTGACGCGCTGTGGCGTTTCCCGGGCATGCCGGCGGCGTACTACACCGACTGGCTGCGCGTGGCGCAAGAGGAGGCGGTCCATTTTTCCTTGCTGGCGGCGCACCTGGGCGTGCTCGGCTACCAGTATGGCGATTTTCCGGCGCACGACAGCTTGTGGGAGATGGTCGAAAAGACCCGCGACGATGTGCTGGCGCGCATGGCGCTGGTGCCGCGCACGCTCGAGGCGCGCGGCCTGGACGCGATACCACCGCTGCGCGCCAAGCTGGCGCAGGCGGGCGACCTGGCCGCGGCCGCCATCCTCGACATCACCTTGCGCGATGAAATCGGGCACGTCGAGATTGGCAACCGCTGGTATGTCCACTTGTGCGAACAGCGCGGCCTGGAGCCGGTCGCCACCTACGATGCGCTGGCGCTGCGGTACGAAGCCCCGGTGCTCAAGGGGCCATTCAACCTGGCAGCGCGGCGCCTGGCCGGCTTTACTGAAGCCGATCTGGCGCGCCTGGGCTGAGGCCTTATTGGGGCGCCACGATGCCCGGCACGTACAGATTGGCCACGGTGCGCGAGATGCGCTCGGGGTCGGACCAGTCGGTGCCCAGGTTGGTCAGCACGATTACGGTCAGCTTGTCGTCGGTGTAGTGCAGGTAATCGGTGGTAAAGCTGTACATGCCGCCCGAATGGTAGCGCTTGGGGTGGCTGCGGTAGTCGCTCAGGAACCAGCCAAGGCCGTAATTGACAGTGTAGTCGGCCCCCACCTGCACCGTGGTGTTGGCGGTCCACATCTGGTCCAGGCTGCTTTGCCTGAGGATGGCGTTGGTGTCCTGCGACGCGTCCCACTTGGCCAGGTCGGTGGCGCTCATTTCGATGCCGCCAAAGGCGCCGCGGTGCAGCGACAGTTCGCCGGCCGACATCTGGTCCTTGCGCAGTGGCGTCAGGCTGCCGTCGCGCATGAAATAGCCCATCGCATTGCCGGCCAGGTTGTTGCCGGCAATGATGCGCGCCGACGTCATGCCCAGCGGCGTAAAGATCCGGTTTTGAATCAGCTCGCCATAATGGGCGCCGCTGACTTTTTCCACGATCACGCCCGCCAGTTGATAGCCCACGTTGCTGTAGGCGTAGGCGGCGCCGGGTGGGGTGAGCGGCGCGTAGCCCTTGATGATGGCCAGCGTCTGATCGGTACTGTAGGCGCCGTGGGAATTGGGGTCGAGCGAACCATCATAATCGCGCCGCAAGCCTGAGGTGTGACTGAGCAGATGGCGCACCGTGATCGCGTCCCATGCGGCCGGAACAAAGCCGAGGTAGGTGCCGATGTTGGCGTCCAGATTGATCCGGCCTTCTTCCACCAGCAGCATGACTGCCGCTGCCGTAAATTGCTTGGAGATGGAGCCGATCTCGAAGCGTTGCTCGGTGGTCGCTGGCGTGGCCAGATCCAGGTCGGCGTAGCCGTAGCCTTTCGAATAGACGAGCACGCCGTTCCGGCGCACCAGCAGCGCCACGCCGGGGATGTTCTGGCGCTTCAGTTCCGCTTGAACAAAGGTGTCCACGCTGGCATTGGCCGCCTGGCCGGCGGGGCCTGTGCTGGTTTCGGGCAGCGGGGCGCGCGGGCTGTCGCTGCTGCCGCCGCCGCACGCGGCAAGCAGCGACAACAGGATAATGGCGGCGCTGGCGCGCCAGGTGGACTGTAAGTTCAATGACATGCGGGACTCCGGGTTGATGGTGGCTTGGCCATCATCAGTGATTTGCGGAGCCGGCGCATGTGCCGGAAGGTAGAGACGCGCCTGCTTATTGCAGCATCGACTTCATGAACGGCGCAAAGCCTTCCATGGCGGCGATCTGCTTTTTCAGGCAAATGTTGGCGGCGGTGGGCGTGTCGAAGTCCTTGCAGCTGGACTTGAGCATGATCGACGAGCTGTCACCCTTGCCCGGCACGCGGTAGGCATTCATGCCGAGCGCGAAGCTGTCGATCGGATTGTGGGTTTCGATCCTGGTGGCGGTAACCGATTGGATTTTCATGGTGGCCGTTTGCGATACATAGATCTCGGTCAGCGCGAACATCTTGTCGCAGATGGACTTGGTAGCGCAGGTCAGGCGCGCATTGGCTTCGGCGTCGGCCAGCTTGGCCAGGAAGTCGGCGTGGACCTTGGCAGCTTGTTCGCTCTTGTCCGCCGCTTCGCGCGCGATGTTGGCAGCAGCCTGCTTTTGCTTGTCGTCGTCGGCCGTGGTGGTCAGCCAGAACGCCGCCTGGCGCCCGCCGTTGGCATCCGACCAGCCGGTGTAGGCAATATCCAGATAGCCATCCTTATGATGGGTCACCACCACGTTCATGTTGGCGCCGCTGAAAAAGCCGCCACTGGCCACTGCCGTGATGCCGCAATAGCCTTTGGCATCGGACATGCAGGTTTGCACCGACTCTTTGCCGTTGCTCTTGTCGACCAGCTTGAAGGTGAACAGCACGCCTTCGATGGGAGCCTTGGTTTCCTTGTCGGACGCGATGGCCGACCATTTGAATGTGGTATCGGCGAAGGCTGACGGCGCGATGAAGCAGGCAGCCAGGATGGCTGCGGTAAGAAGGCGTTTCATGTGAGGAGTCGGAAAAGTTGAGAATAAAGCATTATTGATGGAGAAAGATTATTTTGCTACTGGTAAATGCGTTGATTCGGCAATAATGGGCCATGATGATTCGCTTGCCGTCCCTCACTGTTCTTGTTCTTGCCTGCTGCCCACTTACCACCCATGCGCTCGAGTGGCACGGCATGCTTGACGCCCGCGTTCAGCGCGACGACGGCGCGCGCAGCTGGAGCGCCGGTGGCATGGGCAAGACCCGTTACGGGGGCGGCAGCGACACCTTGCGCCTGGGCCAGGCGATCCTGGCAGCCGAACTGGAAGTGAGCGATGCGGTGTCGGCCTATGCGGTTATCAACGCCAGCGACGACCGGCGCGGCGTGCTGGACTTGCAAGAAACATGGCTGGGTTTCAATCCGGTGCCGGCCGGTCCGTGGAAAATGCGGGCCAAGGCCGGCATCTTTTTTCCGCCATTGAACCAGGAAATCGATTACGACCGTCTGGACTGGACCCCGACCCGGACCATCTCCGCGTCCGCGCTCAATAGCTGGATAGGCGAAGAACTCAAGACCAAAGGGCTGGAACTAAGCCTGACGCATCGCGCGCGCCCGCATGATGTTGGCGTGACGGCTGCCATCTTCAATGGCAACGATCCAGCCGGCACGCTGCTGGCGTGGTGCGGCTGGGCAGTGGGCGACCGCATCAGCGGCGCCAGCGAGACGCTGACGCTGGCTGATCTGCCGGTGTACCGTGCTGACGGCGCCATCAACAAGCAAACGCGGGACGTCCATCTGTTTCGCGAGATCGATGGCCGGGCCGGCTTCTACGTGAGCGCAAATTATGCGTATGCGGATCAGCTCCAGCTATCGGTGCTGCATTACGACAACCGCGGTCAGCCGCTGGTGGTCAAGCAAGGCCAGTACAGCTGGGCCACCAAGTTCGATCATGCGGCTGTGCGTCTGCGCTCCACGGGACAATGGGAATGGATGTTCCAGTACCTCGCCGGGTCGACCATGATGGGGCCTCGGGCGGTGGCGATTGACTACCATGCGTGGTACGCGCTGGCCAGCCACCGCGCCGGCCCGGGGCGGCTGACGTTGCGCTACGAGCGGTTTGGTGCGCGCGAACAGGATGCGGTGCCGAGCGACCCGAATGGGGAAGTGGGCAGCGCCGTCGCGCTGGCCTACGTGGTCGAACTGAATCATTCGGTCAGCCTGGTTGGCGAATGGCTGACGGTGCGCAGCGACCGGCCGGCGCGTGCGCTGATCGGGGAAGCGCCGCGCCAGGCTGGCAACAGCCTGACCAGTTCTGTGCGCTGGCGCTTTTAATCTGCGATTGTCCCCCGTCCAGTCAGCTGTCGAAGACTAAACATGCAGCGCGTGCCCTAATGCGCGCAACGCCGCTTCCTGGATCGCCTCGCCCAGCGTCGGATGGGCGTGGATGGTGCCGCCCACGTCTTCCAGGCGCGCGCCCATTTCGATCGATTGTGAAAACGCCGCGCTCAATTCGGACACGCTTTTGCCGACCGCCTGCCAGCCGACGATCAAATGGTTGTCGCGCCGTGCCACCACCCGCACGAAGCCGTCCTTGGCTTCAAGCGTCATGGCGCGCCCATTGGCCGAAAACGGAAACGACGCGTCGATGCAGTCGATCCCGGCCTTTTTCGCTTCTTGCGGCGTCATGCCCACTACCACCAGTTCCGGGTCGGTGAAACACACGGCGGGAATGCAGGCAGGGACGAAATGGCGCTTCTTGCCGGCGATGATCTCGGCCACCATCTCGCCTTGCGCCATGGCGCGGTGCGCCAGCATCGGCTCGCCCGTCACGTCGCCGATCGCCCACACGTCGCGCATCGAGGTGCGGCACTGGTCGTCGACCTTGATGAACTGGCCGGCCATGTCCAGCATCAGGCTTTCCAGGCCAAAGCCCTTGGTGCGCGGACGCCGTCCGACCGCCACCAGCACCTGGTCGGCATGCAGTTCGAATTCCTCGCCCTCCGGGCCGCGCGCGCGCACCGCGTCCGCGCCGGCGTTCAGGCCCAGCACCGAGCAACCCAGGTGCAGCACCACGCCCAGCCCCTTGAGCGAGTTGGCGACCGCCTTGGTCAGGTCGGCATCGTAGGCCGGCAGCACGCTGTCTTGCGCTTCGACTACGCTGACATGGGCGCCCAGCTTGCGGTAGGCGATGCCCAGTTCCAGGCCGATATAGCCGGCGCCGACTACCACCAGACGCTTGGGCACCGCCTGCGGCGACAACGCTTCGGTGGCGCTGATGACCGGGCCGCCGAATGGCATGAACGGCAGTTCGGTGGTGTGTGAACCGGTCGCCACCAGCAAGTGCTGGCAGCCGATCCGGTGCGGCGCTTCGCCTTCGCGCACGATCTCGACGGTCTTGCCGTCGATGATGTTGGCGTGGCCCTTGATCACGTGCACGCCGCTTTTCTTGAGCAGCGCTGCCACGCCACCGGTCATGCGGCTGACGATGCCATCCTTCCAGCGCGTGGTCTGGGCCAGGTCGATGCTGCTGGCCGGCACCGAGATGCCGAGCGCCGAGCCGTCCGCGTACTGGCAGGTTTTCTCAAACTCGTCGGCCGCGTGAATCAGCGCCTTCGAAGGAATGCAGCCCACGTTCAGGCAGGTGCCGCCAAGCTGGACGCTCTCGACCAGGGTGGTGGGAATGCCAAGTTGACCGGCGCGGATGGCGGCCACATAGCCGCCAGGTCCGCCGCCGATGACCAGCAGGGTAGTTGTATTTGCGTTCATGGGCTACTCGACAAAAAGCATGGCTGGGCATTCCAGGAGGGCGCGGATGGCCTGGATGAATTCGGCGGCGTGGATGCCGTCGACGACGCGGTGATCGAACGAGGATGACAGGTTCATCATCTTGCGCGCCACCATGCCGCCGTTGCGGATCATTGGCCGCTCGACGATCTTGTTGACGCCGATGATCGCCACTTCCGGATGGTTGATGACTGGCGTGGTGACGATGCCGCCCAGCGCGCCCAGGCTGGAAATGGTGATGGTGGAACCGGACAGCTCTTCGCGCGTGGCCTTGCCTTCGCGCGCAGCTTGCGCCAGGCGTGCCACTTCGGCCGCGCTGCCCCACATGTCACGCGCTTCGGCGTGGCGCATTACCGTGACCATCAGGCCGGCGTCGGTCTGGGTGGCGACACCCATGTGCACTGCACCGTACTGGGTGACCACGCCGGCGTCGTCGTCGAAGCGGGCGTTCATTTGCGGGAACTGACGCAGCGCCAGCACCACCGCGCGCATCAGCAGCGGCAGCACCGTCAGGCGCCCGCGTTGCTTGCCCCATTGCTCGTTCAGGCGCGCGCGCAGCGCTTCCAGTTCGGTGACGTCGATCTCTTCGACGTAGGAGAAGTGCGGAATACGGCGCTTGGACTCGGCCATCTTTTGCGCGATCTTGCGGCGCAGGCCAATCAGCGGCACGTTTTGCTCATCGTGCCGCTCGGTGTAGCGCGAACTGGCTTGCTGCGGCGCGCCGCGCTGGGCGTAGGCGTCCAGGTCTTCCTGCACGATGCGCCCGGCCGGGCCGCTGCCGTGCACGAACTGCAGTTCGATGCCCAGGTCCCACGCGCGGCGCCGGATTGCCGGCGAGGCGATCGGCTTTTCGCCGGCTTCGCGCGACGTGGCGCTGGCGGCGCGCGGCGCTGCCGGCGCGGCGGCCTTCACCGGAACCGGTGCTGCCACTGGCGCTGCCACAACAGCCGCTGGTGCAGGCGCCGCTGCGGGCGCTGCTGCAGGAGCGGCACCAGCGCGCAGATTGCCTTCACCTTCGACTTCAATATGAATCAGGTCGGAACCGACCGCCATCACCTGGCCGGCAGCGCCGCCCAGCGAGATCACCTTGCCGTGCACCGGCGAGGGAATTTCAATGGTGGCCTTTTCGGTCATGACGTCGGCCAGGATCAAGTCCTCGGTCACGGTGTCGCCCACCTTCACGTACCACATGACCAATTCGACTTCCGCGATGCCTTCGCCGATATCCGGCATCTTAATGACATGAACACCCATTTATGCCTCCACCGTACGTTTGAATGCCGCTGCAACGCGGTCCGGGCCCGGGAAATAAGCCCATTCCTGTGCATGCGGATAGGGCGTGTCCCAGCCGGTCACGCGCTCGATCGGCGCTTCCAGGTGGTAGAAGCAGTGTTCCTGCACCAGCGACACCAGTTCGGCGCCAAAGCCGCAGGTGCGGGTCGCTTCGTGCACCACCACGCAGCGGCCGGTCTTCTTGACCGATTCCAGGATGGTCGGCAAGTCGAGCGGCCACAGGCTGCGCAGGTCGATGATCTCGGCGTCGATGCCGCTTTCGCGCGCCGCCGCTTCGCACACCCAGACCATGGTGCCGTAGGCCAGCACCGTCAGCTGGGAACCGGGCCGAAACACCGTGGCCACGTCGAGCGGCACCGTGTAATAGCCTTCCGGCACTTCGCCCATCGGGTTTTGCGACCATGGCACGACCGGCTTGTCGTGGTGGCCGTCGAACGGGCCGTTGTACAGGCGCTTCGGTTCCAGGAAGATCACCGGGTCGTCGTTTTCGATCGCCGAAATCAGCAGGCCCTTGGCGTCGTAGGGATTCGATGGCATCACCGTGCGCAGGCCGCATACGTGGGCGAACACCGCTTCCGGGCTCTGGCTGTGGGTCTGGCCGCCGTAGATGCCGCCGCCGCATGGGGTTCGGATCGTGATCGGGGCGGTAAAGTCGCCCGCCGAACGGTAGCGCAGGCGCGCCGCCTCGGACACGATCTGGTCGTAGGCTGGGTAGATATAGTCGGCGAACTGGATCTCGATACACGGGCGCAAGCCATACGCGCCCATGCCGATCGCCACGCCGACAATGCCGCCTTCGGAAATCGGCGTGTCGAACACGCGCGACTTGCCGTATTTTTTCTGCAGGCCTTCGGTGCAGCGGAACACGCCGCCGAAGTAGCCGACGTCCTGGCCGAATACCACGACGTCATCGTTCTTTTCCATCACCACATCCATGGCCGAGCGCAGGGCCTGGATCATGGTCATTGGACTGGTCTTGCCGTTATCAGGGTTTGCCATCGTCAGATTCCAAGCTGTTGGCGCTGGGCGCGCAGGTGTTCGGGCATGTCCTTGTAGATTCCTTCGAACATTTCGGCCGGGCTGAAGACGCTGCCGCTGGCCATGCTGCCGTATTGTTCGGCTTCCTTCTGGGCTGCCAGCACTTCGGCTTCGAGCGCCTTCTGGGTCTCTTCATGCTCTTGCTCGGACCAGGCGCCAGCCTTGATCAGGTACTGCTTCAAGCGCGCAATCGGGTCGCCCAGCGGGAAACGGGTGGCGTCGTCGGCCGGACGGTACTTGGACGGATCATCCGACGTCGAGTGCGGGCCGGCGCGGTAGGTGACCCATTCGATCAGGGTCGGTCCCAGGTTGCGGCGGGCGCGCTGGGCGGCCCAGCACGAGGCCGAGTACACGGCCAGAAAGTCGTTGCCGTCGACCCGCAGCGACGCGATGCCGCAGCCGACGCCGCGCGCGGCAAACGTGGTGTCCTCGCCGCCGGCGATGGCCTGGAAGGTCGAGATGGCCCACTGGTTGTTGACCACGTTGAGAATCACCGGGGCCCGGTACACGTGGGCGAAGGTGAGGGCAGTGTCGAAGTCCGCTTCGGCGGTGGCGCCGTCGCCGATCCAGGCCGAGGCGATCTTGGTATCGCCCTTGATGGCCGAGGCCATGGCCCAGCCCACCGCCTGGATGTATTGGGTGGCCAGGTTGCCCGAGATCGAAAAGAAGCCGGCCTTCTTGACCGAGTACATCACCGGCAGCTGGCGCCCCTTGAGCGGGTCGCGCTCGTTCGACATCAGCTGGCAGATCATGTCGACCATCGGGTAGTCGCGCACCATCAGGATGCTTTGCTGGCGGTAGGTCGGGAAGCACATGTCGTCGATGCGCAGCGCCAGCGCTTGCGCCGTGCCGATCGCCTCTTCACCCAGGCTTTGCATGTAGAACGACATTTTCTTCTGGCGCTGGGCGAGCAGCATGCGGCTGTCGAAGATGCGGGTTTTCATCATCGCGCGCAGGCCGATGCGCACCGTCTCGAGCGCCAGTTCGGGCACCCAGGGGCCCACGGCGTTGCCCTCGCCATCGAGCACGCTCACCAGCGAATACGCCATGTCGCGCGTATCCATTGGCAGTATATCGACTTCGGGCCGGCGCACCGCGCCGGCAGGCGACAGGCGCAGGTAGGAAAAATCGGTCTCGCAGCCCGGGCGGCCAGTAGGCTCCGGCACGTGCAGGCGTAGTGGTTGGTCCTTGCTCATTCGCTTCCTTCTTGCGCGATCGTAACGCGCGTATGACGGTGGCTGGGATGGCGTGGGCGGATAGCCGCGGCCAACCTCGTTTTCAGGCTCCGCAGCGTAACATATTTCCCCACGCCGGCAAATCACCCTGTGACAGCAAGTAGTTGGCAGTTTGGTATCTATGGTGGCAGATAGGTTCTGTGCAACAATTTGTGTGTTTTGCGTATAGCTTTTCTGTCAAACTGAAGCTGTCCCGGCGTCGGAAGCAGGCATGCGCATCGTTTTTCCCCCTTTCTGGAAACAAGCCCCCAGCGTACGCGCCAGCATTGCCGTTCTCGTCATCGGCTGCGTGCTGCCGCTGGCGCTGGTGGCTGCCTTCCTGATCCTGCATTTCTACCAGAGCGCCCATACCCAGTTGATCAGCAACATGGTCAGCCGCGCGCGCGGGCTCGGCTCGGCCGTGGACCGCGATTTCGACAGTACCGTGGCGGCCATGCAGGCGCTGGGCACGTCGAGCCAGTTGATGGCGGGTGATTTCAAGGGCTTCCATGGCCACGCGGTAGCCGTGCTGGCCCACCTCGATGTTGACAGCATCGTGCTGGTCGATCCGACCGGGGCCTTGCTGCTGTCGACGAGGCGGCCGTATGGCGCCGTGCTGCCCAAGCTGACCGGCACGCCGTTGCTGCGGCGCATACTCAAGACCGGCAAGCCTGGCGTGTCGGACTTGTTCATGGGGCCGTTGGTCAAGAAATTCATCTACACCATCGGCGTGCCGATACAGCGCCCGGACGCGGCCCCGCTCACGCTTAACGCGACGGCCATGCCGGCCCACCTTGGCGCTTTGCTGGTGGGACAAAGGCTACCTCCCACCTGGCGCGCAAGCGTCTTTGACACCAGCGGGCAATTGGTAGTGCGCAACGTCGACAGTGACAAATGGGTCGGGCGCAAGGCTAGCGATACCCTGCGCGCCAGTCTGGCGCGCGCCGAGGAGGGCAGCTTCGACTCGGTGTCGCTCGACGGTGTGCCGGTGCTGGCCGTGTACAGCCGCTCGGCCGCCACCGGTTGGACGGTCGCGCTGGTCATTCCGCTCGATGAACTGAACGCTGGCTTGCGCGACACGCTGGCCTGGCTGATCGTGGCCACCCTGGCCGCGCTGGCGATCGGCCTGGCCTTGGCCTGGTACATCGGCGGCGGCATTGCCCGTTCGGTGGTGGCGCTGGTGCAGCCGGCACTGGACGTCGGCGACGGCCGGGCCGTGGCGATACCGAAGCTGCGCTTCAAGGAAGCCAATGCGCTCGGGTGCGCCTTGCAAGATGCGGCGCGCATGCTGCAGCAAGCCCGGGCCAGCACGCGCGAAAGCGAGCAACGCTTGACGCTGGCAGCGAGCGCCGCCAAGCTGGGCATCTGGGTGCGCGACCTGGTGCGCCACGACATCTGGGTGTCGAAGGAATGGCGCGAACTGTTCGGCTTTGCGGCGCCGTGCGACGTCACCGTTGAGGCCATGCTGGCCCGGGTCCACCCGGATGAGCGCGCCGGCGTCAAGCTGACCATCGATTTGACGCTGTACGAAGTGCGCGACTATGAAATGGAGTTTCGCATCCTGCGCCCGGATGGCGATTGGCGCTGGATTGCCTCGCACGGCAGCGTGGAAGCGGACGCCAGCGGCAAACCGTCTCTGGTGCGCGGCCTGTCGTTCGATATCACCAAGCGCAAACTGGCCGAGCTGGACGCCCAGGAAAAGCAAAAGGAAGTCATGCATTTGTCGCGCCTGGCCATGCTGGGCGAGCTGTCGGGGGCACTGGCGCACGAGTTGCGCCAACCGCTCACGGCCATTTTGAGCAATGCGCAAGCGGCCCAGCGCTTCCTGGGCAAACCCGAGGTCGATCTGGTGGAGCTGCGGGCGATCCTGCAAGACATCGTCGACGAAGACAAGCGCGCCGGCGAGATCATCATGAGCTTGCGGCGCCTGTTCGATAAAAACGACAATGTGCGCGAACGGATCGATGCCAATGAACTGGTAACCGGCGTGCTGCGCATCGTGCGCAATGACTTGATCAACCACGGCGTGGTGCTCAGGACCGACTTGTCGGCCGACGGCGTGGTGCTCAATGCGAACCAAATCCAGATGCAGCAGGTGCTGATCAATCTGTTGATGAACGCCTGCGATGCGATGGCTGCCAACCAACGGGCCACGGCGACAGTGCTGGTGCGCACCGCGATCACCCACCAAGGCGAACTGCAGATCAGCGTGATCGACAGCGGTTCAGGCATTCCGGTCGGGGCGCTGGCGACCATCTTCGATCCGTTTTACACCACCAAGGAACGCGGCATGGGCCTGGGCTTGTCAATCTGCCGCAACATTGTCAATGCTTACGATGGACGGCTATGGGCCGAGAATAATGCGCGCCAGGGCGCCACGTTCCACATCTGCCTGCCGTTGATGAAGGGCCCGCCATGAGCGATGCGCAGACCGTATTCGTGGTCGACGACCAGGAGGCCATCCGCAAGGCGCTGGCCAGGTTGCTGGCGTCGGCCGGTCTGGCCGTGCTGCTGTTCGAGTCGGCCCAGGCGTTCCTCGACAGCGCGTCCACCGATGCCCCCGGCTGCCTGGTGCTGGACTTGTCCATGCCCGACATGAACGGCATGGCGCTGCAGCACGCGTTGGGACGGTGCGCCAGCGTATTGCCGATTATTTTCCTGACCGGCCACGGCGACATCGCCAGTGGCGTCAACGCGATGAAAAATGGCGCCGCCGACTTCCTGACCAAGCCGGTCGATGCCGACCGCCTGATCGACGCTGTGCGGCTCGCGTTTGACAAGAACGCGCTGGCGCGCCAGCAACGCAGCGAATGTCACGACATCCAGGCGCGCCTGGCCACGCTCACGCCGCGCGAAGCGGACGTGATGCGGCTGGTGGTCGAGGGTAAATTGAACAAGCAAGTGGCCGCCGAATTGGGTACGGTCGAAAAAACCGTCAAGGTGCACCGCGCGCGGGTGATGACCAAAATGGGCGTGCGATCGGTGAGCGCGCTGGTGCGGCTGGTGGACCGGGCGCGCGCCAAGGCGTAGGACCATGGTCCAATAGCGGCCCCTGGGCAGGCGGCGTATTGTCAACCCATGGACACCAATTCACACTGGGTTGCGGTGGTAGACGACGAGGAGCCGATCCGCCGCGCGCTGATCCGGCTGCTCAAGTCGGCCGGCATCAAGGGCAAGCCATTTGCCTCTGGCCCGGAGTTTCTGGCCTCGCTGGCCGCCAGCAAACCCTATTGCGTGATACTCGACCTGCATATGTCCGGCATGTCCGGCTTCGAGGTGCAGGCCGAACTGGCCCATGTCGCTCCCGACATTGGCGTGATCGTAGCCACAGGCCACCATTCGCAGGATGTGCAGGCGCGCGTATTGCGCCTCCATCCAGTGGCCTACCTGCTCAAACCCATGAATGACCAATTGCTGCTAGACGCCATCCGCGTCGCGTGGGATACCCGTTTCAAGGAGGACTGATCATGCACCTTTCGCTCAAGCGCCGCTCTTTCGTGTTGTGTGGCCTGGCCGCACTGGTGCCGTCCACCCCGTTCGCGCTGCCCGATGGACTGGTCGCTCGGCCCCATTTGCAGCTGTCCGGTTCCACCACCATGGCGCCGCTGATGGACGAAATCGCCAAGCGCTATGCGCGCAGGCATCCCGCCATGCAGATCGACGTGCGTCATGGCGGTTCCAGCCGCGGCATCGATGATCTGCGTGCCGGCAAAGTGGACATCGGCATGGTGGCGCGCGGCCTGGACGACGCTGAAACGGGCCTGCAAGGCGTGCCCATTGCGCGCGATGGCGTGGCGCTGATCGTCCACCGGGACAATCCGGTGAACAAGCTCAGTCGCGAACAATTGGCCGCCCTGTATGCGGGGAAAATCGGCAATTGGCGCGCCCTTGGCGGGCGCGATGCCCGCATCGCCGTGCTGGCGGGACCGCCCGAAGGGGGCTCATCGGAATTGTTCAGCCGCTATGTGCAGCTGCCCTACGAGCGTTTGATCGCCCAGCGCCGCGTGGCCGAAAACGCCGAGCGCATTGCCGCCATCGTGGACGATCCGAATGCGGTCATCTTCGTCTCGGCCGGCGAAGCGGAACGCAGGCTGGCCGCTGGCGCGCCCATCAAACTGCTGGCCATCGACGGCGTCATGCCCAGCGCATCGAATGTGCGCACCCAGAAGTACCCGATTGCCCGGCCGCTGATGCTGGTCACGCGCCAGCTGCCCTCCGAGTTGGCGCGCAATTTCGTCGACTATTGCATCGGTTCGCAAGTGGTCGACCTGATACGCGCCTTCGATTTCATCCCGTACCTGGACTAGCTGTACTTTTTCATCGGATGGCCGCCATGTTTTCCTGGTTCGAACAATTGCAGTTGCGCACCAAATTGGGTGTCGGCTTCGGCATCATCATTGCCTTGATGTTATTGGGCAGCTGCGTAGGCGTGGCTGGTCATTTGCGCACGGTGGCGGCGGTTGAAGAATTCCTGGTGCGCGACGACCGCATCGATGACCTCACCCTGGCCAGCACCGGCGCGCTGGGTAATGCCAGGCGCTACGAGAAGGAATTTCTGCTCAAGCGGCAGCTGTACCCGTTTCAGGAAGCCAAATCGCGTTACGCCACGATGGTGGCAAGCCAGATCAAGATGGTGCGCGACAATATGGGGGTGATCCGGCAGTTGTCCGACGACGCCGACATCGCGGCGCGCTCGCGCGCCATCGAACGCATCACGCGCGTTTATGAAGCCGGATTCTTGCACGTCGTCGAGCTGTACGGACGCCTGGGGCGCGCAGAGCTCGGCCAGGAAGGTGCGCTGCGGCGCACCGCCCAGGCGATGGAAATCATGCTGGTGCTCGATGGCGCCAGCGAGCGCCTGCGAGCGGATCTGCTGGCGCTGCGCGCGCAAAAAAAGGATTTCCTCATGCGTAACGGTTCTGGCTATGTGGCCGGGTTCGCCTCGGCGGCGGCCTCCTTTCGCGCCGATCTGGCGCACTCCGCGCTGAGCGCGCAGCACAAGGAAAGGCTGCGCGCATTAACTGACCAATTTGCCAGTCAGTTTGATGCCTACGCGGCGACCCTGGAAGAGATCGACATGGCGTCACAAAGCTATTTGCTGGCGGTCAACGAGGCCGAGCCGCAGCTGGACCAGCTGCACATGAAAGCCGACGGCCTGGTCGAGCGTACCCGGGCCACGATCCACGACGTGGCACGGCTGACCGCGACGGCGATCATCGGCGGCGGCATTGCCGCCTTGCTGCTGGGGGTGCTGGTGGCCAGCTTTATCGTGCGCAGCGCCAGCGCGTCTATCCTTGCCTGCCTGCGTTTCGCGCCCCGCCTGGCCGCTGGCGACTGGAGCGCCCGCTTGCCCCCAAGCGGCGGCAAAAATGAATTTGCCGTGCTGGCCAAGGCGCTCAATAGCATGGCCGACGACATGCAGCACGCCCATGCCCGCGAACAGCAGCATGTGGCCGAACTGGTAAGCTTGAACCGGACCTTGCACATGCTTTCGCGCTGCAGCGATGCCCAGGCTGGCGCCACGGGCGAAGCGAAGCTGCTGCAATCGATCTGCCAATGCACGGTCGTCACCGGCAGCTACGCGCTGGCCTGGATCGCCCTCAAGGACGATCAGGATGGCGCCGCTGTGGCCCTTGCTGCGTGCTTTCCCGTTCCTGCCGAGTCGGCCTGGGAACAGGACGGGCTTTGGCGCAGCCTGCCCACCGCGGCGGTGCTCCAGGCCAGTTCCATCTTGTTGCGCGACGTGGGCATGCCGGGCGAAGCAACGGATGGCCGCCCAGGCAGCTGCATTGCCCTGCCGCTGCGCCACCGTGGTCAATTGCTCGGCGCGCTGTGCATTTGTTCGGACGCCGCTGGCGCATTCTTTGACGATGAAGTGCGCCTGCTGCAAGAACTGGCCGACAACCTGACGCTGGGCATGCTGCATTTGCGCGATGGCTTGAAGCGCGCAGAGACCGAACAAGCCATGGCCTACCAGGCCAGCCACGACCCGGTCACCGGGCTGCCCAACCGCATGCTGTTTTGCGACCGGCTGCGGCAAGCGGCCCTCAATGCCGGGCGCAGCGATCAGCCGCTGGCGGTCGTGGTGCTGGGCCTGGACCGCTTCAAGGCCACCGCCGAGAGTCTGGGGCACGAGCTGGGCAACGACATGCTGCGCCACGTAGGGCGCTGCCTGGCGGCGGCGCTGCGCGATTGCGACATCATGGCGCGCCTGTCCGACGACAGCTTCGCCATCGTCATTGCCGGGCTCAGAACGGCCGAGGACGCGATGCCGGTCGCGCTCAAGCTGCTGGCCTGCGCCATGGAGCCGCTCAAGCTCGACGGCGGCCCGCTTGCCACCTGCGCCAGCATCGGCATCAGCGTCTATCCGCGCGATGGCGACGACAGCAACCAGCTGCTGCGCAATGCGACGGCGGCGCTGGCGAGCGCGCAGGCGCGCGGCGGGCGCCAATGCCGGTATTACGCGCCCGACATGAACGAGCGCATCGGCCTGATGTACGCGATGGAGCGCGACTTGCGCGTGGCGCTCGCCGAGCAGCAACTGCGCGTGTATTATCAGCCGAAAGTGAACCTGGCCAGCGGCGAAATTGTCGGCGCCGAAGCACTGGTGCGCTGGCAGCACCCGCTGCGCGGCATGGTCTCGCCAGCCGAATTTATCCCGCTGGCCGAAAGCACGGACCTGATCTATCCGCTGGGCGAATGGGTCATACGCGACGTGTGCCGCCAGCAGCGCGCCTGGCTCGACGCCGCCATGGACGTGCCGCCGGTGGCAGTGAACCTGTCGTCGCTGCAGTTCCGCCAAAAAAATCTGCTGGACGTCATTCGCGACGCGCTGGCCAGCTACCAGCTCGAAGGGCGTTACCTGCAGATGGAAATCACCGAATCGTCCCTGATGGACGACCTGGACGAGGCGGTGGCAACGCTGCGCCAATTGAAGGAGCTGGGGATCGAGCTGTCGCTCGACGATTTCGGCACCGGCCACTCGTCGCTGAGCCGCTTGCGCCGCCTGCCGATCGATCACCTGAAGATCGACCAGTCGTTTGTCGGCAACCTGACGCTGGACCCGGCCGACGCTGCCGTGTGCCGCGCCATCATCGACCTGGCGCACTGCCTGCACATGCACGTGATTGCCGAAGGGGTGGAAACCGAAGGGCAGGCCAAATTCCTGCGCGATAACCATTGCGACGACATGCAGGGCTATTATTTCAGCCGCCCGGTGCCGGCCAAGGACTATGCCTGGCTGCTGATGGAAAACACCATGCTCGACGTGCCCGTGCAGCCGGCTCACCAGCAAAGAACACTGCTGCTGGTCGATGACGAGTCCAATATCCTGTCGGCGCTCAAGCGCACGCTGCGGCGCGACGGCTATCGCATTCTGACGGCGGGCAGTGCGCGCGAAGGCCTCGAATTGCTGGCCCTGCACGAGGTGCAGGTGGTCTTGTCCGACCAGCGCATGGGGGAGATGAACGGCACCGAATTTCTGTCGCGGGTGCGCGACCTGTATCCCGACACCATGCGCATCGTGCTGTCCGGCTACACCGACTTGAACAGCATCACCGACGCGATCAACCGCGGTTCTATCTATAAATTCCTCACCAAGCCATGGGACGACACGGTGCTGCGCGATACCGTGCGCGAAGCGTTCCGGCGCTATGAGATTGCCGAACAAAAGCTGGTAGCGGCGTAGGACTTGTGGCAGCATGGCAGGGTCCGCCACACTGTAGGGAGCTGCCATGCTAGCCAACGATCCGCTGCAAACGAGCCAATTGGTCGTGCGCATTTGCCTGTTCCTGGTGGCGGCCATCGCCATCGCTGGCGGTAGCTTGCAAATGTACTTGGGACAACCCGATACCTCGCCCCGGCTCGACAACGTGCACCGCTTCATGGCGGGCGTCTACCTTGCGACCGGCTTGATCTGCCTGTGGGCCGGTGTCGCCATTCGCGGGCAGGGCATGCTGGTGTATCTGCTGGCCTTGGGCATCTTGCTGGGCGCCGTCGGGCGCCTGGTGTCGATGTTGCTGGTCGGCCTGCCCGAGCCGCATGCCTTGTGGCTGGGCTACCTGGTGCCCGAGCTGGTGTTGCCGTTCGTGATCTGCGTGGCCCACTACCAGAGCCACGCGTGAGCCCGCTGCTGTTCGCGCTCCCCGGCAACGAGGCACCGGCCCAGCGCCTGGCCACGCTGCGCGGCTGGCCGCTGGGACAGCTGGAAACCCGGCGTTTCCCCGACGGCGAAAGCTATGCCCGCTTCCTGACCGACGTCCAGGGCCGCCAGGTGGTGCTGGTGTGCACGCTCGATGATCCGGACCAGAAGGCCATCGCGCTGTACCTGGTGGCGTGCATTGCGCGCGAACTGGGCGCCGCGCGGGTGGGGCTGGTGGCGCCCTACCTGGCCTATATGCGCCAGGACATGCAGTTCAAGCCGGGCGAGGGCATCAGTTCAGCCCATTTTGCGGGCCTGCTGTCGGGCTGCGTGGACTGGCTGGTCACGGTCGATCCGCACCTGCACCGGATCGACTCGCTCGATCGCATCTACCGCATTGCCAGCCGGGTGGTGCCGGCCGCGCCGGCCATCGCCGCGTGGATCAAGGCGAGCGTGGCCCAGCCTTTGCTGATCGGGCCCGATGCCGAAAGCGAACAATGGGTGGCGCAGGTGGCGCAGGCGATCGGCTGTCCGTATACGGTATTGAGCAAGGTGCGGCGCGGCGACCATGAAGTGGAAGTGTCGGTCCCGGCCGTGGCCCAATGGCGGCACTGCACGCCGGTGCTGGTAGACGATATCGCCTCGACCGCGCGCACCATGATGGCGGCGGTAGCGCAGCTGCACGGGCTGGGACTGCTTGCCCCGGTCTGCGTGGCCGTGCATCCGATTTTCGCCGGGGATGCGTACGCGCAGCTGGCCTCGGCAGGCGTGGCGCGCATCGCCAGCTGCAACACGATCGCGCACGCCAGCAACCAGATCGATCTGGCCGAGCCGTTGTCGCGCGCCGTCGAAACCCTGCTTTAAGCCGATTTCTTGGACGCGGCGCCGATCTTGCTTTTGGTGCTGTAGTCGATGCCGTGCCGCTCCAGGTACTCGCGCATCAAGCTGCGTACCACTTGCGACGGCGTCAAGTCCTGGGCCGCGCACAGCTCCTCGAACGCCTTTTTCTTGGTGGGGTCGAGCAGCACGGTAAAACGGGCGGATTTGGTTTCCATAGACAGCCAAAAAAGGTCGAATTGATTACAACCGGATTGTAATGCAAATCGCGCGCGCGCGGCCACTATGCAAGGTAGGTTGACATTGTAATGGAATGATCATATCGTTGTCAGCAGATCGTCGGGGGAGGCCGGATGCTGCTGGACTACGTGCTCTTGGTGGCTGCGCTCTGGCTTGCGGTGGGCGCCTGTGGACTGCTGGCCATGCGCCGCACGGCACTGGTGGCCTACCTGCTGTTTCCGCTGGGCGCCGCGCTGGGCGTGGCGCTGTGCGGCCTCGGCCTGGCCAGCGCGTCGGCCGCGCCCGCCACGGCGCTGCTTCCGCTCGGCTTGCCCGGCCTGCCATTCCACCTGCGCCTCGATGCGCTGGCGTCCTACTTCCTGTTTGTGCTGGGCCTGGTCAGTACCGGCGTATCCATCTTTTCGGCGGGCTATTTCCGCAAGGGCGAGGGCACGCCGCCGGGACTGCTGTGCTTTGAATACCATGCCTGCCTGGCCAGCATGGTGTTGCTGCTGCTGGCCGACGACGCCTACGTGTTCATGGTGGCCTGGGAAACCATGTCGCTCACGGCCGCGATGCTGGTGATGGCCAATCACCGCGTGCCGGAAGTGCGCCAGGCCGGCTTTCTGTACCTCGTCATTTCCCATGTGGGCGCACTGGCGCTGCTGATGTGCTTTGGCCTGTTGCAGGCCAATACGGGCGACTACTCGTTTGCCAACATGCGCCAGCAGCATCTGGACGGCTTCTGGGCCTCGGCCGCCTTCTTGCTGGCCCTGTTCGGCTTCGGCGCCAAGGCTGGCCTGTTGCCGCTGCATGTGTGGCTGCCCGAAGCGCATCCGGCGGCGCCGTCGCCGATCTCGGCGCTAATGAGCGCGTTTGTGCTGAAAACCGGCGTGTATGGCCTGTTGCGCGTCAGCCTGGACTTGCTGCACGAGCCGCTGTGGTGGTGGGGCTGCGTGACGCTGGCGCTGGGCCTGGCCACGGCCCTGTTCGGCGTGGTGCACAGTACCGTGCAAACCGACATGAAGCGCTTGCTGGCCTATTCGTCGATTGAAAATATCGGCCTCATTTTTGCCGGCATTGGCCTGACCATCCTGTTTCGCGCGTACGGCATGCGCGCGCTGGCGGCCTTGCCGCTGACGGCCGCGCTGTACCACGTGGCCAGTCATGGCGCCTTCAAGAGCTTGCTGTTCCTGGGCACAGGGACCGTGCTGCATGCCACCGGCGAGCGCAACCTGGGGCGGCTGGGCGGCTTGATGCGCAAGATGCCGTGGACCGCATGGCCGGCGCTGGCGGGCGCTCTGGCGGCGGCCGGCTTGCCGCCGTTCGGCGGTTTCGTCTCCGAATGGCTGCTGCTGCAAAGCTTTTTGTTCACGCCCAATCTGCCCAATTCCTTCCTCAACATGCTGGTGCCGATCGTGGCCGCTGTCATCGCGTTGGTGGGGGCGCTGGCCGGCTACGTGATGGTCAAGTTTTTCGCGATCGTGTTCCTCGGCCAGCCGCGCGAGGCGGCGCTGGCGCACGCGCACGATGCCGGCTACTGGGAACGGCTCGGTTTCGGCTGGCTGCTGGGCGCCTGCGTGGTGCTGGGACTGTTGCCGGTGCAGGTGGTGACGCTGCTCGATCATGTGACCGGCGCCTTGCTGGGCGAAGGCCTGGGCCGGGCGTTGGCCGAGCATGGCTGGATGCTGCTGGTGCCGGCGGCGCCGCAGCGGGCCAGCTATGCGCCGTTCGTCTTCGTCGCCGCGCTGCTGGTGTGCTTTTTGCTCGCTTATCTGCTGGTGCGCATGCTGTTTCACGGCCGTTTGCAGCGCGGCGCCGCGTGGGGCTGCGGCTTTCCATTCCCGTCGGCGCGCATGCAAGATACCGCCGAAGGCTTCGGCCAGCCGATCCGCGAGATCTTCGGCGTGTTCTTCCGCATGCAGCGTGAATTGCCGACCGCCTTTGACCGCGCGCCGTTCTACCGGGTCACGCTGGAAGACCCGTTCTGGCATGGTCTGTACCGGCCCATCATCGCGCTGACCGAGCGCATCGCGCGCGTGGCCGGCCTGCTGCAGCAAGGGCGCATCGCGGTCTACCTGCTGTACAGCTTTGCCACCTTGCTGTTGTTGCTGCTGGTGGTGGTCGCATGAACGGATGGAGCGCCTACGCTGCGCAAGTGCTGGAGATCCTGGTCGCGCTGGCGCTGGCGCCGCTGTTGTCGGGCTGGGTCAGCCAGTGCCGCGCCTGGCTGCAAAACAAGTCGGCGCCCAGCATGCTGCAGCCGTACTTGCTGTTGCGCAAGCTGTTCCACAAGGATTGCCTGTTGGCCGAGCATGCGTCGCCGCTGTTCCGGATGGCGCCGTACATGGTGTTCGGCTGCACCACGCTGGCCTGCGCCATCATTCCGACGCTGTCGACCGACCTGCCATTGTCGCCGGCTGCCGACGCGATCGCGCTGGTAGGCTTGTTTGCGCTGGCGCGGGTCATCATGTCGCTGGCCGCGATGGACGTTGGCACCGCGTTCGGCAGCATGGGCGCGCGGCGCGACATGCTGGTCGGCTTCCTGGCCGAGCCGGCCTTGCTGATGGTCTTGTTTTGCGCGTCGCTGATCACCCAGTCGACGCAGTTGACCAGCATCGTCGAAACGCTGGTGCACCGCGAGCTGGCGATCTACCCCAGCCTCGCGTTTGCCGGCGTGGCTTTTGTCATGGTGTCGCTGGCCGAAAACGCGCGGGTGCCGGTCGACAATCCCAGCACCCACCTGGAATTGACGATGATCCACGAAGCGCTGCTGCTGGAGTATTCCGGGCGCCACCTGGCGCTGATGGAATGGGCCGCCAGCCTGAAGCTGTTCGCCTATTCCTGCATGGGCATCGCGCTCTTCTTCCCGTGGGGGATCGACGACGCCGGTGCGCCGCTCGGGTTGCTGCTGGCCTTGCCGATCCTGCTCCTCAAGCTGCTGATCGGCGGCTTTGCGCTGGCGCTGATCGAGATGGGCAGCGCCAAGATGCGCATATTCCGGGTGCCAGAATTCCTGATGACCGCGTTCCTGCTGGCCGTGATCGGCATGCTGGTCCATTTCCTGGTGGGGGCGTAATGGCGCTGCAAATACTGAACCTGCTGGCCGCGATCTTGCTGTTGCTGACCTTTGCCATGCTGCGCCAGCGCCGCATCCTGTCGCTCATTCACCTGTTCACGCTGCATGGCGCGACCATGGTGTGCGCCGCCTTGCTGGTGGCCTGGATGACCAATGACAGCCATTTGTACTTCTCGGCCATCCTGACGTTTGCGCTCAAGGTGGTCCTGATCCCGTGGATTTTGCACAAGCTGATCATCCGGCTCAACGTCAAGTGGGATGTGGAGCCGCTGATCAACGTGCCGGCCACGATGCTGATCGGTATCGTGCTGGTGATTGTTGCGTTCAACCTGGCCTTGCCGATTGCACGCCTGTCCGATTCGGTGGCGCACGGCACGCTGGGGATTGCGCTGGCGTGCATTTTGCTGTCGCTGATGATGATGATCACGCGTTCGAAGGCGGTGCCGCAGGTGATCGGCTTTCTGTCGATGGAGAACGGGCTGTTTTTTGCCGCCACTGCCGCCACCAGCGGCATGCCGATGATCGTCGAACTGGGCGTGGCGCTGGCGGTGCTGGGCGGGATCCTGATCCTTGGCGTATTCATGTTCCAGATTCGTGAACAGTTCGAAAACATGGACATTCACAATCTGGAAAACCTGAAGGAGGACTGACGTGGATGCGCTGCTGCTGGTCCTGTTGACACCGCTGATCGGCGCACTGGTACTGGGCCTGTGCGGCCAGCGCGACGCCGCGCCCGAGATCAACGTGTGCTTCAGCGTGGTCACGTTTGCGGCAGCGCTGGTGCTGACGGCGCACGTGGTGGCCAACGGTCCCGGGTTCGCAATGGGCCAGCTGTTTTTTGTCGATCCGCTCAATGTGTACCTGGTCACGCTGACGGCCTTTGTCGGCATGACCACCGCCGTGTTTTCGGGGCCGTACATGCGCATCGAACGCGCGCACGGCAAGATGACGCCGGGGCGCATGCGCTTGTATCACAGCATGTACCAGCTGTTCTTGTTTGGCATGCTGCTGGCACTGTTGACCAATAACCTGGGCATCCTGTGGGTGGCGCTGGAAGGGGCGACGCTGGCCACGGTACTGCTGGTGAGCGTGTACCGCACCCCAAGCAGCCTGGAAGCGGCCTGGAAGTACTTCATCCTGTGCGGAGTCGGCATCGCGCTGGCGCTGTTCGGCACCATCTTGCTGTACCTGGCCGCCAATCGCCAGCTGGGGCCGCACGCCGAAGCGCTGTTGTGGACCAATTTGAACAGCGTCAAGGCGCAGCTGGAGCCGCGCATCGTGGCGCTGGCCATGGTGTTCCTGCTGGTCGGCTATGGCACCAAGATGGGACTGGCGCCGCTGCACAACTGGCTGCCGGACGCCCACGCGGAAGGGCCGACGCCGATTTCGGCAGTGCTGTCAGGCTTGCTGCTCAATGTGGCGCTGTACGCGCTGCTGCGGGTCAAGGTGATTGCCGATGGCGCCCTCAATAATGGCTTGCCGGGCAAGCTGCTGATCGGTTTCGGGCTGCTGTCGGTGCTGGTAGCGACGTTTTCGCTGTCGCGCCAGAAGGATGTCAAGCGCATGTTTTCGTATTCGTCGATCGAGCATATCGGCCTGATGACGTTTGCGTTCGGGATCGGCGGGCCGATAGCCACCTACGCCGCCTTGCTGCACATGACGGTCCATTCGCTGGTCAAGTCGGCGATCTTTTTCAGCGTGGGTCACGCCTGCCAGAAGGCCGGCACCCAGCTGATGGCCGACATTCGCGGCCTGGTCAAGGTCAGCCCGCGCATCGCGGCCGGCATGCTGGTGGGGACCTTCGCGATACTGGGCATGCCGCCGTTCGGCGTGTTTGCCAGCGAATTTTTGATCGTCACAAGCGCCATGCGCGAACTGCCGTGGGCGGCGCCGCTGCTGTTGCTGGCGCTGGCGGTGGCGTTTGCGTCGATCTTCTGGCGCGTGCAGGCGATGGTGTTTGGCGAAACCACCGCCAAACCGTTGACGCACACGCCGGCTTTGCTGCCGATATTGCTGCACCTTGGGCTGGCGCTGATGCTGGGTTTGTATATTCCGCCGTATCTGGACCTGTGGTTCCGCCAGGCGGCTCGCATGATCGTGGGGTAGGGCATGGATTATGGCTTGAATGTGCGACCACTGCCCGGCGCCGTGCCGGCCTGGGTGGCCGACGTTGACGACGAAACCTGGTTGAGCGTGGCGCGCATGGTGGGCGCCGATGGCGGACGCTTCATCGCGCTGTGGGGCATGGAGCAGCGGCCCGGCGCCGTGGTGTCGGCCGTGTACTGCACCGCCGAAGGGTTGTTGTGGCTGCGCCGGCGCTTGCAGGAAGGCGAACGCTATGGCGCGCTCAGTGGGGTGTATCCGGCCGCGGCGCGCATGCAGCGCGCGCTGCATGACTTGCTGGGCGTAGCCGCGCATGGGGCCGACGACGAACGTCCCTGGCTCAATCATGGCCTGTGGCCAGCCGACTATTTCCCTTTGCGTGCAGCGCACAGCGGGTGCGAGCAATTCGCCACGCCGGCCGAACCCTATGCCTTTGTCAAGGTCGGCGGCGAAGGCGTGCACGAGATTGCGGTCGGCCCGGTCCACGCGGGCGTGATCGAGCCTGGGCATTTTCGCTTTTCGGTGGTTGGCGAAAAGGTGCTGCGGCTCGAGCAGCGCCTCGGCTATGCGCACAAGGGCACGGACAAGCTGTTTATCGGGCGCAGCGTGGAGCAGGGCGCCGCGCTGGCAGGGCGCATCAGCGGCGACGCGAGTGTGGCCTTCGCCTGGGCCTACAGCATGGCGGCGGAAGCGGTCTGCCAGTGCAGCGTGCCGGCGCGCGCCGAGTCGCTGCGCGTGCTGCTGCTGGAACGCGAGCGCATCGCCAATCACCTGGGCGACCTGGGCGCGCTGGGCAATGATGCCGGCCTGGCGTTTGGGCTGGCGCAGTTTTCGCGGCTCAAGGAAATGTGGGTACGCCTGAACGGCGAGTTGTTTGGCCACCGCTTCCTGATGGATTGCGTGGTGCCGGGCGGCGTGAGCGTGGACCTGGAGCACGCCGGTGCGCAAGCCGTGCTGGCGCAGTGCGCCCAGCTCGACGCCGAAGTGCGGGCGCTGCGCGCCATTTATGACGAGCATGCCGGGTTGCAGGACCGGTTTATCGGCGCCGGCCGGGTCGCGCCCAAGCTGGCGGCCGAACTTGGCCTGTGCGGGCTGGCCGGGCGCGCCAGCGCCCAAGCCTGGGATGCGCGCGCCGATCAGGCCAGCGGCGCCTACGCCAGCCTGAACGTGCGCATGGCCACCCAGCGCAATGGCGATGTGGCAGCGCGCGTGGCCGTGCGTTTTGACGAGATCGGCGAGTCGCTGCGGCTGCTGCGCGATGTCGTGCGCGCCTTGCCGCCCGGTCCGGTGCTGGCGCCGCCTGGCACGCCCGTGCCGCACAGCCTGGGCGCCGGTTGGGTCGAAGGCTGGCGCGGCGCGGTGCTGGTGGCGCTGGAGCTGGACGCTGACGGCAACATCGCGCGCTGCCATTGCCATGATCCTTCGTGGCAGAACTGGCCGGTGCTGCAGCACGCGATCATGGGCAATATCGTGCCGGACTTCCCGCTCATTAACAAGTCGTTCAACCTCAGCTACTCGGGACAGGATCTCTGATGTACCACATCCTCAAGCAGATGATCCACGCGGGCATGCCGGGCGAAGCGGCGCCGCAGGCGGAGCTGGCATGGCGCGCGGAACGCGCGCGCATCCAGGCCGATGTGCTGGCGATCCTGGGGCGGGCGCTGTGCATCCGCCATGTCGACGCCGGATCGTGCAATGCCTGCGAGCTGGAGATCCACGCGCTGAATAACCCGTTTTACAACATCGAGGGACTGGGCATCAAGTTTGTCGCCAGCCCGCGCCACGCCGACATGCTGCTGGTAACCGGCCCGGTGACCAGGAACATGGCGCAGGCACTGAAGCTGACCTATGAGGCCATGCCCGCGCCCAAGCTGGTGGTGGCAAGCGGGGCGTGCGCCTGCACCGGCGGCCTGTTCGGGGAAAGCTATGCCAGCTGCGGACGGGTCTCGAACCTGATACCGGTCGATGTCGACATTCCGGGTTGCCCGCCGCCGCCAATCGATATCCTGCGCGGGATACTGGCGGCGTTGTCGGGCGCGCCTCACGCCAGCACGAAGGCGGCGTCGAGGTCGTAGGCGGCCATCATGGCGAATTCGTCGCGCGTTTTGCCCCAGGCGCTGCGGGTGCGCTCGATAAAGTCGTTGAGAGCGGGCGCGCCGCGCAGTTCCAGCGCGGCCGCCATGCGCAGCAACTCGGCCCGCGGCGGAACCGGTGTCGCCTGTTTTTTGGCCAGCACGATGCGGTTGAAGCAGGCGGCGGCGTCGGCCCACCACAAGGCTTGACCGAAGACCGCGTGCAGGTCGAGCATGGTGGGCAGCAATTCATCGGTGTCGCCCAGCAGGTTGGCCACCAGGATGCCGTCCTGGTCGAGCACCCGTTCGCACTCCAGATAGAAAGCGCGGTTGCCCAGGCCGGGCGCCAGGCCGTCGGCGTCGAAGCCGTCGTGCAGGATGACGTCGACCGTGTGCGTCATCGCTGCCAGGTAGGAGGCCGCGTCGGCATGCAGCACCTGGAAGCGATCGTCGTCGGCGGGAATGGCGAACGCGCCGCGCAGGGCAATGACGTCCGCTTCCGATTCGAGCACCGTGATGCGGGTTGCCGGCAACTGCTGGTAGCAATACTTGGCCAGCGAACCGCCACCGAGGCCGATCATCAGGATATGGCGCGGGGCCGGCTTGAGCAGCAGGAAGGCCGTCATGGCCTTGGTATAGCTCAGCAGGAGCTCATTGGGCGCAGACAGGCGCATCGCGCTCTGGATGAAGCGCCCGTCCAGGTGCAGCGTGCGCATGCCGTCATGGTCGAACGTGAACGGCTTGCCCTGGCTCTCTTCCACGGCGCGGGCAAAGCGGTTGGAGAACATGGCGAAGTTGTCGGTCAAATCCATTGTGCGGTCATGATATACTGGTTTAATGTGCTTTTCATTATCATACCATGATCATACAATCGGATAAGGGAATAGACGCCCCAGTGCACGATCCGGAGCGCGCGATGGACCGTTTGGACCTTGACGGCGCCGCGACGATCCGGGACAACGCGCGCCGCATGCTGTTGATCAGCGGCGTCTACCTGAGCGACGAAGCGGGTGACTAGCCGTCGCCAAGCGGCGCGTCCCATCGTCTACACCGATGGCGACCGGCGTTGCCTGATGTTTTCTGATGGCGTGATACAAAGCGAGATGCTGCTCTCCGATCCGGATGCGCTGACGCTTGCCTACACCCGCGCCATCATGTGTTTCGTGCTGTTCCAGCCGGCGCCGCGCCATCTCGTCATTGTCGGCATGGGGGGCGGCTCGCTGGTGAAATTCTGCCTGCGCTACCTGCCGACAACGCGCATTACCGTGCTTGAAATCGACGCCCAGGTCATTGCGCTGCGCGACGACTTTGCCATACCGCCAGACAGCGCGCGTTTGCGCGTCGTGCAGGCCGATGCGGCGGCGTATGTGCCGGCGCTGGCAGCCGACGTGGACGTGCTCGTGGTGGATGGTTTTGACGCGCTTGGGCAACCGGCAGCACTGGCCAGTGCCGGCTTTTACGCCGCTTGCTGCCGTGCGCTCAGACCGGGCGGGGTGATCGCGGTCAACCTGCACTGCCAGGAGCCGGACTACGCCGCCATCTTGCAGCGCTTGCGGCTGGCATTCGATGGCAAGGTGTGCCGCTTCAAGGCCATCGCGCCGCATAATCACATCCTGTTCGCCGTCGCGCCCGCGCCCGGCATCACGCGTGCGCACCTGCTGCAGCGCTGGCTGGCGCGCACCCAAGGCTTGGGCGGCGAACTCAATCGCTGGCTGGCGCGGGCCGTGGTGGCGCGCTTGCGCAGGCGTTGACCGGCCCGGGCGGCGCGGACTTTTCCATGGCAATACTTGTCCTGAATGCATTGACCATATACACTCAGGCAAGCACATCATCCATGGACCAAATATGCCTCTGCGTACCTTGCTTCCGGTTGCCGCTCTGCTGCGAAAATGAAAATACTCATTGCCGACGACGATCCGCTGTCCGTCCTCTACCTGCAGGACATGCTGCTCGAATGGGGCTTTGAGGTCGTCACCGCTGCCGACAGCGCGCAGGTGCTGGCGCTGTTGTCCGAAGCGGACGGCCCGTCGCTGGCCATCATCGACGCGCTGCTGGCGGGTGAAGACGGCGTGGCCCTGTGCCGCAGCGTGCGCGAGAGCGTCGAGCAGCGCTATGTCTACCTGATCATGCTCACCGCCAAAGCCGATGCCGGTTTCGTGGCGGCGGCGCTGGACGCGGGCGCCGACGACTATCTCGCCAAGCCCTTTGGCGCCGAGCAGGTGCGGGTGCGGGTGCGCGCCGGGCGCCGCATCGCCGAGCTGGAGGAGCAAGTGCGCTTTCGCGAAAGCCGCGATGCGCTCACCAGCATCTATAACCGTGCCACCATCCTCGAAATGCTGCAAAAGGAGCTGGCGCGCCAGGCCCGCACCCATCACGCGGTGTCGGTGATCCTGTGCGACCTGGACAACTTCAAGCAAATCAATGATAGTCACGGCCACGCGGCTGGCGACCAGGTGCTGCGTGAAGTGACGCGCCGCATGGGCGTCACCTTGCGGCCCTACGATTCGTTTGGCCGCTATGGCGGCGAGGAGTTGCTCAGCGTGCTGCCCAACTGTGACGTGCCTGGCGCGCTCGAAGTGGCCGAGCGCATGCGCGCCATGGTGGCCGACGCGCCCGTCATGACGGTGGCCGGAGAAGTGGAGATCACGGTCAGCATTGGCGTGGCCAGCCTGGGCGCCGACGACGCCGCCAAACTGGGCGAACTGTTGCAGCGAGCCGACGATGCGCTGCACCGCGCCAAGCAAAATGGCCGCAACTGCATCACGATCTGTTAGATTGCCACCGGTTTTGTATTTTCTTATTCCTTGGAGATGTATTGTATGAGCAAGCAGCAACTGTTTTATGAAACCGTGGTGCCAGTGTCGAGCGACCAGCATGGCAAGTATTCGATCGATGCCAGCATCGGTTACCCGTTCACGCGCGGGATCAATTCGGTGCCCTTGATGGCGCTCGAGTTCCCCCAGGCCGTGGGCGAGTATCCGATCGTGTTTGCGCAAAACGGCGACGAATTCATCCCGGTCGTCATCCTCGGGGCGCGTCAGGATGAAAACCTGTTCCTGGGCGACGACAACGCCTGGCTGGCCAGCTACGTGCCAGCCTTCATTCGGCGCTACCCGTTCGTGTTTTCTATTAGCGAAGACGAGGCAAACTTTACCTTGTGCGTGGACGAATCGCACCCGGGTTTCAATGCCGAGGGCCGCGGCGAAGCACTGTTTACCGCTGAAGGCAAGCTGACGCCGTATGTCGAGAACCTGATCAATTTCTTGCAGGAGTGCCGGCTCCAGATGCACCGCACCCAGGCCTTCGCGAAAACGCTCAAGGAACTCGACCTGCTCGAACCGATGGAAGCGGAGCTGGTCCTCGATTCGGGCGAAAAGCAATTGTTGGCCGGCTTTCATGCGATCGACCACAACCGCTTGAAGTCGCTGTCGGCCGAGACGCTGCACAAGCTGGTGGCCAGCGACGAGCTGGAGCTGATCTACATGCACCTGGTGTCGCTGCGTAATTTTGACGGCATCAAGAAACGGCTTGCCGCCAAAAAAGCGGCCTGACGCGCGCGGCTAGATCGCCACCGTTTCGCCGTACACCGTCAGGAATGGCTGGCCATGGCGGTCCAGCCCTGACGACAGATGTCCCAGCGGGCAGGCGCCCAGCCGTGCCAGCTGGGCATCGATGACAGCCGCGTCCAGCCCAAAATAGTCACCTGCCTGGTGCAGCTGCGCGCTCGCATCGGCCACCAGCATGCCACTTTTGTACAGGTTGATGTCGAACGACGCGCGCGCATTGCCCGCTTCGTTCACTTCCAGATACAGCATCGAGGCGCCCGGCTGGTTCTGCGCCGCCTGGAGCACGATCGCTTGCGCCAGCGCGCACAGCACCGGCGAGGCCGGATCGCCATAGCACGCGGCCATGCGCCGCAAGATGGCGCGGGTATCGAGCAGCGGATGGCAATCATAGCGCGCCACTGCATGCCGGTCGGGCCGCGCACTATCCCATTTCACGCCCAGGTGCAGCAATTGCGGTGCCTGCGATCCGGTGCGCCGGGTTGTGCGCCGCAGCTGGTCCCACAACTCCAGGTACACCTTGCAGATGCAGCAATCGGCCTGCTGCTCGAAGCCGAAAAAAACAACATTGGCGTCACCGGCCTGCGGTAAAAGTACCGCAAGGCAATCATCGGGCATGCCCAGCTCGCTTGCGATGGCCAGCAGGCGCGCGCTCGCCATGGTGTTCGTATTTACGCCAATCAGTATCCGCTCGGCAATGATGGTCCGGGGTCCGAGCTTGAAGGAATCCTCGCGCCCATAGTGCGCATGCAAGCTTTCGAGGCGCGTGATGAGCTGGGCTTGCATGGTCTGTATCAAGGGTGAATTTTCCTCACTGCAAGAATTGGTCAATTGGCAGTATTTACCTGTTCCCGACTGATGGTAATTGCACCATTCTTAGCCCGCAAACGCTATGGGAATGTGGAAAATTGCGCAAATAAATTTCTTGTCATTTTTATACCGCAAGCATAAGCTGGGCGTCTTCTTTCAGGAGAGCAAAATGAACGCATTTCGTCCAGCAAGCTTGGCGTTATCCCGTACCCGCCTGGCAAGGCTCCTGAACGAAGCGTTTCACAACAAGCCCACCGCACCACCGAAGCGCAAGTCGTCGCGGCGCCCTGATTTTACGCTGGAGGCGCTGGAACCGCGCCTGTTGCTGTCGGCCGACATCGGCTATATCCCCGATGTGACGAACCCGCTGGCGACCACCTTCACGCTGCAGGTGACCAATGGCGGCACCATGGTCAAGCTGTTCGACAATCTGGGGAATATGGTCGGCGCGGACGGCATCGAGCCGGACGGTGTCATCAACCTCTCGCGCACGCTGCTGGGCGCGCTGCGCGCCGACACAATCACCATCGACCTGGCCAGCTTCGAGCAGCTCAATGCCGCCGGCCATGACATCACCATCAATTTCACGGGCGGCTTGCAAGATGTGTGCAGCGACACCGTGATCCTGTCCGGCACCGCCGACCTTGATTTCGGCTTGACCGTCAATGCCGACGCCGACATCACCGTCTCCGATCTGGCCGATCTGACTGCCGACAACGTCACGCTGAGCGTGGTGATGACCGATACCGGCTTGCCCGGCGTGGGCACCGATAACGACTTCTATGCCGACGCCGACGCCGACCTCAATGTCAACGGCATCATCGACGCCGCCAACGTCACCCTCAGTGCGGTCTCGACCCTGACGCTCGACAACGCCAGCCTGGCGCTGGGCCCCTTGCAGTTCGCCTTCATCTACGGCAATTCGGCAGCCGACATCAATATCGGCGACGGCGCCCATATCACCGCCAACACCTTGAGCGCGCACGCCATCTCCGACGTCACCGCAATTGCTTCGCTGGCCTCGTCGGCCGCCAATACCGACACCGAAACGGACGCCGCCGTTGCCAGCGTCGCCGTGGTCAGCAATGCCCATGCGCGCGTGACCGGCAACGCCAACCTTGATGTCAGCGGCGCTTTCGTGCTCAGCGCCGACAACGCCGTCATCGGCGCGGCCATTGCCGACGGCACCGCCGGCGGCGCCGGCGCCACGCTCGGCGTGTCCGTCATCGTCACCGACACCGAAGCGTCGGTCAGCGGCAGCGCCACGCTCGACGCGGCCTCGGTCGCGGTTACGGCCAGCACCGAGAACACGCTCACCGCGCTGGCCCGTTCGACGACCGGTGGCGCCAGCGACGACAGCGATGCCGACGATCCTACCAAGTCGCAAACCGCGCTGGCCAGCAACCACGCGGCCACCGCCGACGGTTCGCTCACGCTGGCCGGCGCGGTATCGGTTGGCATACTGACCAGCCACAGCCAGGCGTTCGTCGACACCTCCGGCTACGTGCATGCAAGCGGCCTGCTCAACGTCGCCTCGACCAGCGTCCATCACGCCGATACCACTGCCGACGGCGGCAATACGGTCATTGAAGCAGGCTCCAACGATACCGCCGTCGGCGTGGCCGCCGCCATCGCCGTTGACTGGCTGCGCAATGACGCCTACGTGGCCGGAGCGGACCTGCAGGCCGGTTCGATGAACGTCAGCGCCACCATGGGCGAGCGCGAAGTCGACTTCAAGAAAACCGACGTTGCCGCCGGCAAGATCAATCTGGCCATGGGCGGGCACGGTCTCAAGACTGGCGATGAAGTGGTTTATCACGTTGCGCCATCCGGCACCGCCATCGGCGGCCTGACCGACGGCGACAGCTATTTCGTGGTGCTGCAGGACGATGGCAGCATCAAACTGTCCGACAGCGCCGCGCATGCCGAAGCCGGCACCGACCTGATCGCGCTCAATGCCGCCCCGGCCAGCGCAAGCGGGCACAGTTTCACCGACGCCGACAAGCTTAATCGCTTCGCCGTGCAGGCCAGTTCCGGCGCCAGCGGCGGCGACACCGGCGTGGCTGGCGCACTGGCGCTGGGCATCGTTGTCAGCGAGGCCTCGGCCACGGTGAACGATAGCACCACGGTGCATGTCACCGGCGACGTGACGGTGAGTGCTGAAAACCTGGTCGCAAGCACGGTCAAGGCAACAGCCAAGCAAAGCGAAGGGGGCAGCACGGGCGTGGGCGCCAGCGTCGCACTCAATATCAGCGAAACGGATACCGATGCCATCATCGGCCACAGCGCCTTGCTTACCGGTGCCCATAACCTGACGCTCTCGAGCGCGTCGGGCAACGTCGTCGAAACCAGTGCCGAAGGCGGCTCGGCGGGCGATACCGCCATCACGCCAGTGGTAGCGCTGTCGATCGTGGACAACGACACCCGCGCCGAACTGCTGGACTTGGGTGCGCCACTGGCCATCAGCGGCACGCTGGACGCCAGCGCAACGCATGAAGGCTCGGTATTTACCGATGCCGCCGGCGACACCGAATCGGGCAGCACAGGCGTTGGCATCTCCATCGCCATCACGGCATCGACCGATTCGGCCATTGCCACCACCGCGCGCGACATTACTGCCGGTGGCGCCGCCATGTTCATGGCGCGCAGCGTGTCCACTAACCGCGGCAATGCGCGTGCCAGCGTGGCCGGCGGCGAAGGCGAGGAGGACAGTGAAGAAGACAGCGATGCCAAGACCCAGAAGCAGGAGGATTTCGGCAACAGCAAGGCAAACAGTAATCACGGTTCCACGACCGCAGACAAGACTGACGGCGCCTCGTCCGATACCTCCAGCGGCTCGGTCAGCGTGGCTGGCGCATTGGCCGTCACTGTCGCCAATTCGACCTCGCGCAGCGCGGTCGGCGCCGGGGTGGCCATCGTCGCCAATGGCGGTGCGCTCGGCCTGCAATCGTCCAATTTGACCGATGCCGTGGCCATTGCCGATGGCAGCGCCGTCACCAGCGAAGGCGGCACCAGCGTGGGCGTGGGCATTGCCGTGAACGTGGCCAATGTGCACAACGAAGCGATGGTCGGTGCAGGAGCGCACATCACTTCGGACGGCATGACCGTCACAGCCACCATGGCCAGCCGCGATGTCGGCATCAGCACCACCACGGTGCCCTTGGTCGACCAGGATGCCAACACGCTGTTCCTTGGCCTTGGCCACACCATCAAGACCGGTGACAAGGTCAAGTACGACAAGGGCGATGGCGCCAACACCGCCATTGGCGGCCTGACCGACGGCACCGAGTATTACGCCCGGGTGGAAGAGGGCGGCAAGATCAAACTGTTTACCACTGAAGCATACGCCAAGGGCGAAGTTGATACCGGCATCGTCGATCTGAGCGGTTCGATGGGCACCGGCACCGGCCACAGTTTCACTTACGGCGGCCTGCTGGACCTGCTGGCACAGGAGAAAGTCGAATTTGATACGGGCGAGCACCGGGTGATCGACCTCGATGAAGGTCACAACCTGTACACCGGCGATGCTGTCACCTACGATAATGACGGCGGCGCCAGCATGGGCGGGCTTGCCCACGGCCAGACCTACTATGTGATCATCATCGATGGCGAGCGCGGCGAACTGGCCGCAACGCGCGAAGATGCGCTGGCCGGCAAGGCCATCAAGCTCACCGGGCCCGGTAATGCTGCCCAGCACCTGGTTGACGGCACCAGCAGCATGCGCGCCCAGGCGCTTTCGGGCGCCAGCGGCGGCGACGTCGGCGTGGCCGGTTCGGTCGCGATCAGCGTCGCCAATCTGGACTCGCTGGCCGAGGTCAAGACCGGGGCCACGACGCTCACACTCACCGGGGGCGACGTTGACATCCATGCCGAAGGCACCAGTGAAAGCCTGGTCAGCGCAGCGCCATCGGGCGTGACCGGCGGCGCGGAAGGTTCCAGTGTCGGCGTGGGCGCCTCGTTTGCGCTCAATATCCACCTGATCGACAACATCGGCGAAATCGAAGACGGCGTCACCATGTCGGGCAATACCGGGCACTTCCTGGTCACCGCCGACACGATCAATGACGCCACCACGCTGGCCGAAAACGGCGCCAGCGGCGACGGCACCAGCGTCGGCGGCGCGATCACCATCGCGGTAGTGGAAAACACAACGCGCGCCCATATCGGCAGCGGCAGCGGCGGCAGCATCACCTTGAATGGCGACCTGGCGACCACGGCCAGCCTGGCCAATACCGTCATGAGTACCGGCAGCGGCAGCGCCGCCGGCAAGAACGCGGCTGTCGGCGTGGCCATTTCGCTCAATATCGTCACCAACATTACCAGCGCCGAACTTGAGCGCAGCTTCACCGGCGCCGACGCCGTGGACGTCACGGCCAGTTCGGTCGAAGTGGTCAGCGCCATCACGCGCGCCAGCGCCTCGGGCGCGTCGTCGGAAGACAGCGAAGGCGAAGAGAAGGACGATTCCGAGAAAGAGACCAATACCCAATCGACCTACGCCACCGACCGTTCCGGCACCACCAACAAGCCGGCAGCGAACGCGCAAAGCGGCAGCTCGCAAAGCGCCAGCAGCAATTCAAGTGCGCAGTCGGGCCAGTCTTCGTCGGATGGGCCTGCCATTTCGGCGGCGATTGCCGTCAACTACCTCAATTCGGCCAGCAGCGCCAAGATCGGCGCCGATGTCGTCATCGACGCCAGTGGCAACATGAATATCACGTCCAGCCGCAGCTCGGACGCGATCGCCCAGGGTATTTCGACTGCCACCAACACCGACTCCAATACCGGCGTGGCCGGCGCGGTCAGCCTCAATATCGCACTGCTGTCGAATAACGCCGAAGTCGGTAGCGGAGCCGACCTGACCGCCGCCAGCATCGACGTGGCGGCCGTGCGCACGCCCGGCCAGACCAATACCTTCCAGAGCCGCGCCTTGTCGGGCGCCGCATCCAAGCAGACCGCCATCGGCGGCTCGGTATCGATCAATTATGTCGATCTTGACTCGCAGGCCAAGGTCGGCGACGACGCGATCCTGCACGCCACTGGCGGCGATGTCGACGTCACTGCCAGCACCTTTAGCGAGATCCAGAACCTGGCTGGCGGCGCCGCCTTGTCCACCAGCGGCGGTACCGGCATTGGCATTGCGGTGGCCCTGAACATCGTCAATGGCCAGGATACCAACGCCCTGGTCGGCGACAACGCCAGCGTCACCGCCAGCGGTTCCATCAACGTCAGCGCCACTGGCTCGCTGCTGCCCAAGAGCGAAGAGCTGCCGGTCATCGGCACGGTGGCCGTCACCAGTTTCGCGGCCGGCGTTGCCGCCGCTTCGAACGGCAACGCGATTGGCGGTTCGTCCAGCGTGAACGTCATGCTGATCAATACCCATGCCGGGATTGGCCTGGACAGCACGCTGCTGGCCGGACAGGACATTGCGGTCACTGCCACTGACACATTGACCGTGCTGAGCGCCGCTGGCGGCCTGGCCGCATCGACCGGCAATGCCGGCGTCGGCATCGGCCTGGACGTGGGCGTCATCACCCGGCATACCACCACCACCGTGGGCGCCGACAGCGACTTGACCGCCACTGCCGGCGACATCGACGTCAAGTCCAAGTCTACAGACGACATCACCTCGATTGCCGGCACCTTCGGGCTGTCGACCAGCGGCACCGGCGTGGCCGCGTCGATCGCGGTCCAGGTGCTGTTGACCGAGACCAGCACCGACATCGCCGATGGCAGCTCGCAGCTGAGCTCTGGCGGTGACATGGAAATTTCCGCTATCGGCGACCTGGACCTGCTGATCATCGGCGGCGCAATCGGCGGCGGCAGCAGTGCCGGCGTCGGCGTGGCCAATACCACCTTCGTGCATGATGACACCGTCACCACGCGCGTTGGCACCGGCAATATCATCAACGCCGCCGGTACTGGCGGGGTGCTGGTCAAGGCCTTCTCGAGCGAAGAAATCATCGCCATCACGGCCGCCGGCGCCGCCGCCAGTTCGGTTGGCGTGGCCGTCGCCCCGACCATCAACGTACTGACTGAAAACACCAGCGCCTCGGTCGCCAATGGCGCCACCGTCAACGCCCAGCATGCGGGCGCCGGCGGCGATGTCGTGGTCAAGGCCAGCGACGAAACCGACATCATCTCGGTGGCCGGTTCGGTCGGCGCGGCCGGTTCGGTCGGCGTTGCCGTCGGCGCCGACGTGCTGGCACTGACCAAGCACACCAATGCTTTCATCGATTCGAACGTCACCGCGCATGCCGATGGCGACATCGACGTTGGCGCCGCGTCCGACGAGGACATCACCTCGGTGGCCGCCGGCATTGCCGTGGGCGGCACCGGCGGCGTCGGCGTCAACGCCAGCGTGCATGTGCTGAACCTGAGCACGCGCGCCTTCATCGGCGACGATCCGGCGCTCGCTGGCGATGCGCTCGGCGCCGGCGACGTGCATGCCAAGGGGACTGTGCGCATCGGCGCCGACGACCGCACCGAAATGGACAAGGTCGTCGCTACGGTTGCGGTGGGCGGCACGGCCGGCGTCGGCGCCGCTGCCACGGTCAGCGTCATTACCAAGGATACCAAGGCCTTCATTGGCGATGGCGCCAGCGTGACCGGCGACGGCCAGGGTAGCGGCTTGGCCGCTGCCACCGGCGTATTCGGCGTCAGCTTCGTCGCCGACGCGCCGCCGGTGGTCGGCCATTTCGATTCGGCCAGTGTGATTAACGCCGATGACACGGTCGACGTTGGCGGCGCCAGCGGCCTGGTGACGGGCGATGCGGTGATTTATCACAAGGGAGCCAACGAGGATAACAAGGCGATCAACGGCCTGGTCGACGGCCAGCGTTATTTCGTGCGCATCGACGGCACCAAGGCCAGCTTCTTTTCGACGCGCGAAAAGGCGATCGGAGGCCTGCTCGCGAACCGTATCAACCTCGGGCCGGTTATTGCCGACGCCGGCAGCGGCCAGGCGCTCGAACGCATGGCCATCCTCGAAGCCCAGGATGTCAAAGGCCAGAGCGCGAACGATCTGCAAAGCGGCGGTGAAGTCGCTTCGCCCAATGTGGGCAGCGTCGATACCAATGGCAACGTCGCCGGCGGCAGTGCCAATCCTGCGCTGACCGGCCAGCGCACGCTGGCGGCGCAAACGAACAACGTGCACGGGGTTGCGGTGTCGGCCACCAATCGCGACGACATCGAAACCTATTCGGCCGCAGTGGGCGGCGGAACTGTCGCCGTGGCGGTGGCGGCGGCCGTCAATGTCGTCAACGTCAGCACCGAGGCCTATATCGCCGACAACGCACAAGTGAACCTCGACCAGAGCGGGGCGGCAGTCGGGCAAAGCGTCAGCGTTGGGGCGGGCAGCGACTTCCATCACGTGGCGCTGGCCGCAGGCGCTGCGCTCGGCGCGGGCGTGGGAGTGGCGCCCGGCGTGGACGTGACGGTGCTGGACATGGATACCACGGCCGCTATCGGCGTCGGGGCCAGCGTCAGCGCCAGGGATGACGTGATGGTGGCAGCCCACGCCAAAGAAGACATCATGATGGTCGGCATGGGTGTTGGCGCCGGCGGCACGGTCGGCGTGGGCGGCGGCGTGAGCGTCCTGTCCGTCAACAACAGCACCTTTGCGTCCAATGCCGGCACCATCAACGCCGGCGGTGACGCCGTCATCAATGCCAGCGACGACACCAAAGTACTGATGCTGAGCGGTGCGCTCGGCGCCGGCACCGTCGGCGTGGGCGCGTCGGTTGGCGTGACGGTCATCAAGAAAGATACCCAGGCGTTCGTGGCCACCGGCGCCACCGTCAACACCAAGGGCACCGGCTCGGCTAGCGGCGGCGTGTTCAACGGCGAGCTGACCGGCGGCGACAGCGCCACCGGCTTCAACACGGCTTCGCGCCACGGCCTGATCGTGCAAGCCAGTTCCAGCGAAGAGCTGCTGCATATCGCGGTGGCGGCCGGCGTCGGCTTTGTCGGCGTGTCCGGCGCGGTGACGGTCAGCGTGCTCGATTCCGATACCCAGGCCTGGATCGGCAACGCCGACATCAACCAGGACGGCAATGCCGGCGCCGGGGCCGAGCAGGGCGTGTTCGTCAACGCGGCCAACTCGGCGCGCGCCACCACCTTTTCCGGCGCCATCGCCGGTGGCTTTGTGGGCGTGGGCGGCGCGGTCGATGTCGGCATCCTCAATAACGATGTCAGCGCCCAGGTGCGCGCCGGCGCGGCAATCACGGCGTTCAAAGATGTGGAAGTCAATACGCTGGCGATCAAGGAAGTGGACGGCTTTGTGCTCAGCGGCGCGGGCGGTTTTGTTGGCGTGGCCGGCGCGGTATCGGTGTGGTCGGTTGGCAGTGCGCTGTCGACCAACTATGCGGGCAAGGGGGAAGACGGCAATGACGGCGCCAGCGCCAGTGCGCTCACGCGCACCAAGCAAGGCGGCGGTACGCTAAGCGCCGACGCCGATGCCGCCGCCCAGGGCGAAAAGGCATCGGGCCTGGTCAACACCAAGCTGTCGGGGGCATTCGGCGCCACGCCGCCAGATAATGGCGCCCCGAAAACTGCCGGCGGGCGCGTGGCGGGCATCGTCAACAGCGGCGCGGCCAGCCTCACTAGCCACCGGCCAACGGCGGCGGCCGTGGCAACCGCGCTGGCGGCCACGCCGCCGGAAACCCACGGCACCTCGGCCCAGATCGCCAGCGGTTCGCAGGTCACCGCCGGCGGCGCGATCCAGGTCAAGGCGATCGAAGATCTGGAGATGAATCTGGTGGCCGGCGGCGTGGCGGCCGGCGCAGTCGGCGCGGGCGCCGGCATCAGCGTGGTGACGATTGCGTCGAACGTGTCGGCCACGGCCGGCGGCACCCTGAGCGCGGGCGGCAACTTGCGCATCAATAGCGCGCTTAACGAGAACGTGGACGTGCAGGCATTGGCAGGCGGCGTTGGCTTGGTGGGCCTGGGCGCTTCGGTGGCAGTGGTGACCGATCTGAGCACCTCAAGCGCCGGCCTGACCGACGGCGCCCATGTCCTGAAAGCTGCCCTGATCGATATCGACGCCGACAACATGCAAACCTTCAGCGTGAGCACGCCGACTATCACGGCGGGTGCCGGCGCGATCGGCGCCTCGTTCACAAGGCTGGTGGTAGGCAATGCGGGCGGCGCCGACGAAACGCGCGCCTACATCGGTGCCAATGTCCAGATCGGCATGGGGCCAACCAGCGTGGGCGGCGTTGACGTCGATGCTTCCTCCACCATCAGCGCCACCGGCAACGCGTTCGGCCTGTCCGTGGGGGCCATTGCGGGCAGCATCAACTTCTCGGTCGTTGATATCTTGTCGTCGGTCATTGCTGAAGTGGGCGACAGTGCCGCTGTGCGCGTCACGGGCGACGTCACAGTTGACGCAGACAGCAACATGACGGCCAAGTCCACGGTGCAGGGCTACTCCGGGGGCTTGGGTGCGCTGGCCGGTTCGTTCGCCTTTGCCAAGCTGCTGCCCGTGGTCGCCGCCAGCATGGCCGCCAATGCCAGCATCACCAGCACCGGCGCCAATGGCACGGTGCGGGTGCGCGCGCGCCACAACAGCGGCGCCGGAGAGGGGGCCAAGGCCGAAGCGATTGCCGGTTCCGGCGGCGCGCTGATCGGCGCCTCCGGTGCGGTTGCCGTGGCCAATTCGGCCGCCACCGTCACTGCGGTGCTGGGCGCCAATGTCCAGACGGGCGGCGCAGTGGAAGTTGTCGGCTCGGCCAAAAACGCCAGCGATGCCGTCGCCAAGGGACTTGGCGTGGGCACCATCGGGGTTGGCCTGAGCGTGGCCAGCGCGCATTCGGGCGGCAGCGTCGACGTGCATTCCGATGCCTCGGTCGAAGCAAAGTCACTCAAGGTCAGCGCCACCGGCGACCATAGCGCCAGTTCCGAGAGCTACGCACTGGCCGGTGGCCTGATCGCGGTCGGGCTCAATTTTGCCGTGTCCGATATTGACGGCACCTCGTGGGCCCATCTTGGATCGGCCTCCACCACCGCCACCGGCGACGACGTGCTGGTGCTGGCCTCGGGCACCAATGTCGGCACTGCCACCGGTCACGGCGTGACAGTGGGCGGAATCGCGGTCGGCGGCATGATGACCTCGGTCGACATCGGCAACGGCAGCGCCATCGCCGAAGTGCTGGCCTCGCTCGACAGCGGCGCCCAGATCACCCATGCGCGCTTCGTGGCCGTCAATGCGAGTACCCAGAACACTGCCTACGCACAGGGGGAATCGGCCGGCGGCGGCGCCATTACCATCACCGGTTCGCTGGCGAAAACGACCAGCGACCAGGACGCCAGGGTCGACATCGGTGCCAACGTCAAGATCACGGCGGCATCGGTCAACCTGCTGGCGATAGGTGGCCACGACATGGATTCGAAGTCCGAGGCGCTCTCGTTCGGGCTGGCCACCGGCGCTGGCGCAGTGGCCAACAACACGGCCACTGGCGACGCGCGCGTCGGCATTGGCGCCAACGCCGAAATTACCGCAGTCGATATTGCGGTGGTGGCCGGGAACAGCTTCGTCAAAAACCATTTTGCAGTGAACCTGCAATCGGCTTCGGTGTCGCTCGGTGGCGTGACGGCGCTGCTCAGCAGCACTGACGTGGGCACGGGCGCCAATCATTTCGACGCCGCAGTCGACATTGGCATCGGCGCCAAGCTGCTGTCGGTGGGCGACAATGGTCATCCGGGCGGGGTGCGCATTGAAACGCTGACCGATGTCGAAGCGCTCGACAAGGTCGAAACCGAAGCCTACGGCCTGCTCGGCATTTCGCTGGGCCGCTCCCAGGTGTCGGTCGATTCGCGCAGCAACGTCAATGTCGATGGCGCGACCATCAAGAGCAATGCCGGCAACGTCGCCATTACCACCCGTTCCAAGGCCTATTCGCGCACCGATACCAACACCACCATCGCGGTGGCCATCAGCGGCGCCGGCGGCTCGGAAAGCATCACCAATCTGAATACGCTCAACGACATCGTTCTGAACAACGCGACCCTGAAGGGCAACGATGTCAAGCTGTTCGCCGGGCGCGACGTGGTCGGGCAAGTCAACGAAATCAATGCGTACGCCAACGCCAACGTGCAAGCCTACTCGCTGCTGCCGGCCATCGGCGTGCCCATTGCGGTGGTCAACATCAACGAACATAACCATATTGCGGTGCTCGGAACGAGCAAGGTCCAGGCGATGCAGAACGTGTCGCTGATCACGCTCGAAGGCGTGGGCGGCAGCCTGCGCGGCGAAGAAAGCGGCGACGTGCTGTCGCTGTCGCTGATTCCTTACGGCGTGTCGGTGAGCGATGATCCGAGCGTCGTCAGCGACAACGTGGTGACGGTGGCGCCAAGCGCCAAGGTGGAAGCGGGCACCAATAACCAGTCGCTGTTGTACATCAAGCCGATGACGCTGGAAGGCGTTGCGACGCTGGCGGCCAACCGGCTCGGCACCGAGCTGACGCTGGCTGAAAAGGCGGCGCTCTTGCTCGACGCCGACACGCGCTACGAATATGCGCGCCTGAACCTCGATGCGATCCCGTTCAACATCAACAGCGGCACCGTGATCCAGGTCGTGGCCGGCGCCAATGACGGCGGCATCGTCGGCCAGTACTACCAATGGAAGGGGCTGGACTCGCACGCCACGCCGATCATCCTCGAACACGAAGACTTCACCGACACGGCGCGCTGGCGCGCGCTGGGCACCAACCAGAACAACGCAGTCAACAATAACAACCTGCCGCTCAATCCGACCGACATCGTGGTCTACCAGAGCGATGCCACCTTCACCATCCGCAACGCACTGCTGGACAAGTTCTACGTCATCAAGCCGGTTGAAATGGATGCGCCGCGCCTGATCTACAAGAACCTCGGCAACGTGCTGTTCGAACAGCGCGAGAAAGTGCTGGCCTGGATCGCCAGCCACGGCAACAACGCCGAAGCGGTGGCGCGCTACCAGGTGCAACTGGAACTGATCGAAGACTCGCTGCGCGAACTGGGCCTGATGACGGGCGACCTGGACCCGGACCATGCCGGCGTGCAGTCGCTCGTCAAGCGCGAACTCGATATCCTGTTTGTCGAGCTGCCCAACGTGTATGCGGCGCCTGGCTCGGTGTTCATCGAAGCGAATCTGCCGTCCAAGGCGGCGCTGATGGGCGCGACCAACATCGTTGCCCGCGCCGGCGCCAAGATCGATATTCTTAACAACAGCCCGTTCACGATGACCGTCAACGATGCCATCATCAAGGACAGCAAGGTCGTCACCCAGGTCAACGGCCAGTACACGGTGCTCAATCCGGGTAATGTGTATTTCAATAACGTGTCCATGACCGATGTCCCCGCCAACGGCAGCGACAAGACCATCTCGGTGATTCAGCACGGCTACGACAAAGCCAAGTATGACCTGGGCGGCCTGACCTTGAATCAGCTGGACCAGGACCTGTACCTGGTCGGCGACGTGGTCAATGAAACCGGCAAGGTCACGATCCACAACGACAACGGCAGCATTACCGTATCGGGTGAAATCCGCGGCAATCCGGTGGAGATCGTCGCGCTCAAGGACTTTACGCTCAATAGCGACGACTGGTTCCACACCAGCCGGGACCCGCGCCAGCTGGTCGACTTCGACCTGCTGCGCGCGCTGGTGTACTCGCCCGAGGGGACGGCGGCGTCGCATACCTACCATACGCTGACCGATTCGCTGGCCACCGGGGTCGATCTGCAAGCGGCCATCAACGATAGCTCGGGCGCGCGCATCGTGGCCCAGGGGACGATTGCGATCACGGCGCGCTATCTGAACATCAATGGCCTGATCCAGAGCGGCGCCCAAAACGTCGAGATGCACGTGGCGGCCGGCTTCATTCCCACCCCGACCGGGGAGCTGGTCGATGCCATGGGCAAACCGCTGCCAGGGGTCAGCTTTGGCGCCGAGGGCATTCCGATCAAGGCGTATTTCGATGCCGGCAAACAGGCCATCGTGGTGGAAGACGTGGTGCCCGAAGGCGGACGCGTGATCCTGGCCGGCCAGATTCTCAGCACCGGGCACGGCATGATCAAGGCCGCCTACGGCTACGCCAACGTCAACATCACCAACGAGAGCGATTACACGCTGATCGTCAATCGCATCGACACGACCAGGAACCGGGTCGGCAAGATCACGATCATCGATACCGCGCGCATCAGCAATGCCAACACGGCCGACGGCGCCAAGACCGAATACGTGATGGATGCAGGCGGCGTCACCCGCACCATCTATGACGGCGCTCTGCAGACCAATGTCGGCGGCGACGACAACTTCAGCAAGATCAATTACACGCTGATGTCGACCGAGACCAACCTGGGCGGTGCCATAAGCTACGCGCCACGCGCCGGTTTGCACTATGTCTGGACCGAAGGCCAGGAGCTGACCCAGACCACCGTCACCACCTACGAGCGCAATGTATTCAATCTGGTAGGCGGCAGCAGCGGCTTCGAAGACTGGGTATCGGGCGACGACTCCTACGTTTCCAAGATCATCACGCTCAAGGACCCGCGTCCATTGCTTGAGTCCGAATCGCTGGCCATCGACGGCGCCGTCGACCCGTACGGCACGCCGGATTTCACCGATGACGACGCCTATGGCATTTCGTACGTGCGCGTGCTCGACCGTGATGTCGATATTGCTCCCGGAGACACGATCTGGAATGCGGCGCTGGCCGTTGGCGTGGCGGGCGGCTGGACTTATAAAGGCCCGGCCGGAGAAATTCAGCTCACCGCGACCGACTTCACCGATACCGATCTGTGGACCGTCAACACCGAGGTGACCAAGCAGACCGCGCGCTATCGCAGCAACTATGAGAATTCGACTGTCACCGGGCGCGAATGGGAAACCGGCGGCGGTTGGCTGCGCACCAAGACGTACCACACCGAGATCACCGAGGTCACTGGCCAGAAAGACTACTGGACCCATTCGCTGCGGGCCGACTACGCGATCGGCATCGGCTTTGTGGGCGGGGTTGGCTCGACCATCAACATCAGCAGCAGGAAGGACTTGCTCATTCAGGGCAATGTGACGGTCGCCAATGGCGGCTCGGTCACGCTCAACTCGACCGAGAAATCTGTGCTGGGCGGCGCCACCGTCGCCATCTTCAACGACGCGCCCGACGTGACGGCCGGCGCCGACGTCAAGCTGGTGGTCGAAGGCGGCGTTGGCGTGCTCAATGTGAACGCGGGCGGCAATATCACCGTCAACGGCGTGGCTGATCTGGCCGGCAGCGCCTTTGGCCCCGGCCAGGTCGCCAATACCAGCAAGCTCTCGCTCGGCCAGGTGATCAGCACCGCCGGCGGTGACGTCACGCTTAGCGCCAAGGATGGCCTGGAAGCGTCCAACGCCGCCACCTCGCTGGTACAGGGTAACAAGGTCCAGCTGCAGGCCAGCGGCGGCACTGCCGACATCGGCGGCCTGGGCACCTTGCGGATCGATTCGAATGGTTTTGCGGCCACTGCCGGCGACGATATCAGCATCAAGGAGATCAATGGCGCGCTCAAGCTGATCAAGCCGACCGCGTTTGCCGGCAGCGCCTCGGTGGCAGCCGGCGGCGACGTGCATCTGTCGACCATGTCCGGCTCCATCCTCGATGGCTGGACCGAACTGGCGCAGTTGATCAACAGCGACGCGTTGACGGCGCAGCAGCAAAAGATGATGGACCAGTTGAACGGCGTCACGCCGCTGGGCGTGAGCGAACAGGCCATGGCCACGCCATTCGTGCTGGACGACCTGACGCCGGAGGACTACAGCGACAACACGGTGGTGCTCGACCTGGGCGCCAGCAATGCGCTGGCCGATCCAAAACTTGAGCTCCCGGCGACCTATTTGCAGGACCTGCAGCAGGTCACGTACCAGTACGACACTGCCACCGGCAAGGCCATCGGCGGCCTGGTGAACGGGCAAACCTACTGGGTCATTCTGCGCGCCGACGGCCATGCATCGCTAGCCAGCAGCCTGGCCAACGCCCAGGCAGGCACCGCCATCGTGCTCGCTTACGACACCACGGCCGACGCCAATGGCCTCACCGGTTCCGGCCACCGCCTGGCGGTGCTGACCTGGGACACCGATCCGACCAACGACGTCACTGCGGCCGCCTTTACCACCCCGGTCTCGCCGGGCCTGTATGCCTACCTGTACCCGCACGCGAATTTCCAGGGCGCGACGCCAGTGCAGACCGCGCCTGAACACATGAACGTGGTGGGCGCCAACGTGACACTGGTGGCGGCCACGGACGCGCTTGACGGTGCCGCATCGATCGGGCGCAGTCAGGCCTCGCAAGTGATCGCCATCGGCGGCGGCTTTGCCGCGCTCAGCACCAGCGAAAAGATCGTGATGGCCACGGCCAGCGCCAGCGATGTGTATGGCCGCCAGTACGCGACCTACCGCTACGTGGGGCCCAATGGCGCCGCGGGCAGTGACCTCGACGCGCAGGATTATTCCGACGCGGCGAAATGGCAAAAACTGAATTACTTTGCTACCGGCGTCAGCAAGGCGGCGCCGATCATGCACGCCACGGCCACCAACAGCTATGTGCTGGTCGAGTTTAACGCCAACAGCTATGGCCTGTACCAGTACATCGGCGCCGGCGCTTCGCTCAATCTGGCGGGCGAAAACTACAGCGACACTGCGCGCTGGACCAAGGTCACCCCGACCCGGTCGACCGATGACAGCGGCACCGGCGCGCTCAATGCCGGTCTGCTTGTGGTCAACAAGTTCCAGCTCGAACGCGTCGCGCTCCAGTTGCAGGACGATGTCGACATCAGCGCCAGCGGCAAGCTGGTGGCCACGGCCGACGCCAGCATCGCGATCGAAAGCCCGGGCGACCTTGCGATCGAGTCGGTCCGCTCGGGAACCGATATCCTGATCAAGGCTGGCGGCAATATCACCGACGCCTACCTTGACGGCTTTGCCGCCATCGGCGGCTTCGGCGACCTGACCTTGACCAGCAATGGGGTGGTGCGCGGAGGCGGCGCCCACAGCACCGATCCGCTGCGCATCGCCATGTCCGGCACCAGCAAGCTGTTTGTCGACGCCGCCGGCAGCGTCGACCTCAAGCAAATGAGCGGCAATCTGACTATCGATGGCGTCAACCACGCCATTGGCAGCCTGTATGTGGCCAGCGTCAATACGCCGGGCCACGCCGACATCGAAGTGACCGGCGGCGACATGATCGTCGAGCACATCGACGCCGGCCAGGGCTCGAACCTGATTGCCAGCGGCGATATCGTGGACGCCTTTGACGACGTGGGCGGTCCGATCGTCAACGTCATGACCGGCGACTTGCTGTTGCAGGCCGGCGGCCAGATCGGCAGTTCCGGCAACTTCTTCGACGTGCTGGTGGGCGGCATCCTGCACGGCAGCGCCGGCGGCGACGTCTTCATCAACAGCCCGGTCGACCTGGAGATCACCACTTTTGTGTCGACCCATGGCGACATCACGCTGACCGTGGATGGCCAGACTGATATCGGCCTGCTGCAGGCGCATGAAGGCGATGTGACCATCACCTCGCAGGGCAGCATTGTCGACCATGATGACGAAGAACTGGCCGACATCGAAGCGCGCAGCGTCGACCTGGAGTCGGTGCTGGGCACCATAGGCGAGTTCCTCAACCCGTTCGATATCGATACTTCGTTCGCGGCCACCGTCGGCAAGGTCAATGCACTGGCGCTGTCGACCGTGTACCTGATCGAGACCGCCGGCATCATGCGCGTCGACAAGGTACGCAGCAAGACCGATGACGTGACCTTGATCGCCGAACACGGCTCGATCATCGATGCCAACAGCGACTTGCTGGTCAACGTCACCGGCATCAATGTCAACCTGTACGCCAGGGATGGCGGCAGCATCGGCACGCCGGGCGATGCGCTGGAGATCGATTCGTCCAACCCGGCCAAAGGCAAGCTCAATGCCGGCGGCGCCAATAGCGTCAACGTCACTGAAACGGCGGGCACGCTGTATGTTGGCGCGGTGGTAGCGAGCACCGGCAATGTGATCCTGTCGGTGCGCGACAACCTGGGCGCGGGCCACGATGACGACCTGGTCATGGAAGCGGGCGCCTCGATCAGCGCAGCGGCGACGAGTGTCGGCAATGGCGAAATCCTGATCCAGGCCGGCGACGATTTCCATCAAATGAATGGCGCCAGCATCAGTTCCGGGCGCCGCATCACGGTCCATACCGGCTATGGCGACACCGGCAATATCGACGCCTTCGGCACATCCTTGCTGGCAGAGGGCAGCCTGGCGTCCAACGAAATCGAACTGGCCGGGCAGCGCCAGGACGACACCATCACCTTGCGCCCAAGCGCGCTCGCAGGCCATGTGCGCATGCTGGGCGACACCGACGGCCTGGCCGGCGGCAACGATACGCTGGTGGTCGATCACATGACCCACCTGGTGAGCACGCGCGACCGCATCAACGATGCCACCGGCGCGCTGGTGCGCGACACGGTCGACATGGATGGCCGCGGCGGCACCGACACCTATATTGTGCTGACCCATGGCAGCGCGGTGGCCACGCCGCACGACTACATCGTCAATGCGCTTGACACCGGCGCCAAAGATGACGGGCTCGATACCCTCAACATCGACGGCAGCAGCGGCGCCGACGTGTTCCTGCTGCGCCGGGTCGAAGCGCTCACCGAGGGCATGTCGGTTCCCGATGCGTCCAACACGCCGGCATTCGTGGCCCTGTTGCACGGTACCCTGGCCGATGTACGGGCCCAGGCCCGGGTCGATGCGGAGCGCATCAACTACAACGAAAACATCAACTCGCGCCTGGTGGTGCGCAGCTTCGGCGGCGACGACTACTTTGCGGTCGACGACAATGCCGCCCTGACTACGCTCGATGCCGGCGCCGGCAACGACGAAATCCAGATCGGCCAGATGTATGGTTCGGCGCGCATTTCGATCCCGTCGGCCAACGTCGCGGCGGGCGACGCCTTCGATACGGTCGAAACCACGGCCGGCTTCCTCAGCCGCGGGGCCACGTTCGCCCTGACCGCTTACGGCGGCAGCGGCAAGGACCAGTTCACGGTGTACAGCAACAAGGCCGAACTGCGCCTGGAAGGCAACGACGGCGACGACGTGTTCGTGATCCGCGCCTTCGCGCTGGCCAACCAGAGCGGCCTGTCGACCGAAGCGGTGACCCAGGCCATTGGCGGCGAGGGCGCCGACACGGTCCTGTACAACATCAACGCCCCGGTCGATCTGGACGGCGGGGCCGGCTTCGACAAGGTGGTCGTGATCGGCACCGAATTTGGCGACAACTTCGTCATCACCGACGAAGGTGTCTTCGGCGCCGGTTTGAATGTCCATTACGCCAACATGGAAGCGCTCGACGTCGACGGCCTCGAAGGCGACGATCATTTCTTCATCCAGAGCACGCGCGCCGGCGTCATCACCACCATCATCGGCGGCAAGGGCAACGACTCGTTCGACGTGGCAGGCGACGTGACGCTGCCGATCGTCAGCCTGGACCTGGAAGGGCGCAGCGGCGTGGTCAATCATTCGGTCAGTTCGGCCGATGCGGCCTACGATAACCTGCTCGCTGCCGGCGTTGGCCTCAATGTGGCCAGCGGCGCCAGTGGCCAGGTGGTGGTGGATCAGAGCAATGCCGAGACCATCGTCAACGAACAGGGCGAAACGATCGACAGCTACACCATCCACCTGGCCACGCCGCCAGCTGGCGGCGCGCCGGTCTATATCAACATCTCGGCCGCCCGCACCACGCAGGAAGAGGAAGATGAAGTGCCGCCGGGCGCCGCCATGCTGGTGTCGCTGGACGGGATCCACTTCAGCCAGTACCTGGTGCTGACCGCAACCGACACCAGCGTGCACACCATCTACGTGAAGGCGGTCGACGACCTCAACGACGAGGGCGAGCGCGTCTACGCGATCAGCCACAGCACGCAAAGCAGCGACCCACTGTTCAATCACGTCGCGGTCAAGAACGTGCGCGTGACGGTACAGGACAACGACCATCCGCAAGTGGTCGTTACCGGCACCGGCTATGCCGACCAGGTGCTCGAAGGGGCCGCCGGGATTGGCATGACTGACACTTACACGGTCCAGCTAGGAAAGGCGCCGGCCGGCACGGTCACGGTCACGGTAGGTCTCGATGGCCAGGTGACCGTCGCCAGCGCCGATCCACGCTACAACCCGGCTACCCACAGCATCACCTTTGACGCCAGCAACTGGTTCGTTCCGGTCGAAATGACGGTCACCGCAGTCGACGACGGCGTGCTTGAAAACACGATGCTGTCCTCGATCACCCACACAGCTACCGGCGGCTATGCAAGCGGCAAGTTCGATGTCAAGGTGGTTGACAACGACAGCGCCGGCATCCTGATCGACCAGTCCGGCGGCAGCACGCTGGTGGTGGCGGATAATCCGGCCGTGGCCGGCGACCAGTCGCAGAGCGATACCTACACGGTGCGCCTGACCAAGGCGCCGACGGCTGACGTGACGATCACCATGCATCCGGACGGCCTGACCACGACCGCGCCGCAGACGCTGACGTTCACAACGCTGAACTGGTACCTGCCGCAGACGGTGACGGTCAATGCCGCCGATCCGCAGCCGGCGCAACCGGCGCAGCCGCTCAAGACGTTCCCGATCCAGCCGCACGTGGTCTCCGGCATCGCCGGCCCGCTGTTCATCGAGGGTTATGTCGATGCCACCGCGGACCGCTCGATCAAGACGGCGATCATGCTGCCGCACGAAACCGACACCCCGTTGCCGGTCATCGTGTCGTCCAATGTCGACGAGAACACCCTGATCGACACGCTGACGATCCACAACGATTCGAGCGTCTCGAACGACACCGGCGTAATGCAGAACGGTGCCTGGTTCGACGGCGACGTCCTCAATAGCACCAACATCTCGGGACTCGGACTGTCTTCCAGCGTGGTGTACGGCGCCGGCACCTTCCCGCCGTCCGGGCGCACCTACGCCGGCGGCATCACCTACCGCCACGTGGAAGTGGCGGAGCTGCTGCTCGGGCAGGGCAACGACAACTTCACCATCAACGATACGCTGCGCACCACCGCCAGCCACGGTGGCATCACGCTGGTGCATGGCGGGGGCAATACCTCGGCCAGCGCCGGCGACACCATCAACATCAATGGGCGCAGCACGCCGCTGGTGGTGTATGGTGACACATCGCAGGACGGCGCGCGCTATAACGGCGTATCGGGCGTGGCGTCCGGCCTGGGCATCAGCTTCGATTATTCGGGCAACGACATCATCAACGCCCACAATGCGCAAGACGGCGTCACCATCTACGGCGGCGCCGGCAACGACAGCATTACCGGCAGCCAGGCGGGCGACCACTTGTTCGGCGGTTCGGGCAACGACCTGATCGACGGCCAGGGCGGCGACGACCATATCTACGGCGATTCGGGCATCAACGTCGACAACAACACGCGCTTCATTTCGGTCATGCAGGTCAATGGCAGCACGCTGCCAAACCGCGACAGCCTGGTGGCCGGTAACGATACGCTGCTTGGCAACGGCGGCAACGACATCGTGTTTGGCGACCATGGCAGGATCGACCAGTCGGCCGGCACCGTGCGCATTCTCGGCACCGGCAATGTGACGGCGGTGCTGACCCTGGTGCCGCTCAACGGCGGCGTGGACAGCCTGTCCGGCGGCGTGGGCAACGACCTGCTGCTGGGCGGCGCGCTGGGTGACGTCATCGACGGCGGCGAAGGCAACGACATCGTGATGGGCGACCATGGCACGATCGACTTTGTTGTCGACGATGGCGACCTGTCCGACATCGACCGCATCACCACCACGGCAAATCTGATCGGCGGCGACGACACCATCACCACCGGCAGCGGCGACGACATCATCGTCGGCGGCTTCGGCGCCGACAATATCAATGGCGGCGACGGGCGCAACCTGGTGTTCGGCGACAATGCGCAGATCACGTCGGCGACCAGCAACTTCGGGCGCTTGGGCGGCTTGCCGATCTCGATCGGCATTGCCACCACTATCGACGACGCAGTTGGCGGCGTCGACACCATCAGCACCGGCAGCGGCGACGACCTGATTCTGGGCGGCTACGCGGGCGACATCATCAGCGCCGGCGCCGCCAACGACATTGTGGTGGGCGACAACGGCTTGCTGAACTTTGTGCTGAGCGCTGCCGATCCGGGCATGCTGGACATGCTGACCACGCTGGCTGACGCGATCGGCGGCGCTGACGTGATCCGTGGCGGCGACGGCGACGATGTGCTGATCGGCGGCGCGCTGGGCGACCGCATCGACGGCGGCGTTGGCAGCGACCTGGTATTTGGCGACAACGTCAAACTCGACCGCACCGTGGGCGACGCCATGAAAAATGCGCGCTACCGCACGCTGACCGAGCAGGGCGGCCAGTTGTACCGCACCGCCGGCATCGCCGGCTTCCCGGCCGGCTCGGTGCTGGTCGGCCCCGAGCACCGCGCCATCGCAGGCCTGACGCCGGTATGGGAAGACTTCGACATCCAGATCCTCGATCACGATGGCGCTACCCAGATCGCCAACAACGGCAACTTCGGCAACGATTATATCGCCGGCGGCGCCGGCAGCGACCAGATCTTCGGTGAACTGGGCGACGATACCATCCAGGGCGACGGTTCGATCGACCTGGCGGTGAGCGCGACGCTGGCCTCGGAGGAACGCGCTGGTGACGGCGACGACTACCTCGAAGGCAACGGCGGCAACGACGTCATTTTCGGCAACCTGGGCCAGGACGACATCATCGGCGGCAGTTCCGACATGTTCAGCCTGACGACGGCCGATCGCCGCACCGACGCCAGCGGCGCCGATCTGCTGTTTGGCGGCGCCGGCACCCGTACCAGCCGGCTTGACGCAGGCGACACGGGCGTGGATGGCCACGCCGCCGATTCCGACATGCTGATCGGCGACAACGGCAACGTCTACCGCGTGGTCAGCGTCAACGGGGCCGGCGCCAGCACCGGCCTCACTTTCGGCTACGACACCGGCGCCAGCAAGCGCATCGTGGTGCGCGCGGCCGCGCTGCTCGACTACACGCCGGGCGGCGTCGACGTCAATGCGGGCGCCCTGAACGACATCGGCGCGGCCGACGTGATTCACGGCGAGGCAGGCGATGACTTCATCTATGGCCAGAAAGGCAGCGACGTCATTTTCGGCGAAGGCCAGGACGACGATATCATCGGCGGCTACGGCAACGACTGGATCAGCGGCGGCAATGGCCAGGACGGCGTGCTGGGCGACGACGGGCGCATCTTCACCAGCCGCAATGGCACCGCCGAACCGCTGGCCGGCGTGCTGGTGGCGACGCTGCAAAGCACCATCAGCACCCCGGGCGGCGTCCAGACGGCAGACCTGAACGTGACTGGCCAACTCAAGAAATCGGTCGACATCACGCCATTTAGCCAGGACAACGGCTTCAATGGCACGGCCGACGATTTTGGCGGCCAGTCGACCCACCGCTGCGACGACATCATCTACGGTGGCCTGGGCAGCGACTTCCTGCACGGTGGCAGCGGCGACGACGCGATATCGGGCGCCGAAGCACTGCCGCAGTTCTACCAGGCGCCGGTCAATGGCGGCAATGTGCTGGCCTACAGTACCGCCACCACCGAGTTCGCGCTGTACGACGAATATGCGCCGCGCGCCACGATCAACAACTTCCTGCTCAACTTCAGCGCCACCGAAGGCGTCGACGTGGCCAGCGCCAGCTGGGGCATCGTGCAGTCCGACGGCGACGACAAGATCTTTGGCGACAACGGCAACGACTGGATCGTGGGCGGCAGCGGGCGCGACGACTTGTACGGCGGCTGGGGCGACGACTTGCTCAACGCCGACGACAAGCAAGCCGGCGCCAACGACGTGCCGGACACCCATCCGAGCTACGAAGACCGCGCCTATGGCGGCGCGGGGCGCGATGTCCTGATTGGCAATACCGGCGGCGACCGCCTGATCGACTGGGTGGGCGAATTCAACAGCTTCGTGGTGCCGTTCGCGCCGTTCGGCCTTGGCACGGTGTCGCGCACGCTGCAGCCGCAGCTGGGCGAGTTCCTGTACGCGCTGTCGGCCTCGGACGGAGCCGATCCGACCCGCGCCGCCGACACTGGCGCCGATCCACTGCGCAACGGCGAACCGATGGGCGAACTGGGCATGGTGCGCCAGCAGGACTTTGCCTGGCAGGACCAGACTGGCGGTCCGCGCGACCCGCAGGCCGGCAACCTGGCCGGCGGCAAGCGCGACGTGCTGCGCTCGGCCAGCTTCGACGACCCGGCCGTACCACTGGCTGGCTTTGCCGCTGACAGCGGCAAGTGGGAAGCCAAGGGCGGCGTGCTGCAAGTAGCAGCGACCTCGCCGCTGGGCGACGCGGCCAGCGTGTTCCAGATTGGCGACGCGCTGCCGGTGTATTTCGAGATGCAGGCCACGGTCAATATCATCAAGCCGACCGGCGGCTGGAAGGCCAACAGCTACCTGATCTTCGACTACATCGGCAAGACCGACTTCAAGTTTGCCGGGATCGACATTTCGACCAACAAGCTGGTGATCGGCCATCGCACCGCCAGCGGCTGGATCGTCGATTCGCAAACGCCATTCCAGGCCAAGGCTGGCAGCAACTACAACCTGATGCTGGCCGTGAACGGCTTGACGGCGACGCTGATTGTCGATAACAAGACGTCGTTGAGCAAGACCTACACGGCGCGCATGGTCGACGGCTACGCGTATGGCCTGAACTGGGGACTGGTGGGTGTCGGTTCGGACAGCGCGCGCGGCAGCTTCGACTCGATCGGCGTGCAGGTGATTGCCCCTGAAGCGACCACGGTCAAGACCGACGATCTGGCCACTGGCAGCGGCGCCATCTTCAGCGGGCAGGCCCGCAGCGGCAGCTGGAGCTTCGGCGGCGGGCGCCTTGCCGGTTCCGGCGCCGAGGCGGTGCAGCAGATGACGTTTGGCGTGCCGCACATCCAGGCTTTGTCGCTGCTGGAACTGAACGCCACGTTCTCGACTTCGGGCCAGGCCGGTTTCGTGTACGACCGCTACAGCGATACCGATTACAAATTCGCCGTGCTCGACGCGGTCACCGACAAGATCATGCTCGGGCACCGGACCGCGAAGGGTGGCATTGTGATCGATGCCGCGTTCGCGCGGGTGATCGACGCCGGGGTCGACTACACGATGGGGGTGGTGCTCAAAGGTTCGACCGTCAGCGTGACGCTCAACGGCAACGTGGTGCTGGGCTATTCCTACAACGCCGCGCTGGCCGACGGCAGCGTGGGCCTGCTCGCGCGCGGGGCCGGCAGCTTCGATACGGTCACGCTCAAAACCAACGACGCCAGCGTGGCGGCGCAAACCACGGTGGTGCTTGGCGCGGCCGTGGTCCAGGGTAGCGCCGACGCCGGCGCCGAGGTGGCCGGCAAAATAAGGGACACGCCACCGGACGAGAACAATGCCCTGTACGGGCGGCGCGCAGTTTTCCACGACGCCGGCACGGTGTCGCAAACCCCCGTGGTGCTTGGCCAGGCCACGGTCCACAGCATGAGCAGTTCCGAACCGCTGCTCACGTCGATGGTGGCGGCGCCGGACGAGGACAATGCCATCTACGGCAGGCGGGCGCCGACCAGCGCCACGGTCACCGGCTCGAATATCGATTGGTCCAACCGGTATGCCGAGCCGGTGCAACCGGTTGCCACGCTGGCGGCAAGCACCAGGGCCCAGCAATGGCATGGCGACTTTGTCAATCAGCTAGCACGCAACGACGCAGAACGCAATCCAAACGCCCAACTGCGAATTCAAGTAACAGTTGCGCCGAAGCTGAAAGCGGAGTTGAATACACCACGTTCACGTGTTTGATGTTCCGACTGGAGATGTCGCATATGAGTACACAGCAGCTGATTTATGAAACCGTGGTGCCGGTCTCGAATGGCCGCCACGCCAAGTGTTCGGTTGAAGCGGGGACCGGCTTCGCCTTTACGCGCAAGGTCAATTCGGTGCCTCTGATGGCGGTCGAGTTTCCGCAAGCGGCGCCCGAATACGCGATCGTGTTTGCGCAAAACGGCGACGATATCGTCCCGGTCGTCATCCTGGGGGCGCGCCAGAACGAAAACCTGTTCGTGGGCGGCGACGACGCCTGGCAGGGCAGCTATGTACCGGCTTTCATCCGCCGCTATCCGTTCGTGTTCTCCATCAGCGAAGACGACAAGACCTTCACCTTGTGCGTCGACGAAGCGTTCCAGGGCCTCAATTACCAGGGCCGTGGCGAAGCGCTGTTCACCGAGGACGGCAAGCACACGCCGTATGTGGACAATGTGCTCAAGTTCTTGCAGGAGTACCGGCTCCAGTTCCAGCGCACCCAGGCGTTCGGCAAAAAGCTCAAGGAACTGGACCTGCTCGAACCGATGCAAGCCCAGTTCACGCTCGAATCGGGCGAGAAAATGTCGCTGGCCGGTTTTCAGGCAGTCGACCGCAAGCGCCTCAAGGCCTTGCCGGGCGAAGCGCTGCAGCAGCTGGCGGCCAATGACGAACTCGAACTGATCTACCTGCACCTGCAATCGATGCGTAATTTCGACGGGGTCAAGACGCGCCTGGCCAACAGCCGGACCGGCGAGGCTGCGCCGGCAAAGGCCAGCGCACCGCCCGCCAAGCGTGGGCGTAACGGCGCCGACAGCATGGGCGCAGCGGCAACTTGAGCTGGCCGCGCGAGGTGGGCAGCGAAGCGATTTACGCGCAGGCTGACGGCAGCCGGGCCAAGGATGACGCCAGCGCCTGGGACCAGTTCGCGTCGGACGCCAGCACCACCGGCTTCTGCACCAGCTGGCTGGCGATCCTGTGCTCGCAGGTCGAGCATGTCAACGGCGCCTTGCTGGTGCTGGGACCCGACGCGGGCGGCGCCTACAGTGCTGCGGCAGTGTGGCCCGATCCCGGGCGCAACATGCAGTACCTGGGGGCGGCGGCCGAACGGGCGCTGACCGAGCGCCGCGGCTTTGTCGAAAACGTGCTCAAGGAACGGCGCCGGGTGGCGCACCGGGTCAGTGCCGAACGGCGCCGCGCGGCGCCGGCGCGCGACGGCGGACAGAAGGCGTCGCTGGTGGCCTATCCGATCGAAGTGGCCGGCCGCGTGCATGGCGCGGTGATCCTCGATATCGTCCATTCGCCGGCGCCCAAGCTGCAGCATGCGCTGCGCCTGGTGCACTGGGGCAGCGCATGGCTGGTCGACCGCTTCCGCCAGCAGCTGCTCGGCGAGCAGCACGCCGCCAGCTTGCGCCTGGTGATTGCCTCCGAAGTGATCGCCACGGCACTGCAGGAACCCAGATTGGGCGCGTGCGCGCTGGCGGTGGCCAACGAACTGGCCGGGCGGCTCGGTTGCGAACGGGTCGGCCTGGGCCTGGAAAAGCGCAGCAGCATCGTGCTGGCGGCCATTTCGCACAGCGCCGCGTTCGACGCGCGCAGCGACCTGGTGCGCCTGCTGGTCGAGGCCATGGACGAAGTGCTGGACCTGGATATGGCAATCATCCATCCGCCGCAGGATAACGAGGCGGTCGGCGCTCTGGCGCACGCCGCGCTGTCGCGCGCGCGTGGCGAAGCGGCGGTGCTGTCGGTCCCGCTGGTCAACGATGGCAGCGTGATCGGCGCGATGACCTTTGAACGCAGCCGCGAACGTCCGTTCGACAGCGCCGAACTTGAACTGTGCAAGACGCTTGGCCTGTTGCTCGGACCGGTGCTGGAATTGAAGCTGATGGCCGAACGCGGCTTGCGCGAACGGACCATGTCGGGCGTGCGCGAGGGCGCAGCGCTGCTATTTGGCCCGCGCCATCCGGGCTTCAAGCTCGGTGCGCTGGTCGCGCTGGCGGTGGTGCTGGTGCTGTGCGTGGCCGACGGCGATTACCGGGTCACCACCAAGACGGTGATCGAAGGTGCGGTACAGCGCGCCATGGTGGCGCCGTTCCAGGGCTATGTGGCGGAAAGCCTGGTGCGGGCCGGCGACAACGTCAAGGCCGGGCAGCCGCTGGCGCGCCTGGAAGAGCGCGAGCTGAGGCTCGAACGCACGCGCTGGGCCTCGGAGGCCGAACAGGCGCACCGCAAATACCGCCAGGCCGCCGCGCTGCAGGAACGCGCGGCGATGGCGGTCGTGGCTGCCCAGGGCGACCAGGCCGAGGCCCAACTGGCGCTGGTCGAAGAACGGCTGGCGCGCGCCACGCTCAAGGCGCCGTTCGACGGCGTGGTGGTGACCGGCGACTTGAGTCAGCTGCTCGGTTCTCCCGTGGAGCAGGGCAAGGTGCTGTTCGAGGTGGCCCCGCTGGACGCCTACCGGGTGGTGCTCAACGTCGACGAACGCGATATCGCCCAGGTGCGGCGCGGCCAGCGCGGCGAACTGGCGTTGTCGGGCATGCCGTCCGAACGGCTGGCCTTCACGGTGCGCCAGGTGACGCCGGTGTCGACCCCGCAGGACGGGCGCAACTATTTTCGGGTCGAGGCCCAGCTCGATCAGGCCTCGGTGCGGCTGCGCCCGGGCATGGAAGGCATCGGCAAAGTCGACGGCGGCCAGCGCAAACTGATCTGGATCTGGACCCACAATCTGGTCGACTGGCTGCGCCTGTGGACCTGGAAGTGGCTATGGTGAGGCCATGAGCGAGGCACTGTTGTCGAGCTCCTGGTACCGCGTGTGCGCCGTGCGGCCTTGTTTGCGCGCCCATGCGCGGCTGCACCGCATGCGCTATCGGGGCCAGTTGTGGTATTTGCTGCAAGACCCGGTATCGAACCAGGTGCACCGCTTTACGCCGGCGGCGCGCTTCGTCATCGCGGCCATGGACGGCGCGCGCAGCGTGCAGCAGCTGTGGGAGCTGGCCAACCGGCGCCTGGGCGAAGATGCCCCGACCCAGGACGACATCATCCGCCTGCTCGGCCAGTTGCACGCGGCCGACCTGCTGCGCAGCGACGCCACCCCCGACACCACCGAAGCCTATGAGCGCGGCGAGCGCCAGGCGCGCCAGCAGCGCCAGCGTTCCTACATGAATCCGATGGCGATCCGGATCCACCTGTTCGATCCGGACGCCATGCTCAATCGCCTGCGCCCCCTGATCGACCTGCTATGGAGCCGCTGGGGCGCTCTGCTGTGGCTCGCCGTCGTGCTGCCGGCGCTGATGCTGCTGCCGCTGCACTGGGACGAGTTGGGCGGCAATTTTTCCGACCGGGTGCTGGGGGCCGACAACCTGTTGCTGTTATGGCTGGTGTTCCCCTTGATTAAGGCGCTGCACGAATTCGGCCACGCAGCGGCCACCAAGCGCGGCGGCGGCGAGGTGCACGACGTCGGCGTCGTGATGCTGGTGCTGATCCCGATTCCCTATGTGGAAGCGTCGGCATCGACCGTGTTCAAATCCGGTTTTCAGCGCGCCGTGGTGGGCGCGTCCGGGATTGCCGTGGAACTGTTCATTGCCGCGCTGGCGTTCTACCTGTGGATCCTGATCGAGCCGTCGACGCTGCGCGCGGTGCTGTTCAACGTGATGGTGGTGGCCGGCATCTCGACCCTGGTCTTCAACGGCAATCCGCTGCTGCGCTACGACGCCTATTACATACTGTCCGACCTGGCCGAAATGCCCAATCTGGGAGCGCGTTCGATGCGCTACCTGGGCTACCTGGTTGAGCGCCATGCGTTCGGCGTGGCCGACGCCCACAGCGCCGAAGGCAGTGCCGGCGAGCGCCTGTTCCTGGCGCTGTACGGCGTGTGTTCGACCATTTACCGGGTGCTGGTGACGGTTGCCATCGCGCTGTTCATCGCTGGCGAATTTTTCGTCATCGGCGTGTTGCTCTCGGCGTGGGCGGTAGCGACCATGGCGCTGCTGCCGCTGGTCAAGAGCGCGCGCCAGGTCGCTGCGCGGGCGCGCGTGCGGCGCCACCGCTCGCGCGTGCTGCTGGTCACGGGCGCTTTCTTGGCGGCCCTGGTGCTGTTGCTGTTCGTGGTGCCGGCGCCATTCAATACCGTGGCCGAAGGCGTGGCGTGGCTGCCGCAGTCGGCCATGGTGCGCACCGGCCATGAAGGCTTTGTCGAACGCGTGGTGGCCATGCCGGGCCGGCGCGTGACCGCCGGTGAGTTGCTGGTCGAACTGCGCGACCCGGCGCTGGTCGCTTCGCTCAAGTCGACCCAGGCCAAAGTGGCCGAACTGGAGGCGACCTACTGGACTGGCCTCGCCAACGACCGCACCCAGGCGGCGCTGGCACGCGAGCAGCTCGAAGCTGAACGCACTGCGCTGGCAACGGTGCGCGAACAGGTCGCGCTGCTGTCGGTGCGGGCCCGGGCCGATGGCGTATTCATGGTGCCGCGCCCGCAGGACCTGGACGGGCGATACTATGCGCGCGGCGAGCTGCTCGGCTACGTCATCGACAAGCCGCAACTGGTGGCGCGGGTGGTGGTGGCGCAGGACGACGCCGACGCCGTGCGGCGCGCCACCACGCAGGTCCAGGTACGCCTGGTGCACCGGCCCGGGCAGGTACTGCGCGCCAGCTTGCAGCGCGAAGTGCCGGCCGGCGCCGAATACCTTCCCAGCCTGGCGCTGTCGACCCAGGGCGGCGGCCAGCTGGCAACCGACCCGCGCGACAACAAAGGGGCGCGTACGCTGGAACGCACGTTTCAGTTTGACGTCGCAGTGCCGTTGACGGCGCGTGACGCATCCGAAGTGTTTTTTGGCGAGCATGTGCACGCGCGCTTCGAACACCCGCCCGAGCCGCTGGCCCGCCAATGGTACCGCAGCGTGCGGCGCCTGTTCCTGTCGCATTTCCATGTCTAGGCGCCTGGCCGTATTTGGCGATGTCGCGCTGGCCGGGGCGCGGCCCTATGCCGAGCGCGGCGAAGCCGAACCGCAATGGCACGACAAGCTGGCGCTCGGCCTGTTCGACGCCACGCTGGGCCGCGCCGTTGGCGCCCTGTGGGAAGCGCGCGGCGGCATGCACCGCATCGCTGCCGCCACCCACGCCCATGAAGACGCGCTCCATTCGCTGGCCGACGAACAGTTGCGCGCGCGCGCCACCGCCATGCGCGCGCGATTGCGCCAGCACGGCTTCGCGTTCGAACTGGTGGCCGAATGCTTCGCGCTGATCCGCACCGCCGCCGCCCGCACGCTGGGCCAGAGCCATTACGACACCCAGCTGATCGCCGGCTTTGCGCTGTTGCGCGGCCGGCTGGTCGAAATGGCAACCGGCGAGGGCAAGACTTTTTGCGCCACGCTGCCGGCGTGCACGGTGGCGCTGGCCGGCTACCCGGTGCACGTGATCACCGTGAACGATTACCTGGCCCAGCGCGACGCCGAAAAAATGCGGCCATTGTACGAATTTCTGGGACTCGGCGTGGGCACCGTGATCCAGGGCCAGGAAAAGGACCAGCGCCGGTCCGCCTATGCGCTATCGGTCACCTACTGCACCAACAAGGAGCTGGCATTCGACTACCTGCGCGACCTGGTGGCGCTGGAAGGGCGCACCAGCCGCTTGCACCAGGCGCTCAAGCGCATGGCCGGCGAATCGCTCAAGGATGGCGCCCTGGTGCTGCGCGGCCTGTATTTCGCCATCGTCGACGAAGCCGACAGCGTGTTCGTGGACGAAGCGCGCACGCCGCTGATTTTGTCGGCCAGCGTGGCGAGCGGCGACGACGAGCAGCAGTGCGGCGCGGTGCTGGCGTTCGCCGCGAGCATTTCCATGTCAGCCCGCTCGAGCATGCGATCTGGCTGAGCGACGCCGGGCGCGGCCGCCTCGATAGCCACGCGGCCGGGCGCGAAGGCGTGTGGACGTCGCTGCGCGCACGCGAGGAAATGGTGCGCCAGGCGCTGTCGGCGCTGCACCTGTTTACGCTCGACCAGCATTACGTGGTGGTCGAGGGCAAGGTGCAGATTGTCGACGAATCGACCGGGCGGGTGATGCCGGACCGCTCCTGGGAGCGCGGGCTGCACCAGATGATCGAGATCAAGGAGCAGGTCGCGCTGACGGCGCGCCGCGACACGCTGGCGCGGCTGACCTACCAGCGCCTGTTTCGCCGTTTCCTGCTGCTGTCGGGGATGACCGGCACCGCCGCCGAGGCGGCGCGCGAGATCCGGTCGGTGTATGGGCTGGAGGTGGCGCGGGTGCCGCTGTTCCGGCCCTCGCAGCGGGTCCTCGGCGCGGCTATTTTTTGCCTGAGCATCGCCGAAAAGTGGGAGCGCGTGGCCGACGTGGCCGAACAGATGGCGCAAGGGCTGGGCCGGCCGGTGCTGATCGGCACGCGCTCGGTGCAGGCGTCCGAACAGATCAGCGTGGTGCTGACGCGGCGCGGGATTGCCCATGCGCTGCTCAACGCCAAGCAGGACGCGAGCGAAGCGGAGGTGGTGGCGCGCGCCGGCCAGCGCGGCGCCGTCACGGTGGCCACCAACATGGCCGGGCGCGGCACCGATATCGAGCTGGGGCAGGGCGTGGCCGAGATGGGCGGGCTGCACGTGATCCTGACCGAATACCACGACTCGCGCCGGATCGACCGCCAGCTGTTCGGCCGCTGCGCGCGCCAGGGCGACAACGGCAGCTGCGAAGCGATCGTGTCGCTCGACGACGATATTTTCGAAGTGTGCGCGCCGGCGCCGGCGGCACTGCTGCGGCGCCTGGTCGCCAGCGGAGCGCGGGTGCCGCGGGTGGCCTTCGGGGCCCTTCGGACACTTGCGCAATGGTCCGCGGAGCGCCATCATGCAGGCATACGCATGCAGCACCTGAAGCAGGATCGCCAGCTCAACCGGACACTGGCGTTTACCGGAAAAGGGGAATGATGTCAGCGATGAACATAGTGGCCGCAGCCAGCCTGCTGCTGGCCGCAACGGCGCACGCCAACCCGTACGAATGCCTGATCGAACCGAACCAGTCGGTGGAGATCCGCAGCTCGGTCGAAGGGGTGATTGAAAAAGTCATGGTCAAGCGCGGCGACCGGGTACGGGTCGGCCAGGTGCTGGCCCAGCTCGAGTCGAACGCCGAAATGTCGGCAGTCGAACTGGCACGCTACCGCGCCGAAGTGGAAGGGCGCATCGCCACCGCCCGCAACCGCTCCGACTATGCGGCCAAAAAACTGGACCGCTCCAACAACCTGTACGCCAAGAGCTTCGTCGCCGCGCAGGTGCGCGACGAGGCCGAGGCGGAAAAGCGGATCACCGAATCGGAACTGAAGGAGGCGACTGAAAACCGCGAGATCGCCAGGTTTGAACACCGCCACGCGCTCGACCTGCTGAGCCGGCGCACCTTGCGCAGCCCGATCGACGGGGTGGTGATGGACCGCCTGCTCAATCCCGGCGACCTGGCCGAAGCGGGCACCGGGCGCAAGCCCATCCTCAAGCTGGTGCAGGTGGCGCCGCTGCGGGTCGAGGTGGTGCTGCCGCTGGCGGCCTACGGCAAACTCAAGCCCAATAGCGCGGCCGACGTGCTGCCCGAAGGCCTGGGAGGACACTACAACGCCACCGTCACCGTCATCGACAGCGTGTTCGATTCGGCCAGCGGCACCTTCGGCGTGCGCCTCACGCTGCCCAACGCCAAGGGTGACCTGCCGGCCGGGATCCGCTGCCAGGTTGATTTTCCGGCCCTGCGCGCGCTGCCGGCCAAAGCCAAGCCAGTGGCCTCCAAATGAACCAGGCCTCGCTGGTAGCGGCCATGCGCAGTGGCGCCCCGGTGACGCCGGAGCTGGTCAACAGCTATTACACCGCGTGCATTCCGTTTTACCGCGAATTCCTGGGCGACCATTGGCACACTGGCTTCTACATGCCGGGCGGGGGCATCGGCCCGCAGGACCAGTTGCGCATGGAACGGGTGGTGGCCGACAGTGCCGGCCTCGATCCCGCCTGCCATGTGCTTGACGTCGGCTGCGGCGTGGGCGGGGCGGCCTGCCATCTGGCGCGGGTGACCGGCGCCAGCATCCGCGGCCTGACCCCCAATCCGGCGCAGCTGCAACTGGCACGCGAGTCGGCGCAGCGCCATGCCGTGCTGAAGGTTGCGTTCGACCTGGGCGAGGCCTGCGATTTGCCGTATCCGGACGCCAGCTTCGACGTCGTGCTGTTTTTCGAGTCGGCCTGCCATTTCCCGGACCGCGCGCGCTTTTTCGCCGAATCGCTGCGCGTGCTCAAGCCGGGCGGGCGCCTGGCCGGGCAAGACTGGCTGGCCGGGCCGGATCAACAGCGCAGCGCGGCGCTGGTCGAACGCGTCTGCGCCACTTGGGCGATCGCGTCGCTGGACACGGTCAGCGGCTATGCCAGCGAGATGCGCAGCGCCGGCTTCGACGTGCGCCTGGCGCTCGACATGCGCACCGAAATGGACCTGCTGCGCGGCTTCATGGCGACACCATTGCAGCGGCGCGAGGTCGAGCGCGAGGCGTGCCGCACCGCCAATCCGATCCGGCGCATGATCATGGAAGGCTTGCTGGTGCTGGGCGAGGCGGCCGAATGCGGGGCGTTCACCGTGGGCCGTTTTCTGGCCCTCAAGCCGGGCGCGTCATGAACTGCGCCACCATCTTCGAGGAACACTCGCAGGTGCTGGCGCACTGGTTCGGCATTGGCGCGCGCGGCGCCACGCTGGTCTACCTGGACGCCCACCTCGACCTGCAGTTCATTGATCCGGCCCGCATTGCACGCCTGGCCGCCTGCACGGATGCGGGCGCGCTGGCGCAGCTGGAAAGTACCCATTGCCTCAGCCCTGATCGCAGCGCCTGTTACGGCATCGAAGACTTTCTGTACCCGGCGGCGCAACTGGGGCTGCTGCAGCGCGTGGTGTGGGTGGCGCCGCCGCACGTGCTGCGGGGCGGCATGGCAATGGCGCTGCGCGCGTTGGTGCAAATGGAAGGCGTTTCCATCGCCGACCTGGAATCGTTCCACGTGGTGGCTGGCGGCGCCATCGAAGGGCGACTGCTGGGGGTGGACCTGACCATCTGCGTGCTCGGACAGCTGGCCTCACTGGCCTTGTCCGGTCCACTGCTGGTCGACATCGACGCCGACTATTTCGTCGCCGTGCCGGCCGATACGGTGTGGGCCAGTCCGCCGCGGGTGGTGTCGGCACTGCGCCAGGTGGCAGGCGCAAAGGCTGATGTGACGATTGCGCGTTCGGTCAGCAGCGGCTTCATGCCGCTGCGGCACCGCTTTATCGCCGACTACCTGGCCGCGCTGTGGGAAGGGCGCGCCGCCGACGCCCAGCACTGGGAGCGCCTGCTGGACCTGGAACATCATCCGTCTGAGGCGGGCTACGCCGAACAACTGGCATGCCGGCCCGGGTGCGCAGCGAGCAACCATGCGCTGGCGCTGGCCACAACCGACCCGGTGGCGCGCGCCACGCTGTTCGAGAAGGCCGCGCAGCTGGACCGTGCCTACGGCGCCGACTTGCTGCGACGGCTGGGAGAATATCGCGCGCGCCGGCTGCGGCTCGACCTGACCACGGTGCGCGAGCTGCAGCGCGAAGTCGAGGCTTGCCAACTCGATGCCGCGCGGCGCGCGATCGCCTGGATAGCGCTGGGCCACCTGTACATTGTGTGCGGACGCGTGGAACAGGCCAGCGCCTGCGACGCCGCATCGCTGCTGCTGCAGCAAGGCGGCCATCCCGAGCTGGCATTGGAGATCGCCAAACTGCATGTCGCCGCAGGCCAGTTCAACGCCGCGCTGGCCTGCCTGGAACGCGCCGCTGCCGATGATGAAACCCGGGTCGGCGCCTGGCTGTACATGGCTGAATGCGCGCATGCGATGGGCCAGCATCAGCGCGCCACCGACGTTGCGCTGCGCGCTGCACGCGCTGCGCCGGCCTGGCCGTTGGTGCCGCAGCGGATGGCGGCCTTCGCGGGCGCGCGCGGCGACGCGGTCCAGGCCGGGTCTTTGCTGGCGCAGCACGGGGCCCTGGAACGGCGCATAGCAACATTGGTGGCGCGCTTGTCTTAGGCGTCGCACTGCGGCAAGGGGAATTCGAAACTTACGCGCAGCACATTGACGACCGGGACGCGGTCGGTGTCCCAGCGGCTGCTGTAGTCGTCCTGGTGCTCCATGCCGTCGGTGACGACGGTGATCTCGGAGGCGTGGCCACCCTTGAGCATGTCGAGCAGACTGCGAAAGCGCCCGGGCGACTGGTGGATGCGCAGCTGGCACTCCGATTTGCCGTCGCTGCGTGAATAGGTGAGCGAATCGGCTTCGCGCGCGCCATCGACCTGGCGCCGCAGCTGCATGGTCCAGTTGGCATGCTGCAGCGTGTCGCCGTTCGACACGTACACGGATGGCGTCGACGACAGGCGCAGCTTGAACGAAATGACGGGCGCGCCGTTTGCGGCGCCATGCTGGTCCAGCGTGAGCACGACCTCGCGGGTTTCAAACGTCAGTACGGTCATGGCTTGCCCCGGTCGGTGAACGCTGTTCAGCCCATCATACATCCGGTCCCATGTTTTTACTATCAGGCAATACCCTGGGCAACAGGCGCGGCTAGCGCGCGCTCAGCAGCATGGAATGGGCGTGCGCCGCCTTGATGGTCACGACGTCGCGTGGCAAGCCGTTTGACGGCGGATACACGCGGCGCGCCGCCATGAACGGCGCCGGCCCGCGCTTGCCCTTGCGCGTGGCCGCCATGACGCCGCTGTCGGCCACGCCGACGCTGACCTTGATGGTGTGCTCGCCGGCTGGGCAGGGCTCATCGGTCAAGGTGACCTGGCCGGCTGGCGTGATGCATTGATTGACTTCGGTGCCGGCATGGACTGTGCAGGCAATCAGCATTGCTGCGAGAAAGAGATGGTGTTTCATGGCCAGGCTCCGGTGAGTGATTACCCCCAGTTTGGCCATTTCTTGTGTTCATCTCTGTTCGTTGCCACACGTTTAGCTGCCTACCCACGCGTACTTGAACAAAAACGCGGCGGCGATCACCCAGACCACCGGCGCCACCTTGCGCGCCTGACCGGTCAGCAGCTTGAGCGCGGCGTAGGTGATGAAGCCGAATGCGATGCCGTGCGCGATCGAGTAGGTGAACGGGATGACCATTGCCGTGATGGCGGCCGGCACGCTGTCGGTGGTCTCGGTCCAGTCGATCTCGCCAAGTTCGCGCAACATCAGGCAGGCTACGAACAGCAGTGCCGGCGCGGTCGCGTACGCTGGCACCACGCCGGCCAGCGGCGCGATGAACAGGCAGGCCAGGAAGCACAGCGCGACCACCAGCGCGGTCAAGCCGGTACGCCCGCCAGCCTGCACGCCGGCGGCGCTTTCGATGTAGGCGGTGGTGCTGGACGTGCCCAGCACCGAGCCGGCCACAATGGCGCAGCTGTCGGCCAGCAGCGCCTTGTTCAGGCGCTCCATCTTGCCCTTGACCAGCAGCCCGGCGCGGCTGGCCACGCCCATCAGGGTGCCGGTGGCGTCGAACAGCTCGACCAGGAAGAACACCAGCACCACGTTGAGAAAGCCCGACGACAGCGCGCCCTGGATATCGAGCTTGAGCAAGGTGGGGGCGATCGATGGCGGCAGCGCCACCAGCCCGCCGAACTTGTTGCCGCCAAAGAAAAAGCTCAGGGCCGTGACCAGGCCGATGCCGATCAGGATCGCGCCCTTGATCTTGAACCGGTCCAGCACCACGATCAGCACGAAGCCGGCGATGGCCATCAGGGCCGGGGGCTGGTGCAGGTCGCCGGCAGTGACCATGGTGGCGGCACTGGCCTTGACGATGCCGGCCCCCTTGAGCGCAATGAGCGCCAGAAACAGGCCGATGCCGACCGTGATGGCATTGCGCAGCGCCGGCGGAATGCCGTTGACGATCATTTCGCGCAGCCCCAGCACACTGACCAGCAGGAACAAACAGCCCGACACGAACACCGCGCCCAGCGCCGATTGCCACGGCACGCCCATACCCAGCACCACCGCGTAGGCGAAATACGCGTTCAGTCCCATGCCCGGCGCCATGCCGATCGGATAGTTGGCGTACAAGCCCATGATGGCCGTGCCCAGCGCCGCCGCCAGGCAGGTGGCCACGAACACGGCGTCCTTGGGCATGCCGGCGTCGCCCAGGATGGTGGGGTTGACGAAGATGATGTAGGCCATCGTCAGGAAGGTGGTCAGGCCGGCCACCAGTTCGGTGCGCACGTCGGTGCCGTTGTCTTTGAGCTTGAAGAATCGGTTGAGCATCGCGCAGGTGGGGAAAGGGTATCGGAACATGCATTATGGCAGACCAAAAGCCCATTTTGCGGTAACCTTCCGTCAACGCAACATTCAGCCCCACTTGCATGCACATACGCGCTTACCTGTTCCTGATGGCCGCCGCAATTCTGATCCCGGTGGTGTTGTTTTCCGGCCTGGCGCTGAACCTGCTGCAAAACGCCGAACGCCAGGCGGCGTTGCACGCGCTGGCCGAAACGGCCAACAACGTGGCGCTGCGGGTCGAGCGCGAACTGTATGGTGCGCAGGCCACGCTCAGGATGCAAGCGGCCCAGCAGCTGCCCGATGCCAGCGTGCCAGAAGGTGCCGTGTCGAGCGTGGAGCACGGGGCCCGCCCCGGTTCGCTCATGACTTCGGTCAGCCTGCCGGTCACGCTGGACGATGGCCGCCATGTCGTGCTCAAGCAAACTTTTCCCAGCAGCCATTTCAACGGACTGCTGCAGGAGCTCAAGGTACCCGATGGCTGGCTGGTGGCCATTGTCGACCGCAACGGCAATTTCATCGCGCGCAACTTGCATGCTTCTACCCTGGTGGGCACGCCGGCCCATCCGGCCGTGCTCGCTGCGGCGCGTGCCAGCCATAGCGGCCAGGTGCGCCACCCGTCACTGGAAGGGACCGAATCGATCGCCGCATTCACCCACTGCTCCCTGTCGGGCTGGATCGTGACGGTGGCCGCGCCAGTGGCGCTGATCGACTATTCCGCGCGCGCTGCTTCGTTCGTGGCAGTGCTGGGCCTGCTTGCCGCACTGGGCTGCGCAGCCGGCCTGGCGGCGTATTTCGGACGGCGCCATGTGCGCGCCATCCAGCGCGCGGTGGACGACGCGATCGCGCTGGGCAACGGCATCCCGCCGGCGCGCCAGCAGTCACGCGTGATCGAAGTTCATGCGCTGCATGGCGCGCTGCACGCGGCCGGCGAACAGCTGCGCCAGGCCCAGCACTATCGCAAGCATGCCGAGGCCGAGCGTGAAGCGCTGCTCGAACGCGAGCAGGGCGCGCGCCGTTTGGCCGAACAGCAAAATGCGGCCAAGGACCAGTTCCTGGCCATGCTGGGCCATGAACTGCGCAATCCGCTCGCACCCATCAGCACCGCGGCCCAGTTGCTCAAGCTGCAGCCGGCCAGCCCCGAACGGGTGCGCTACGCCAGCGAGGTCATCTCGCGCCAGGTCGATCACATGAACAGCCTGCTGGGCGACTTGCTTGACGTGGCGCGCGTCACGCGCGGCCTGGTCACGCTCAAGCTGGAGACGGTGGACCTGAAGGCAGTACTGGAACGGGCGCTCGAGCAGACCGCCAGCCTGGTCGAGGCCAAGCGGCACCGGCTGCGGCTGGACTTGCCGTCGGCGCCCCTGTATCTGTGCGCGGACCACACGCGGCTGGTCCAGATTTTTGCCAACCTGCTCACCAACGCGGCCAAATACACGCCCGCCAACGGTGTCATCGGCGTGGCGGTGCAGGTCGATGCTGACCGGGCCGTCATCACGGTGTCCGACAGTGGCGAAGGCTTCCCGGCCGACCTGCTGCCGCGTTTGTTTGACCTGTTTTCGCAGGGCGAGCGCCAGCCCGACCGCTCACAGGGCGGCCTCGGGCTGGGCTTGGCGCTGGTCAAGCGCCTGGTGCAGCTGCACGGCGGCAGCATCAGCGCGCACAGCGCCGGGGCCGGCCACGGCAGCCGCTTTTGCGTCACGCTGCCGTACGACGGGCCCCCGCCATTGGCCGCGCCCGCGGCGTGCCAGGGCGCTGGCGCCGGCGGCTTGCGCATCATGCTGGTGGACGACAATATCGACGCCGCGCTCAGCCTGGCTATGCTGCTGGCCGAGAACGGCGGCCACCGTCTGTCGGTCTGCCATGACGCGGCCGCCGCGCTGGCCAGGGCGCCGCAAGAAGCGCCGGATGTGTTCATTCTCGACGTCGGCCTGCCCGACATGAACGGCTACCAGCTGGCGCAACGCCTCAAGGCCATGGCTTGCTGCGCCGACGCGCAGTTCATCGCGCTGACCGGCTATGGCCAGCCGCAGGACACGCAGCGCGCGCATGCAGCCGGCTTCGAGCACCACCTGTCCAAACCGGCCGATTCGCAACAGATACTCGGATTGCTGCGCGTGAGCATCGAATAAGCTACCATGGGGGCCTCATTCCCCAGCGACGACCACCATGCCCAAGAACAAACGCCCCGTCCCCCGCAAACCAGCCCCGGTTGAAGACAACGATGTGCTGGCCCAAGCGCTGGCCGACCTGGCGCTGGCCCTGTCCGAGCGCGAGCATGCCGAAGAAGAAGACGAGGCCGCGCTGCACTTGCAGCAAGACGAATTTACCAAGCTGCTGCGCAACACGCTGCGCAAGAAAAACGACGACGTGCTGTATGACGCCATCGAGCGCGCGCGCGACACCGACGTTGGCGCCTACCAGTATCTGCGCGGCCATATCGAAGAAGCGGCCGCCACGGTCCTGCTGCGCAAGGAAGGCGCGCCGGCGATGGAAGTGAACGCCTTCGCCCTGCCGTTGTTCATGCAAAGCAACGGCGGCCTGAAGGAAGCCGAAGGGTTCCAGGACGCCGAAGCGTTCAGCGCGCTGGTCGAGAGCTTTACCCAGGCCGGCCTGGAAAGCCCGGACGCGAAGGTGGTGCTGATCAGCCACGCCTACGACAGCGACGAAGCGCTGCGCATCAGCTACAGCGAACTCAATGAAATGGCGCGTGACGCCGCCGCGGCCATGACCGACCGCAAGCTGACGGCCGCGCCGGCGCTCGAGCGCAGCATCATCGGCTGGGCGCCGTCCGAGTTCGGCGCCACCGACAAGGCAGTCGAACTGCGCTACCTGGTCGGCTTCGCGATGAAGCGCGCCGACGATCCGTTTTACCAGGTCCCGCAAGAGGAAGCGCAAGCGGACGCCTATTTTGCCCAGCGCCAGTTGCGCTACCAGGTATGGGCGGCGCAAGCCGGCCCGCTGGTGCAGCGCTGCATGGGCGCCGATCCGGCCGCCTTGCAGGTCCATTTCCTGTACCAGGATCTGTTCTTTGGCGCGCGCGAACAGGGCATGCACGAACTTGCCATGCTGCGCGTGATTACCGAATTGGGCGCGATGCTGGAGGCGCACCCGGGCCAGGCCACTGCAGTGGTGGGGCCGGCCGATGTCGAGAACATGATGGTGCTGCGGGTCAGCCTGGTGGGCGCCGATGGCGTCGTGCTGGGCAGCAGCGACAAGCCGCTCGACCTGGGCGCCGACTTGCAGGACGAAGTGGACGATGCCTGCGACGCGCTGGCGTCGCTGGGCGTGCACGCAGTGTCGGTGGCGCTGCGCTTTGGCGCCGACGGCCAGCCGCAGGAAGTGCAGCCGTACGCGGTCAGCTGAGGCTCAGTTAAGGCGGGTGTTGGCCAGCAACGCCCAGGCCACGGAAATGACCACCATGCCGGTCAGCGTCACGCACGACCAGGTGTAGAACCAGGCCGACAGCACGCTGGCCTGCATGGCGCGCTCGAACAGGCAGCCCAGCGCGAAATCGACGAAGGTCAGGAACGACCAGCGCCGCAAATAGGTGGGCAGGTAGCGGCACATGCTGCGGTTATGCTGCAGAACAGCATGGCGCTCGTACAGGTCGCGCGCGGTATCGATGTCGCGAAATAGCCAGCCAAAAAACAGGAAGCGATACCACAGGGTCAGGAACGGCAATTCTGGCGCAGCCGTGCTTGGCTGGGCGTCGGGACTGGGTGGCATGGCGAACCTCCGCTGGACTGGCGAGCTGGCGCTGGCCATGAGTTCAATATATACCGATCTGCGCGCGGCTGCATGTTCAAAAACAGTCCTGTTGGAAATTAATCAGTGGCAAACGCTTGCAGCGGCCTGGGCTTGCCGATGCAATAGCCCTGGGCGAAATCGACCCCGATTTTCTTGAGGCTGTCCAGGATGGCGGCATCGCTGACATATTCGGCGATGGTCTGGCGCCCCATCATGTGGCTGATGTCGTTGGTGAAGCGTACCATTTCAAAGTCGACCTGGCTCGATGACATCATCTGGATGAACGAGCCATCAATCTTGATGAAGTCGACCGGCAGCTGCTTGAGGTAGGAAAACGAGGTCATGCCGGTGCCGAAGTCGTCCAGCGAAAAGCGGCAGCCGCGCGCCGACAGCGCCTCGATGAAGGCGATGGTTTTCTGCATGTCGGCAATGGCGCCGTTTTCGGTGATCTCGAAGCACAGTTTTTCGGGCGCCACATCGGCCGCATCGATCAGGTCGGCGGCGTACTTGTGGAACGACGGGTCGGTCAGCGAGCGGCGCGACAGGTTGATGCTGCACATGTCGAGCTTCTTGGTGTGCTCCTTGTGCGCTGACAGCCAGTCCAGCGTGCTCTTGAGCACCCAGCGGTCGATCTTGAGGATCACGTCGTAGCGCTCGGCCGCGGGCAGGAAGATGCCCGGCATGATGGGTCCGGAGCGCCCGTTGCGCAGGCGCAGCAGGATTTCATAGTGGTGCATGGAGTTGCCGTCGGTGAGCGAGGCGATGGGCTGGCAATACAGCTGCAGGCGCTCGTTCTGGAACGCGTGCGTCAGGCGCGTGACCCAGTGCATGTCGCTGCGCCGGTGCGCCATGTCCAGGTCGCCGTGGTAGTGCACGAACACCCGGTTGCGGCCGCGCTCCTTGGCAATATAGCAGGCATGGTCGGCGCGCCGCATGGCTTCCTCGACGCTGGCGGTGCTGCGGTCGATCGG
>JAZJXM010000010.1:118512-126722 GCA_040390915.1 Pseudomonadota bacterium
GTCAGGCCGATCGACACGCCCAGCTGGAACAAGCGGCCCTTGCACGCGTAGCGAAAGTTGCGGGTGGCGTCGACAATTTTTTGCGCCACCGCCAGCGCTTCATTGACGTCGCAATGCTCGACAATGAGCGCGAATTCGTCGCCGCCGATGCGCGCCAGCGTGTCGCGTTCGCGCACGTGCTCGCTATAGGTCGTGGCCAGCAGCTTGAGCAGCTCATCGCCGGCGGGATGGCCGCACGTGTCGTTGACGATCTTGAACTGGTCCAGGTCCAGGTACAGCAGCGCCGCCGTCACGTCGCCCGGATGGCGGGTGCGTTCCAGTGCGCGCTTGAGGCGCACTTCGAATTCGCGCCGGTTGACCAGGCCGGTGAGCGCGTCGTGGCTCGCTTCAAAGCCCAAGCGGCGCAGCAAGCGCTTCGATTCGGTGACATCGTGAAAGATCAGCACCGCGCCCAGCAGTTCGCCGTCGGCCAGGCACACCGGCGCGACCGCGGTTTCCACCGAGAAGCGGTGGCCGTTGCGGTTGATCATGGTCAGATGGGGCAGGTTGTCCACTACCCGCTTTTCCTTCAGGCAGCGCTCGATGGCGCCTATCACGGCAAGCGCGCCGCCTTCTTCGCGAAAACGCAGTACGGCACTGAAGCTGCTCGTGACCGCTTCGGGCTGCAGCACGCCGGTCATGCGTTCGGCGGCCGGGTTGACCATCGTGATGCGCCCGCGGCGGTCGGCCGTGATGACGCCATCGGTGATGGCAGCGAGCGTGACCAGGGCCTGTTCCTTTTCGCTGGCAGCGGCCAGCTCGGCGCGTTTCAGGCTGGTGATGTCATGCACCACCGCCACCGCCAGCCGGGCGATGCCGTCGGTATCGATGATGGGGGCGGTGGTGCACGCGAAATGCAAGAGTGTGCCGTCGGCGCGCTGGTAAATCATGTCCTCGGTGTCGGTCGGCACTTGCTTGAGCACGGTGCGCGCCAGCGGCAAGTCTTCGTTGGGTATGGGAATGCCGCTGGTATCGGTGAACGTGAAGCGGCTATAGTCGCGATAGCTGTCGACGTGCTCGATGCTGCGTCCGAGCAGGATGGCCGAGGCGCGGTTCTGGTAGATCAGCTTGCCGGAAGGGGCTTCGGCCAGCAGCACGCCGGACGGCAATTGCTCCAGGATGTTGGCAAAGCGGCTGCGTTCCTGGGACAGTTCGTGCAGCAGGCGCTGCTGTTCACGTTCGGAGGCCTTCAGGCTGTCGATGGCCACGCACACGCCCATGAATTCGAGCGGCACGCCATCGCCGTCGCGGTTCGAGCTGGTGCGCAGGAAAAACCAGCGAAAGCTGCGGTCGTGGCAGCGAAAGCGCAGCTCGGTTTCAAACGACCCGTCGTCGGGCTTGGCACGGGCCTGGTCGAGCTGGGCACGGAACAAGCCCACGTCGTCGCGGTGTACAAAGCTGAGCCAGTCGTTGAACGCCAGCTTGCGCTGGTCGCCGTCGTAGCCGAGCAAGTGCATCAGATGGGTAGAGATTTCGACGTCGCCGCTGGCAACGTGCCATTTCCAGGTGCCCGACTCGGCCGCCTGCAGAATGTGGTCGATTTCAAGCTTTTCTTCCTGGCATTGCTCGAGCAGCTTGTGGCGGGTCAGGTCGACGGTCACCTTGGAAAAACCGAGCAAGCGGTTGTCAGGCGCGCGCAAGGCGTTGATGCTGACGTGGGCCCAGAACAGGCTGCCGTCCTTGCGCTTGCGCCAGGCTTCGTTGGTGTAGAAGCCGTGCTCGGCCGCTTCGCGCAGATTGTGTTCGGGCACGCCGGCGGCCCGGTCCTGCTCGGTGTACAGCAAGGATAAGTGGCAACCCAGCGCTTCGGAGGCGGTGTAGCCCTTGATATCCTGTGCGCCCTGATTCCACACCGTGATATAGCCGTTCGGGTCCATCAGGAAAACGGCGACATTGCGGATCCCGACCACCATCAGGCGATACAGTTCCACAGTTTCGTGCTGTGGCAGTGCCGAATTAAGAAACCGTGATGGCATAGCCCGTCCTTGCAGTTTCGCAAATACGTTCGATGCATATATTTTACCGAAGTTCCCGTGGCCGGGGCATCATGTTGACATGCGCAAACAAAAGTCATTGCCAGTCTCGTGCGGTACGCTGGTGGTCAACCCGGCCGGCCAGCTGCTGCTGTGCCACGTCACCGATACGGCCAAGTGGGACATACCCAAAGGGATGCAAGACCCGGGCGAAACCACCTTGCAGGCCGCCATGCGCGAGCTGGGCGAGGAGGCCGGCATCGTGTTCGATGCGGCCCGCTTCGACGATCTGGGCGGACATGCTTACCGGCGCGACAAGAGCTTGCACCTGTACCGGGTGCGGGTGCAGGACGAACTGGGCCAGCTCGAACGGCTGGTGTGCACCAGCTTTTATGCGCACCCGGTGAGCGGACGCCCGGTACCCGAGGCCGACGGCTATCGCTGGGCGGCGCGCAGCGAACTGGAGGCGCTGTGCTGGCCGCGCATGGGACGGCTGCTGTTGTCGCTGGATTGGGCGTTCCAGGGCCGCGCCCCGTAGGGTGGACGGCGCTGCGCTTTTCCACTCTACCGTTCCAACACGTAGTTCCCGGGTGCTGGCCCAAGCCCTGTACCAACCTGACGCGCCGTCACCTTCGGGCCGGTCGACACTTTCTCCAGCCAGTCCAGCCATTCGCCCCACCACGAGCCGTCGTGCTCTTCCGCCGTTTCCACCCAGCGCCCGGGATCGATGTAGCAGCCGCCGCGCGCGTGGCGCGCCGTGTAGTAGTGGCGGTTCGGATGGCCAGGCCCGCTGACGATGCCCGCATTGTGGCCGCCGCTGGTGAGCACGAATTGCACGTCGCATTGCGACAGCAGGTGGATCTTGTGCACCGATCGCCAGGGCGATACATGGTCCGTCATGGTGGCCACCGCGAACAGCGGCAAGCGCAGGTCGGCCAGGGCCACCGGACGGTCATCGACACGGTAGCGGCCGGAGAAGAGGTCGTTGTCGAGGAACAGCCGGCGCAGGTAGTCGCTGTGCATCTGGAATGGCATGCGCGTCGCGTCGGCATTCCATGCCATCAGGTCGGTCATCGGTGCGCGCCGGCCCAGCAGGTACTGATGGACCGCTACCGACCATAGCAGGTCGTGGCTGCGCAGCAGGCGGAACGCGCCCGCCATCTGGCGGTTGTCGAGAAATCCCTGCTGCCACATCAAGTCTTCCAGCCAGGCAATCTGAGCCTCGTCGATGAACAGCGTCAGCTCGCCCGCTTCGGAGAAATCGGTCTGGGCCGCCAGCAGCGTCATCGCGTTGATCGGGCCGTTCTCGTCGCAGCCGATGGCCGCTGCCGCGATCGACAGCAGCGTGCCGCCCAGGCAGTAGCCGGCCGTGTTGATCTTCTGACCCGGCACCAGCGCCCGCACCTGGTCCAGCGCCGCCATCACGCCCTGGCGCAGGTAGTCGTCCATGCCCAGGTCGCGGTCGGCCTCGGTCGGGTTGTGCCAGGAAATCATGAACACCGTGTGCCCATGCGCCACCAGGTAGCGCACCAGCGAGTTGTGTGGCGACAGGTCGAGGATGTAGTACTTCATGATCCAGGCCGGCACGATCAGCATCGGTTCGGCATGCACGGTTGCGCCGGCCGGCGCGTACTGGATCAGCTCGATCAAATGGTTGCGAAACACCACCCGGCCCGGCGTGACGGCCACTTCATGGCCCGGGCGAAATTGCTCGCTGCCGGCCGGCGGCTGCTGGCCCATGTGGCGCTCGGCATCCTCGGCCAGGTTGATGGCGCCACGCAGGAAGTTGGCGCCGCCCTCGGCCAGCGTGGCCTGCATCACTTCCGGATTGGTGGCTACGAAATTGACCGGCGAGACCAGGTCGAGCAATTGGCGCGCGGCAAACGCGAGCACTTGTTCGTGGTGGCGCGTGACGCCATCGATGCCGGTGGTGGCGTTGTACCACCATTGCTGATTGAGCAGGAACGCTTGCTGGTACAGATTGTAGGGCCATTGCTGCCATTCGGGACTGAGAAAGCGCCGGTCTTGCGGCAGCGGCGCGATGCACGGTTCGGCCGGCAGGCCCGCCGCACTGTGGATGGCGTAGCCGAGCCAGCGCAAGTCCTTGTTCAGCGCTTTCTCCATCAGGCGCTGCAGTTTGCTGGGCGACAGTGCCAGGTGCATGCTCCAGTCGCACCAGGCCAGCGCCAGGCTGGTCGGCGAGATCCCCTGCGTGAATCGCCCCATCAGCGCGTGCAGCAAGCGGTCGACGTTGTCGGGGCCTTCGATCGATTCAGGGCGCAACACCGCCAAGTCGTGGCGCCGCTGTGCCATCTCGCGCTCATTGACGTGCATCGATTGCATGGTGAACTCCCGGAAGTCAGAACGAACTCCAGCTTCGTATTGGCGTCAAATCCTTACTTGATGAGGGTCAATGGTGCGCTTTGCGCGAAGGAGGTTTTAATCATGCAACATTCACTGGTAGCGGTATTTGACAACCGCGGTGACGCCCAAAAGGCGCTGGAACAATTGGTAGCGGCGGGCTACACGCGTGAGCAGGCGCGCCTGTCCGAGGGCGACCCGACCGGCGACACCAGCCTGGAGCCGGTCAGCGCCGACCATACTTTCATGTCCGGGATCCGCCACTTCTTCACCGACATTTTCGGCACCGAACGGCGCGAGGACGCGCGCATCTATGCCGATGCGGTCAAGGGCGGCCACCACGTACTGACGGTCAGCACCGATACCCTGGCCGAGGTGGAGCGCGCGGCCGACCTGGTCGAGCGTTTCGGTCCGGTCGACATCGACGAACATGCGCAGTTGAGCGGGGCGCGGCCGGCGCCGGCGAGCAGCGCGCGCCAGCATGCGCAGCCCATGTCCCAGCAGCGCGACGCCAGCACCGAAGTGCCGATCACGCACGTTCCAGCGCGCGGCAATGCACCGCAGGGCGCGCGCAGCGGCATGCGCATCTATCAGCACATGGTGGAAGATGTGGAATGGCTGGCGCCAGCCGACGAAGCCGATTTCCGCACGCATTGGGGCAGCAACTATGCCAATGAGGGTGGTGCGTACGAAGACTATGCGCCGGCGTACACCTACGGTGGCAGCATGGCGCGCAGCGATTTGTATCGGGGCCGGCAGTGGGACGACGTGGAAAGCCACTTGCGCGGTGACTGGGAGGCGCGCCATCCGCACTCGGCCTGGGACAAGTTCAAGGCCGCCGTGAAGCATGGCTGGGAACGCATCACGACGTGAGTGCGTTCCCGAGCTGTTTAGTCGGCAAACACCTTCGCGGCCGGGGTGATCGTGATCGACTCCGGCTTGATGTTGAGCTTGCGCTTGCCGATGACCTGGTCTTCGTCAAGCACCGCTTGCGCCTTGTTGCCGTCATATTTGATCGGCGAGAAGGCGTCCGCCACCAGCGTGTCCTTCAGGCCGGCCGCGTCCTTGGCGATGACGACCACCGACAAGTCCTGGGCCGACAGGTGGCGCTTGATGGCCCCGTTCAGGTCGGCCAGCGTCAGCTTGGTCAGGCCGTCACGCATCATCTTGGTGAACTCGGGTGTGCCGTGCCACTGTGAATCGAGCGCGTAACCCAGGTTCTGGTCCTGGGTGGCGGTCATGACGAACACGTTTTTCATCAGGTAGGAGCGGGTGATCTCGAACTGTTCCTGGGTCAGGCCGCCTTCGATCACCTTGTCCAGTTCGGCCAGCGCGATGCGCAGCGCGAACTGTGCGTTTTCAGGCGCGACCGGACGGATCCACACTTCAAACAGCTGTGCCTTGCGCGCGTTGTTCGGGCTCGGGAAGAACTGGAACATGCCGCGCGGGAAAGCCTCGATATAGGCATAGTCGCCGTAGTTCATGCCGCGCAATTCGCGGATGCGCTGGTACAGGTAGGCATTCGAGGCGCGGTGTTCGCCCAGGAAGGTCTTGGCCAGCCACAGCGCCGGGAAGTCCGGATGCGCGCGGGTGACGGTCAACGGCAGGCCGAACGAAATGGCCGTGGCGCGCGTATTCTTCTCGATGATTTCCACTTCCAGGCCGCGTGCCTTGTGGCCGCTAGCGATGGTGGTGGCGGGCAGACCGGCGCCGGCTGGCAGCTTGGTCAGCGCCTTCTTCAGCGCGTCGACCATGGCGTCGCTGACGGCGCCAGAGATGCCGACTTTGAGCGCGCCCTGGGTGTAGGCCTTCTTGTAGAAGTCCTTGACGTCGTCCAGCGTGATCGCATCGATGCCCTTGACGGTGCCCAGAACCGGGTGGCCGTAGCCGGTGCCGGCGAACACATTGGTCTGCAGGCGTTCCTTGGCCAGTTCTTCCTCGTTGTTGTCCTTCAGGTCCACCAGCAGCGCATTTTTCAGCGTGTCCTTCAGGCGGCGGAAGTCTTCGTCGCGAAAGCCTGGCGAGAGCAGCATCGGCATCGCGATATCGAGGTACTGGTTCCAGTTGTCCTTGTGGATCGAGCCTGTGAAGGTGGTCAGTTCCTTGTCGGTCTGTTCGCTGAAGCTGCCGGCGATCGGGAACAGGGCGCGCGTGACTTCATCGAGTTTGCGCTCGCTTGAGCCGGCCGAGCCGACCATCATTGCCGTCAGCGCGGCCAGGCCTTCCTTGCCTTGCGGGTCGTGTGCGGAGCCGGCTGCGAACAGCAGTTTGAAGCGAATCTGCGGCAGCGTGGACTTTTGCACCAGCACGTCGAAATGGGGCGCGCTGGCGGCGGCGTCGAAGCTGGCCAGGGTTGGCAGCGTGGCGATCGCGTCAGGCATGGCCTGGTTCGACAGCGTCGTCACGATCATGCCGTCGTCGACCAGGTATTTGCGGGCAGCGGCCAGCAGGTCGGCCGGGGTCAGGGTATCCATCAGGCGCACGTACTGGTTCAGCGTGCCGTAGGAACGGTGATAGTGCACGAACGAGGCCAGCGAGCCGGCGATCTGCTCGGTGTTGTCGAGCGAGCGGATCAGGCCATACTTCTGGGCCGATTTGGCGTCCGCCAGCAGCTTGTCGCTAACCGCGGTGGTGCGGATCTGGGCCACCGTTTGCATGATCAGGTCGCGCACGTAGACGGTGTCTTCGATCTTCTTGACGCGCGCGCCGATGGTAGCGAGGGTCGGGTCAACCCGGCCCGGTGTCGAATCGAACAGCTGGTCGACCTTCTGCTCGTCCTGCACCAGGCGCTTGTACAGCGGCGAAGTGCGGCCGAACGACAGCGACAGCAGCATCTGCAGCGCGGCCTGGTCCTTGGTGGTGTCCGAGAACGCCGGGCTGTGGAAAGCCACCGTCACATACGGCAGCGTCGGCGTCGGCCACGGCACGTGCTTGTAGATGGCGCCGTGCGGCGCAGGTTCGGCCGGCACCACGCTCTTGTAGCTGCCTTTTTTCCAGGCGCTCCAGTATTTCTCTACCAAGGCCACCGCCTTGGCCGGTTCGACGTCACCGGCGATGATGATGGTGGTGCGCTCGGGACGGTACCAGCGGTCGAAGAACACCTTCGAGTACGCGTACTGGTTGGGCATGTCCTCGATGTCCTGGATGAAGCCCATCGTGGTGTGCTTGTAGGTGTGGGTACTGAAGGCGGTGTCGCGCTGAACTTCGAACAGCTTGGAGATCGGATTGGCGCTGTTCTTGTTGTATTCGCCCAGCACCGCGCGCGATTCGGTCTTGAACACGTCTTCGCCGTACGACAGGTGCTGGAAACGGTCGGCTTCGACCTTGAGGATGGTCTCCAGGTCTTCCTTGGCAAACGTGGTGTGGTAGTTGGTCAGGTCGTCGCTGGTATAAGCATTTTGGCGCGCGCCGGATTTGGTAATGATGTCCTGGTATTTTTCAGGCGGGTAGGCCTTGGTCCCGCGGAACATCATGTGTTCGAAAAAATGGGCGAAACCCGACTTGCCCGGTTCGATCTCGTTGCGCGACCCAGTTTGTACCGGAATCTGGACCGACACCAGGTTCGGGAAGCCGGTTGGCACGACGATGATTTTGAGGCCGTTCGGCAGCGTTTTTTCGGTGGCGGTGAACGGCAGCAAGTCGGCTTTGGCCGGGGCTTGCGTTGCTTGGGCACTGATGGCGATGGCCGGCAAGGCAAGCAGGGTGATGGGCAAGAATCTGGACACGGTAGCTCCTAGGGAAGAAAAACTGCCTCGGAGCATAGAATAAACGCCGCGCAATTGACAGCGAAAATTTATGCATACACTGGCCGCCACATCGGGGTCAGACCTCAATTTT
>JAZJXM010000010.1:126732-271547 GCA_040390915.1 Pseudomonadota bacterium
CTCAATTTTGAAATTGAGGTCTGACCCCGAAGCGAAAATAGAGGTCTGACCCCGATTTCTGACCCCGATTTCAGCCGGCCGCTTCGGTTAATGGCAGGCTGATCCGGTTGCGGCCCATGTGCTTGGCGCGGTACAGGGCGGCGTCGGCGATCGCCACCAGCTGGCTCGGGTCGGTGTCGCTGGCGGCGATCGCGGTGGCCGCGCCGATGCTGACCGTGACGTGCTTGCCGTCGTCGCGCCCGTGCGGCAGGCGCAGCTGCTCGACCCGGAAGCGGATCCGCTCGGCCACGATGGCGGCGCCCTTGAGCGACTGGTTGGGCAGGATCACCGCGAATTCTTCGCCGCCGTAGCGCGCCACCAGGTCGTTGGCGCGCATTTCGTTGGCAATCGCGCTGGCGATGCGCTTGAGGCATTCGTCGCCGCCCAGGTGGCCGTGGGCGTCGTTGAAGGCCTTGAAGTTGTCGACGTCGACCATCAGCAGCGACAGCGGCTGGTGCTGGCGCGTGGCGCGTGCCCATTCGGCGCGCAAGGTGTCGTCGAAGCAGCGCCGGTTGGCCAGCCCGGTCAGGCCGTCGCGCGTGGCCAGCTGCTCGAGCGCGATCTGGGCGGTCTTTTCATCCGTCATGTCGCGCAGCGTCTGGACCACGGCAGCCAGTTCGCCGTCGTCGTTGAAGATCGGGCTGGCGTCCGCGGCCAGGTAGCGGCGCCGCCCGCAGCGCGGCATGTCGCACCAGCTTTCGGCGCACAGCTGGCCGGCGGTGTCGTGACCGCGCCCGGCGCGCAGGTAGAGGTGCTCGATTTCGTCGGTGCGCTTTTCGATCACCAGGTCGGCCAGGGTCGGGCGGCGCACCTCGTAGAAGCTGCGCCAGTGGTCCTTGGTACCCAGCATTTCGGAAGCGGCCACGCCGGTGAGGCGTTCACAGGCCCGGTTCCAGACGATGACGCGGCAGTTGGTGTCGAGCACGAAGGCCGGAACAGCCAGCATTTCAAGCAGCTTGTTGGCGAAGGCCCGTTCCTGGTCGGGAGCGGACTCGGCGCGCGGACGCGTTGCGTGTTGTGTGCTGTTCATGTGCCGTCCCTGTGTAGAAAACTAGCCACGCGGCAAATTATTGACTGCCGACAAGGTCTGATTTTGCTACAGTGCGTCGGGTCCCGTTTGATCTATAGCAAGCGAAGTGGGCATAGCGGCAATTAGTGCACCGCGAGCACTTGCGGTACCGGAAAAGTGAGTGTCAGCAGGGTGCCACCAGCGGCGGGTTTGTCTATGACAAAGCGGCCGCCGATGGCCACCACGCGTTCGCGGATGCCGGTCAAGCCGCTGCCGTGTTCGGGCAGGATGGCCGGCATGCCCACGCCATTGTCCTGGACCATCAGGGTCAGCACGCTGGCGCACCGTTGCAGCTCGACGGTGACGTCGGTGGCGTGTGCATGGCGTACAACATTGGACAGCGATTCTTGCAAAATGCGAAACACCATCGCATCGCGTTCCTTGTCCACCGGGTTATCAAACACGGCCGCATCGGCCACCAGCACGTGGCGGATGCCGTGGGTGCGCGACAGTTCTCCCAGCTGCCATTCGATTGCGTGGCGCAGGCCGGTTTCCAGTGCCAGTGGGCGCAGGTTATTGATGACGGCGCGCAGCGAACGGATGGTCAGGTCGAGGTTGCCCATCATGCTGTCGATTTTTTGGGTAATCATCGGGTGGGCGCCGGTGGTGCTCACGTGCAGCAGCGACAGGTCGAGCTTGAGCGCCAGCAAGTTCTGGCCGAGGTCGTCATGGATGTCGCGCCCGATGCGCTGGCGTTCGGCTTCGCGCACGCTTTCGTGCTGCCTGGCCAGCTGACACAAGCTGGTGTGGGTGCTGGCCAGCGTGCGTTCGGCCTGCGCACGCGCGTGGCGTTCGGCCGCCAGTTGCGCTTCCTTGTCGGCCAACATATCGTCCAGCCGCAGATGGCGTTTGAGCAGCGCGTGAAAGCCCCAGCCCAGCAGCAGCATCCAGACAACTGCAACGATCAATGAGGGCGTGGTGTTCATGGCATCCTTCCGATTTTTCCGATAAGTCGAAGCCGACTCCGATAAAGTTACATGGCGGGAAAGTCTGCGCAGTTGTGACACATCAACGCGATTCAGGAGGTAAATCAAAGGTCGGCCACGCTGGAGGAAAGCGCCTTTTCGGCTGCTCGTCACCGGGCTTGCTATAATGGAGGGTTGATTGAAGAGGGTTGTTGACGTGACTTACAGCATCAAAGAGATTTTCTACACCTTGCAGGGAGAGGGGGCCCACGCGGGCCGTCCGGCCGTGTTTTGCCGTTTTTCCGGCTGTAATCTGTGGAGCGGACGTGAAAGCGACCGTGCCAGCGCCGTGTGCACTTTTTGTGACACCGATTTTGTCGGCACCGATGGTGAGCGCGGCGGCAAGTTCGCCGACGGCGCCGCGCTGGCCGCTGTTATTGACAGCTTGTGGCCGGCCAGCCACCCGGCCAGCAAATATGTGGTGTTTACCGGCGGCGAGCCGCTGCTGCAATTGGATGAAGCACTGATCGCGGCCATGCATGCGGCCGGCTTCATGATCGCCATCGAAACCAATGGCACGCTGCCAGTGCCGCCCGGCGTGGACTGGATTTGCGTCAGCCCGAAAATGGGATCGACGCTGGTGGTGGTAAAGGGTAATGAGATCAAGGTCGTCATTCCCCAGACGCGCCAGGACCTGGCCGCCTACGAACAGCTGGACTTCGACAATTTCTTCGTGCAGCCGATGGATGGCCCGCTGGCCGAACACAATACCCGGCTGGCGATCGAGACCTGCAAGCGCAATCCGAAATGGAAATTGAGCCTGCAAACCCATAAACTCTTACAAATACCATAATCCTTTCATGTTAACGATTACACGCAAGCTCGAATTCGATGCAGGTCACCGCATTCCCGACCATAAAAGCCAGTGCCGCAACCTGCACGGGCACCGCTACACGCTCGAAATCACGCTGACCGGCGCGGTGATCCATTCGGAAGGCAATTCCGACAACGGCATGATCATGGATTTTTCCGACATCAAGGCGCTGGCCAAGGAACACCTGGTCGATGTGTGGGACCACGCTTTCCTGGTGTACGAAAAGGACGACAAGGTGCGCGACTTCCTGGCCACGCTGCCGGGCCATAAGACGGTCGTCATCGACCGCATCCCGACGGTCGAAAACCTGGCCCAGATCGCATTCGACATCCTGAAAGCGGCCTACACCGACCGTTTTGGCACCGGCTTGCATCTGCACAAGCTGGTACTGCACGAAACGCCGAACTGCTGGGCCGAGATTACCGATGCCTGAACAGGATTTCATGCAACTGGCGCTTGAGCAGGCGCAACATGCATGGAGCTTGGGCGAAGTGCCGGTGGGCGCGGTCGTGGTCAAGGACGGCGTGGTGATTGCAACCGGTTTCAATCAACCGATCGGCAGCCATGATCCCACTGCGCACGCTGAAATCGTGGCCCTGCGCGCCGCTGCCGACAAGCTGGGCAACTACCGGCTGCCCGGCTGCGAACTGTATGTGACGCTCGAGCCGTGCGTGATGTGTTCGGGCGCGATGATGCATGCGCGCCTGGCGCGCGTGGTGTACGCCGCCACCGATCCGAAAACCGGCGCCTGCGGCTCGGTTTTGAACCTGTTCGGGCACGAGCAGCTCAATCACCACACCGAGGTGGTCGGCGGGGTCATGGCCGATGAAGCTTCCAGCATGCTCAAGGCCTTCTTCGCCGAGCGCCGCAGCGCCGCGCGCAAAGCGCCCATGGTATCCTGACACCTGGTATCAGGAGATCAGATTGTCACGTAATTCATTATCCAAGCAAGACAAAACAGAAACAGCGCCAGGCCTGGTACGGCTGGCGATGGAAATGCGCGCGCCATGGGAACTGGGCATCGCACTGGCCGCCTATCCGTTCATGCGCAGCATGCCTAGCGGCGACGGCCATCCGGTGCTGGTGTTTCCGGGCCTGGCTGCCGGCGACGTCACCACGGTCGTCATCCGGCGCTTTTTGCGCGACCTCGGTTACGCTGCCCATGCGTGGGAACAGGGTCTCAATTTCGGCCCCCGTCCGGGCGTGCTGGAAGCCTGCGTCGAACGCATACGCCAACTGCGCGCCGAACATGGCCGGCCGGTCAGCCTGGTGGGCTGGAGCCTGGGCGGTGTGTACGCGCGCGAACTGGCCAAGATGATGCCGGACGATGTACGGCTGGTCGTGTCCCTCGGCTCGCCCTTCACGGGCAGCCACAAGGCCACCAATGCGTGGCGCGTGTACCAGCTGGTATCGGGCGAAAAGGAAGTCGACGAGGCGCGCTTTGCGGCCCTGAAAGAAACGCCAAAAGTGCCGACCACGTCGATCTACAGCCGCACCGACGGCGTCGTCGCGTGGCAGTGCAGCGTGGAGCAGGAAACGGCCACCTCGGAAAACATCGAGGTGCATGCCAGCCATGTCGGCATGGGCCTCAATCCGACGGCGCTGTACGCGATCGCCGACCGGCTGGCGCAGCCTGAAGGCGGGTGGAAGCGCTTTGACCATACCGCGCATACGGGGCTCAAAAAGCTGCTGTTTCTCGACCCGAACCGCTCGTCGTGGCCGAATCCTTTCTTCGGCTTCTACTAACCCTGTCAAAGGAAGCGTCGCATGAAGCACCTCAGCGCTCTGGATGCCACCTTCCTTCATCTTGAAACACCCGAGATGCCGATGCACGTCGGCGCCATGCACCTGTTCGACCTGGCCGCCGACCTGCATGCCGACTACCCCGACGCGGTCAAGCGCCATGTGGCCGACCGCATGCACCTGGCCACGGTGTTCAGCAAGAAGCTGGCGCTGATGCCGTTCGAGCTGGCCAATCCGGTGTGGGTCGACGATGATGACGTCGATCTCGATTACCACATCCGCCAGGTCACCTTGCCCAAGCCGGGCACGCAGGCGCAGCTGGAAGCCTATGTCGGACGCTTGCATTCGAGCTTGCTCGACCGCAGCCGGCCGCTGTGGGAATTCTATGTGTTCAGCGGCCTCAAATCGGGGCAGATCGGCTTTTATACCAAGATCCACCACGCCGCACTCGATGGCCAGGGCGCGATCGTGCTGGCCCAGGCGCTGCTCGACCTCACGCCTGTGCCGCGCACTGTGGCGCCGCCACCGCCGCACGAACATGCGCCGTATCAGCCGCCGGTAACGAGCATGCTCAAGGCTGCGCTGGCCGACACCATCACCCAATGCATCAAGCTGGTCAAGGGCGTGCCGACCGGGATCAAGGCGCTCGCGCGCGGCCTGCCGCTCAAGTTGTCGCTGGCGCCAAAAACACCGCTCAATGTCAGCATCACCAACCAGCGCGCGTTCGCCACTGCGCGCGTCGACCTGGATCAGGCGCTGGCGGTCGGCAAGACGTTCGGTGCGACGCTTAACGACGTGGTGCTCGCAGTCGTCAGCGGCGCCATGCGGCGCTACCTGTTCGAGCACGGCGCCTTGCCGGCCAAGGCGCTGGTGGCGGCCGTGCCGGTGAGCCTGCGCGCCGACGGCGACACCGAAATGAACAATCAGGTCAGCATGATGCTGCTGTCCTTGTGCAGCGACGTCGAGGACCCGAAGGCGCGCCTGCAGGCCATCATCAAGGCATCGGCGCAGATGAAAAAGACCATGTCCAACGTCAAAGCGATCATGCCGACCGATTTCCCCAGCCTTGGCGTGCCTTGGCTGATGAGCAGCCTGGTCGCGCTGTACGGCCGTTCGCGGCTGGCCGATACGCTGCCGCCGCTGGCCAATGTGGTGGTGTCGAACGTGCCGGGGCCGCGCATGGCGCTGTATCTGGCGGGCGCCTGCATGACGGCCAATTATCCGGTGTCGATCGTCACCCACGGCCTGGCGCTGAACGTGACGGTGCAAAGCTATAACGGCGCGCTCGATTTCGGCGTCGTCGCTTGCCGGCGCGCGGTGCCGGACATTCGCGTGTTCGCCGCCTGCATGACGGCCGCTTTCGACGAGCTTAAAAAGCTGGCCAAACCGGCGCCGCGCAAGCGCGCCAAACCCGCTGCGAAGGCCTGATCATGCCGATTCTGAAGGCCAACGGCATCAACATCGCCTATGAAACGGCGGGTGACCCGAAAGGCGTGCCGGTGCTGTTGATCATGGGCCTGGGAATGCAGCTCGTCTCCTGGCCCGACGATCTGGTCGACGGGCTGGTGGAACTGGGTTTCTACGTGGTCCGCTTCGATAACCGCGACAGCGGCCTGTCTTCCAAATTCGAGCATGCCGGCTCGCCCAATTTGCCGCTGGCGCTGCTCAAGGTGCTGCTGCGCTGGCCGCTCAAGCCGGCCTACACGCTGGAGGACATGGCGATGGATGCGATCGGCGTCATGCGCGCACTCGGCATCGCCAAGGCGCACGTGGTGGGCGCTTCGATGGGCGGCATGATCGCCCAGGTGCTGGCGGCCAGGCATCCGGAGCGTGTCTTGAGCCTGACCTCGATCATGTCCTCCAGTGGCCGGCGCGGCTTGCCCGGACCGACCCGCGCGGCGCGTTCGGCCCTGCTTAGCCGTCCGGCGCAACCGAAGGAAAGCGAAAGCGTCATCTCGCATATGGTCAAGGTGTTTCATGTGATCGGCAGCCCGGCCTATCCGACGCCGGACAAGCAGTTGCGCGCGCGGGTGGCACGCTCGATTAATCGCAACGTCTGCACAAGCGGGGTGGCGCGCCAGATGGTCGCCATCGCCGCCTCGGGCGACCGTAGCGTTCTGCTGCAGTCGATCACCGTGCCGACGCTGGTGATCCATGGCGCGGCCGATCCGCTGGTGCCGCTGGCGTGCGGGCAGGACACGGCGCGGCAGGTAGCCGGTGCGCGCCTGCAGGTGATCGAAGGCATGGGACATGATCTGCCGCCGCAACTGATCGAACGGCTGCTTGCCTTGATCGACGCCCATGCGCACGGTAAGATGGCGATCGACTCCTCCGTGTCTCATTTTGAAAAACAGTGAATAACAAAAAAATCGGCATTGCCATCGTCGCGCCCAGCGGCTATACCTTCGACGACGCTGCGCTGGCGCGCGGCATCGCGCGGCTCGAGGCGCAGGGCCACACCGTGCATAATTACTTCGACACCGGCAAGGTGTTCCAGCGCTTCGGCGGCACCGACGAGGCACGCCTGGCGCAGCTCAATGCGGCCGCCGACGACCCGCAGGTGCAGGTGGTGATGGCGCTGCGCGGCCAGTACGGCATGACGCGCCTGCTGCCGCAGATCGACTTTGCGCGCATGGCGGCCAGCGGAAAAATCTTTGTCGGTTACAGCGACTTCACCGCATTTCAGATGGCGCTGCTGGCCAAGACCGGCGCCCAGAGCTATGCCGGGCCGATGTTCCTGTCCGATTTTGCCGCCGACGAGCCGCTGGCGTTCACGCTTGACGATTTCTACAGCTGCGTCTCTAGCCGCACGCACCGCATCGTGCAGCCGGCTTGCGGCAATCCGGCGCTCGCCGTTGACGGCACGGTCTGGGGCGGCAACCTGGCGATGATCATGTCGTTGCTTGGCACGCCGTATTTTCCGCACATCGACAACGGCATCCTGTTTGTCGAAGACGTCAACGAACACCCGTACCGGATCGAACGCATGCTGCTGCAGCTGATGCACAGCGGCGTGCTGGCGCGCCAGAAGGCGCTGATCCTGGGTGACTTTTCGGCCTACCGGCTGTCGCCGGCCGATAACGGTTACGACTTTGACGCCATGCTGGCGTACTTGCGCAACACGCTGCCATGCCCGGTGCTGACCGGCCTGCAGTTCGGCCACTGCCGCCAGCGCGTGACCATTCCTTTTGGCGCCAGCGCCAGCCTGCATTCCGACGCCACCGAATTCGCGTTGACCATCAGCGGCTATCCGACCCTGGCCGATGCATAGCACGGACTACTACCGGGCCACCAGCGCTGGTGTGCCGTACCCAGCACTAAGTGGCGCGCAAGACGCGGCCGTGTGCATCATTGGCGGCGGTTTCGCCGGCCTGTCGACCGCGCTGGCGCTGGCCGAACGGGGCGTGACCGACATCGTGCTGCTCGAATCGGAAACCGTCGGCTTTGGCGCGTCGGGGCGCAATGGCGGCTTTGTATTCGGTGGCTACTCGCTGGGCGAGCGCTCGATTATTGATACGGTTGGGGCCGATGTTGGCAAAAAACTGTATCACATGACGCTGGCGGCGGTGGAGCGCATCCGCGCACGTATCAAGCAGTACGGCATCGCGTGCGAAATGAAGGAAGAGGGCGTGTACCTGGCCAACTGGTTCGACGATGCGCGCATCCTCGATCAGCAGCAGCGCTTCATGGCCGACAGCCTGGGCGTCGAGTGGCAGCGCATCAGTCCCGCGCAGCTGGCCGAGAAGATTGCATCGAAACGTTATTTTGGCGCCCTGTTCGAGCCGGGCGCCTTCCATTTTCATCCGCTCAAATACGCGCAAGGCCTGGCGCGCGTGCTCGCCGCCAAAGGCGTGCGCGTGCACGAGGCCAGCCGCGCCACCCAGATCGCGGCCGACGGCGCCGGCTGGCGCATTGCCACCGCCGGCGGCCTTGTCCGCGCACGCGACGTCGTGGTCTGCTGCGGCGGCTACATCGAAAAACTGTATCCACGCCTCGCTGGCGCGGTGCTGCCAATCGCCACCTACGTGATGGTCACCGAGCCGCTCGGCGAGCGCTTGCAAGGATCGATGCGCACCGGCGCGGCGGTCTACGACACGCGTTTCGCGTTCGACTATTACCGGCCTTTGGCGGACACCCGCCTCCTGTGGGGAGGACGCATCTCGATCCTTGAGCGTAGCGGCGCCGACGTCGCGCGCCTGCTGCATGGCGACATGCTGAAGGTCTATCCGCAGCTGGCCGGCACCAAGGTCGATTACGCGTGGAGCGGCATGATGAGTTACGGGCGCCACAAGATGCCGCAACTGGGCCGCCTGCCCGAAGGCATCTGGTACGGCATGGGCTTTGGCGGCCATGGCGTGGCGCCCACCACGCTGGCCGGCGACGTGCTGGCCGCAGCCATCATGGGCGAGCGCGGCGATATGGACCACTTTTCCAGCTGGGGCTTGCCCAGCACGGGCGGCCCGGCCGGCCTGCTGGCCGCGCAGATGGCGTACTGGTACTACGAACTGCGCGACTGGATGCGTCAGTAGTGGCGGCGCGCTCAAGCCGCATCGATGCGCTGCGCGGCTTTGCGGTGTTCGGCATCCTGGTGGTCAACGTGTGGGCGTTTGCGAACGGCCTGGCGATGTATCACACCAGCCTGGCCGATGGCTTGTCGCTGGCCGATCAATGGAGCGTGCTGCTGGTGGCAGGCCTTGCCGAACAAAAGTTCTATCCGATCTTCGCTTTCCTGTTCGGCGCCGGTTTCGCTCTGCAAACCGGAAGCCGGCGCGAATGCGGCGCCGCGCGCGACGCCTATCTGCGGCGCTTACGCTGGCTGCTGGCGGTCGGGCTGGTGCACGGCACCCTGATCTGGTTCGGCGACATCCTCACCGCCTACGCGGTTACCGGCTTCTGGCTGGCGCCCAAGGCCGGCCGGCCCTTGCGTGAATTGCGCACCTCGCTGTATCTGCTGGTGGCTGTCAATGTGCTGGTCTTGCTGGTGCTGTTGATGCTTGGCCTGGATGTGTTCGACCTCGATTTTGTCATCGGACAGGCCTACGAGGCGCAACGCGCCCATGCCATCTATAGCACTGGCAGCTGGAGCGATGTTGCCAGCCTGCGGCTGCATGACTTTGGCGTCAATGTGGTCAGCTACCTTATTTTTCTGCCGCGCCTGGCGCTGCTGTTTGTACTGGGCGTGTTCGCAGTGCGCCTGGGCTGGCTGACCCGGCCCGCGCGTCACCGCGCCGGATGGCGCAAGGTGCTGGTCGCCGGCCTGGCCGTAGGCGTGCCGCTCAATGCGTGCTGGAGTTTGGCGGCGCTGTGGGACACGGCGTTTCCCTTTTTACCGATGCAGGTCGGACCGCTGGCCGACCTTGGCGGACCGTGCCTGGGTGCGGCCTATGTGGCCGCCTTCATGCTGACGCGCGAACGCCTGATCGCCTGGCTGGCCCCGGTCGGCAAGATGGCGTTGACCAATTACCTGACCCAGTCACTGGTGCTCAGTTTTCTGTTGCAGGGCTTCGGCCTCGGCTTGGGCGATCACTTGACGCGCGCGCAATTGCTTGCGCTGTGTGGCGCCATGATGGCTTGCCAGTACTTGTTTTGCCATTGGTGGTTGTCCAGCCACGCACAAGGCCCGTTTGAAGCCGCCTGGCGGCGCTACACGGCTGGCGCGGCCGTCAAAACGGCAGCGCGCGGTTGACGCTTGCCATTGAGCAGCACGCCGATCCAGGTGCTGCGCACGAACACCTGGTAGGTCAGCAAACAGCTGGCCGTGGTCAGCAGCACATTGACGCTCATTTTGGCAATGGCGCCCAGCGGCGCGTTGTAGAGCAGTATGCCAAAGCCGATTGTACCCAGCATGTGCACCATGAACACCCAGTAGGAGCTGTCCGACAGGTAGCGCAGCACCCGGTTCTGAGTCGGCAGGTAGCGCACGAACAGGCCGATCAGCGCGATGCTCCACAGCCAGCTGGCGCTGCCATAGATATACGCCAGCAACAGGTCAAAGTGGGCAATCGCCGCTGGGTCCTTGACGTAGAGCTGGAACAAATAGCCCGTGACCGCATACGGCACCAGGCCGCCGGCCACGAATTTCCAGCAATGGCGCGCGTATTGTTCGAGCAATTGTTCACGCAGGCGATACACGGTCCAGCCGTACAGGAAAAACATGCCGCTGTGGACCAGTTCGGGGAGGTTGGGGATGAAGGAGCCACTTGGCGTGATCATGCCGGCGCGAAAACCGATCCCGGCCACGGCAATCGGCATGGCAAGCACCAGGAACCCCCACCAATTGCCGGCCAACACCCCGAACAGGCGCTGCACAGCCTGTTTTATGCGGGCGGGAATGAATTTCTCCCCTGCGCAGGCCAGCCCGGCCAGCATGCAAAACAGGAACAGATAATAAATAAACCACATGTGCATGGTGTTGAGTATCGGCCGGCCCGGCGTGCCCTTGGGCGCGTCGCTCATGGCCAGGCCGATCATGCCGGTATTCATCACGTGGCGGAACATCAGCACCAGCACCACAGTGGCAACAAACAGGATCGGCCAGAACACGGCAAAGGGCAGGGCGATCCGGCGCACCCGGTTGCGCAGCATCTGTTGGACACCGCGGGTATCGACCATCATTGCCGCCAAAAAACCGGCCAGAATGAAAAACACGGGCATGCGGAAGGAATGGATGAAAACCAGCAAGCTGTCGGCGACAAAGCTGACCTCGCGGTCCTTGAACGGCATGAACGACGGCGCTGACAGATGGTTGACGCACACGTGCAACACGATTCCCAGCCACATCATGCAGGCACGCAGGTTGTCGAGCGCGTGGACCCGGCCGTTCAAATAGCTCTTTGTCATCGTTCATCCCTGTTAGGTGCCGATAGTTTACTCCTCGGGATTAAGTTTTTGGAAAGTTTTCAATGCATATGACGGCGCGATTCCCATGCCATGACCGCACAATGTTAAAATAGCCGGTTAATCAAATCACCGCATTTAAAGGCATCATTCGTGTTATCTACTGCTAATATCACCATGCAATTCGGCGCCAAGCCGCTGTTCGAAAACATTTCCGTCAAGTTCGGCGATGGCAACCGTTACGGCCTGATCGGCGCCAACGGCTGCGGCAAGTCGACCTTCATGAAGATCCTGGGCGGCGACCTTGACCCCTCCGGCGGCAACGTCATGCTCGACACCAACGAGCGCCTGGGCAAGCTGCGCCAGGACCAGTTCGCGTTCGAAGACATGCGCGTGCTCGACGTGGTCATGATGGGCCACACCGAATTGTGGAACGCAATCACCCAGCGCGACGCCATCTACGCCAATCCCGAGGCGACCGACGACGACTACATGCACGCGGCCGAACTGGAAAGCAAAGTGGCCGAATATGACGGCTACTCGGCCGAAGCGCGCGCGGGCGAGCTGCTGCTTGGCGCCGGCGTGTCGATCGACCAGCACCAGGGCCCGATGAGTTCCGTGGCACCGGGCTGGAAGCTGCGCGTGCTGCTGGCGCAGGCCCTGTTCTCGAATCCGGACATCCTGCTGCTCGACGAGCCGACCAACAACCTCGATATCAACACGATTCGCTGGCTGGAGGACGTGCTTAACGACCGCAACTCCACCATGATCATCATTTCCCACGATCGCCACTTCCTCAACCAGGTGTGCACCCACGTGGCCGACATGGATTACGGTACCCTCAAGATCTACCCGGGCAACTACGACGAATACATGTTCGCTTCGACCCAGGCGCGCAATCAGCAGCTGTCGAACAATGCCAAGGCCAAGGAAAAGGTCGCCGAACTGCAGGACTTCGTGCGCCGCTTCGCCGCCAACAAGTCCAAGGCACGCCAGGCGACGTCGCGCGCCAAGCAGATTGAAAAGATCAAGGTCGACGACATCAAGCCGTCGTCGCGCGCCTATCCGTTCGTGCGTTTTGAAGCCGAGAAGAAGCTGCACCGCCTGGCGGTGGAAGTGGAAGGCATCTCCAAGAAATACGACAAGCAGCTGTTCAAGAATTTCAGCATCATGGTCGAAGCGGGCGAACGCATCGCCATCATCGGCGCCAACGGCGCCGGCAAGACCACGCTGCTGCGCTGCATCGGTTCCGAGCTGACCGGCCTGCAGGCAGACACCGGCCGCGTCAAGTGGGCCGAGAACGCCAACGTCGGCTACATGCCGCAAGATCCTACCGAAGAATTCGCGACCGACGCCGTGCTGACCGACTGGATCAACCAGTGGACCAAGGAAGGCGACGATGACCAGCAAGTGCGCTCCATCCTGGGCCGTTTGCTGTTTGGCGGCGACGACGTCAAGAAGTCGGTCAAGGTGCTGTCGGGCGGTGAAAAGGGCCGCATGATGTACGGCAAGCTGATGCTGGGCCGTCACAACGTCATGCTGCTCGACGAGCCGACCAACCACATGGACATGGAGTCGATCGAGTCGCTCAACATCGCGCTTGAAAAGTACACCGGCACCCTGATCTTTGTATCGCACGACCGCGAATTCGTCTCGTCGCTGGCGAACCGTATCCTGGAAATCAAGGACAACGAGATCGTCGACTTCCGCGGCAATTACGAAGACTACCTGACCAGCCAGGGCATCGATTAAGCTCACGACCATGAAAACGCTCTCCATCAAAACCGTCGAATATGAACGCCCGGCCGGTGGTGCGAGCTGCACCGCCGAAGCGTGGGCGCGTACGCCAGCGGCCCCTTCGGTCGCTGAAAAAGCCGCCCTCAAGGAGCGCATCAAGCGCTTGCTGAAGGAACGCGAAGCGGTGCTGGTCGCCCACTACTATGTGGACGGCGACCTGCAGGACCTGGCCGAGGAAACCGGCGGCTGCGTGTCCGACTCGCTCGAAATGGCGCGCTTCGGGCGCGACCATCCGGCCAAGACCCTGGTCGTGGCCGGGGTGCGCTTCATGGGTGAAACTGCCAAGATCCTCAGTCCTGAAAAACGCATCCTGATGCCGGACCTGGACGCGACTTGTTCGCTCGACCTGGGCTGCCCGGCCGACGAATTCGCCGCCTTCTGTGACCAGCATCCGGACCGCACCGTGGTCGTGTACGCCAACACCAGCGCCGCCGTCAAGGCGCGCGCCGACTGGATGGTGACGTCCTCGATCGGCCTGGACATCGTGGCTCACCTGCACGCACAGGGCAAGAAAATCCTGTGGGCGCCGGACAAGCACCTCGGTTCCTACATCCAGAAAAAGACCGGCGCCGACATGCTGCTGTGGCAGGGTTCCTGCCTGGTCCACGACGAATTCAAGGCCGTCGAGCTGGAACTGATGATCGCTGAAAACCCGGGCGCCAAGGTACTGGTCCATCCCGAGTCGCCAGCGGCCGTGGTGGCGCTGGCCGACGCGGTCGGTTCGACCACGCAGCTGATCAACGCCGCCCAGACCATGGACGCGACCACTTTCATCGTCGCCACCGACAACGGGATTCTGCACAAGATGCGCGCCGCAGCCCCGGGCAAGCGCTTCATCGATGCGCCCACCGCCGGCAACAGCGCCACCTGCAAGAGCTGCGCGCATTGTCCGTGGATGGCCATGAACGGCCTGCAAAACCTGGCCGACGTGCTGGAAAACCTGAACAACGAAATCCACGTCGACGCCGAAGTGGGCAAGCAGGCCGTGCGTGCAATCGACCGCATGCTGGACTTCGCTGCGGCGAAAAAAGCCAAAGCCTTGCCGACCGGCGAGCTGGCTAAAGAAGCAACCCTGTTTTCTGGAGTAGGTCCCGCATGAGCAAGTTGATCAACCCGTTTGGCCCGTTCGATGAAGCACTCCAGCTGGCGTTCCAGGGCAACCTGCTGGCCGCGCTGCTCGAAGACGTCGGCAATGGCGACCTGACCGGCAAATTGGTACCCAACGACACGCGCGTGCGCGCGCGCGTGATCGTGCGTGAAGACGCGGTGCTGTGCGGCGCGCCATGGTTCGAAGCCGTGATGCACGCGCTGGACCAGAGCATCGTCGTCGACTGGCAGTACGCCGAAGGCGACATGATGAAAACCGGCAGCGTGGTGTGCACCATCGAGGCGCCGCCGCGCGCCTTGCTGACGGGTGAACGCAGTGCGCTCAACTTCCTGCAGCTGCTTTCGGGCGTGGCCAGCGCCACGCGCCAGTATGTCGATGTGGTGGCCGGCACCAAGGCGGCCATCCTCGACACCCGCAAGACCATGCCAGGCCTGCGCCAGGCACAGAAGTACGCAGTGCGCGTAGGCGGCGGCCAGAATCAGCGCATGGCGCTGTACGACGGCATCCTGATCAAGGAAAACCACATCGCGGCAGCGGGCGGCGTGGCGCAAGCACTGAAGGCGGCGCAGGAACTGAACGCCGGCGTGTCGATCCAGATTGAAGTCGAAAACCTGGCCGAGCTGTCTGAAGCGCTGGCCTCGGGCGCGACCTCGGTGCTGCTCGATAATTTCGAGCTGCCGGCCATGCGCGAAGCGGTGGCTCTCAACGCCGGGCGCGCGCTGCTGGAAGCGTCGGGCGGCGTCAACATGGAAAGCGTGCGCGCGATCGCCGAAACGGGCGTGGACCGCATCTCGATCGGCGGCCTGACCAAGGACGTCAAGGCGACCGATTTCTCACTGCGCATTATCGACTGACGAGAATGCCGCCGACGATCAGGGCGAATGCCAGCGCATGATAGACGTGCGGTGCTTCGCCCAGGAATGCCGTTGACAGTACGGCCGTAAATAGTGGCGTCAGGTTGACGAAGAAGGCGCCCATGCTCGGTCCTGCACGCTGCAGGCCTGCACCCCAGCAGCGAAACGCAATGATGGCCGGGCCGACGGCCACGTACAGCAAGGCGGCCATCACCGGCCAGCTCCAGGCTATCGCGACATCGCCCAGCGCCCATTCGCTGGCCGCGAAACCGCTGGACCAGACGACCCCATAGATCACTTGCGCCAGCAGGAACGCGGCCCAATTGGCGCGATCTGCCGGCGGGTCCTTCGGCTGCATCAGCATCCAGCTGTAGAACGACCAGGCGATCGTGGCCAGGATCATGTAGGCATCGCCGGGAACCAGGCGCATGGCCAGCAACAGGTCCCACTGGCCGCGACACAGTACCAGCAGTACGCCGGCGATCGACAGCACGGCGCCGCCCATTTGCTTGCGGCTGGCCGGCACCCCGAAAAACAGCGCGCCCACCAGCATCATCCATACCGGCATGCCCGCGGCTACGAGCGTCACATTGATTGGCGTGGAGCTTTGCAGCGCCAGGTATTGAAAGGAGTTGTACAGCCCGATGCCGAGCAGGCCAAGCAGCGCGTAGCGGCGCCAGTTGGTGCGCAGGCTGTCGCCCTTGAACAGCGCACGCCCCAGCGGAAGCAAAATCAACAGCGCGATCGACCAGCGCAGCAGGTTGAGCGTCATCGGTGGCACCGCAGACCGCACCAGGCGCCCGACGATGGCGTTGCCCGCCCACAGCAGCGGCGGAATGGTCAGCAGCGCGACTGTGGAGGGACTCAGGTGCTTGGTCATTTACCTGCGTGGCGGCGTCAACACGCTGGGCAGCGCCTTGGGCAAGGTATTGGGGAAGTCGCGGCTGAAGTGCAGGCCGCGGCTTTCGCGCCGGGTCAGCGCACTATTGACGATCAGCGCGGCCACGTCGACCAGATTGCGCAGTTCCAGCAGATCATGCGTGATGCGGAAATTGCGGTAGTACTCGTCGATTTCTTCCTTGAGCAGCGCAATGCGGTGCTGCGCGCGATCGAGCCGCTTGGTGGTGCGCACGATGCCGACATAGTTCCACATGAAGCGGCGCAGTTCGTCCCAGTTGTGGGCAATGACCACTTCCTCGTCGGCGTTGGTGACCCGGCTCTCGTCCCAGGCCGGCAGCGCCGGCACGTCGGTTTTCGGCATGGTTGCGATCTCCATTGCGCAGGCCCGGCCCACCACCAGGCATTCGAGCAGTGAATTGCTGGCCAAGCGGTTGGCGCCATGCAGGCCGGTGCAGGCGGTTTCGCCGACCGCGTACAGGCCCGGCACGTCGGTGCGCCCGGCCAGGTCGGTGACTACGCCGCCGCAGGTGAAGTGCACTGCCGGCACCACCGGGATCGGCTGGGTGGTGATGTCGATGCCCAGTTCCAGGCAGCGCGCGTAGATGGTCGGGAAGTGCTCTTTCAGGAATTCGGGCGGTTGGTGGCTGATGTCGAGGTTGACGTAATCGAGGCCGCGCTTTTTCATTTCAAAGTCGATGGCGCGGGCGACGACGTCGCGCGGGGCCAGTTCGCCCCGTTCGTCGTACATCGGCATGAAGCGGGTCCCGGCCGCAGCGCCGGCTTCGGGCGGCAACTTGAGCAGGCCGCCTTCGCCGCGGATCGCTTCGGTGATCAGGAACGATTTGGCGTACGGGTGGTACAGACAGGTCGGGTGAAACTGGATGAACTCCATGTTCGACACGCGGCAGCCGGCGCGCCAGGCCATTGCAATGCCGTCACCGGTGGCGGTGTCGGGATTGGTGGTGTACAGGTAGACCTTGCCGGCGCCGCCCGTGCACAGCACCGTGTGCTCGGCTTCGAAGGTGAGTACTTTGCCGGTTTTTTCATCTTGCACGTACACGCCCAGGCAGTGCGGCTGGCTCGGATTGGCGGTGGCAGGATGGGCGACCTTGGCGCTTAATTTGTCGGAAGTGATGACGTCGATGGCGCAATGATGCTCGAACAGGGTGATGTTCGGGTGCGCGCGCACTTTTTGTTCCAGCGTCACCTGCACCGCGTGCCCGGTGGCGTCGGCCGCGTGGATGATGCGGCGCTGGCTGTGGCCACCTTCGCGCGTCAGGTGAAAGCCCATTTCGGCCGTTTCGTCGCGCGTGAACGGCACGCCCTGGTCGATCAGCCACTGGATCGCTTCGCGCCCGTGTTCGACGATGTAGCGGGTGGCCGCTTCGTCGCACAGGCCGCCGCCGGCCACCAGCGTGTCGTCGATGTGCTGCTGGTGGGTGTCGCCCGAATCGAGCACCGCGGCAATGCCGCCCTGGGCCCAGCTGCTGGCGCCGTCGAGCAGGGCGCGCTTGGAGATGATGGCAACGGTGCGCGTTTGCGCCAGGTGGAGGGCAACCGACAGGCCCGCGAGGCCACTGCCGACAATTGCGACGTCAAATTTCATGATGGGCAGAAGAATTCTGTTGTGCGGAATCATCACTATAGCCTATTGGCCATCGCCGCGTGTAGCTGCGCGGAAAGGCGCCCGCTTCAATTGTCCGTAGTCAAGGCCAGCGGCGCGGCTTGCCGCCACACTCAGGGAGCCGTTTTTCGTTCCCTTGCGTGGAGGATCGCCGTGATCCGGATTTTCAATCACTACGTTTCCAAAATGGCATTCATCCTGCTGCTGGAACTGGCGATGCTGCTGGCCACGGCCAGCGTGGCCTCGGCAATCTGGGTCTCCGACGGCCAGGGTCATTTCCGCACCGATAAGCTGTACCTGTCGTCGCTGACGTTTGCGCTGGTGATCATTTTCAGCATGAGCGCGCTGGGCATGTACCAGCACAGCGCTAGCGTGGGCATGCGCACCACGCTGTTTCGCATCATGCCCTCGTTCGCGCTCGGCTTCGCGCTGCTCAGTGCCCTGATCGCGGTACGGCCCGAGATCTATTTCGGGCGTGGCATCAGCAGCGCCATTTTCGCCATCGGCGCCACTGGGGTCGGCCCGCGCCCCGAGCGCGCCTATTTCGTCGACCAGATCAAGGGCAAGGTCCCGTACTACGACGTGCGGCACAGCATCAAGCCCGGGGTGACCGGGCTGGCGCAAGTGCGCTACCAGTACGGCGCGTCGATCGACGACGCCATCCAGAAGCTGCAATACGACCTTTACTACGTCAAGAACAACAGCCTGTTCCTCGATCTCTTGATCCTGATCGAGACCGTGCAGGTGGTCCTGACGGGCAAGGGCAGCCGATAAACCTGTCGAGTGGGAGAGCCGCATGGGCAAGCAAAAACTGTTGGTGGTGGAGGACGACAAGGGCCTGCAAAAGCAGCTGCGCTGGAGCTTCGACGCCTGGGAAGTGGTGGTGGCCGATGACCGCGACAGCGCGCTGGCCCAGGTGCGGCGCCATCAGCCGCCGGTGGTGACGATGGACCTGGGCCTGCCGCCCGATCCGGACGGCGCCTCCGAGGGGCTGGCCACGCTGGAGCAGATCCTGGCGGCGGCGCCAGCGACCAAGGTGATCGTCCTGTCGGGCAACCAGGATCGCGCCAATGCGCTCAAGGCGGTGGCCATGGGCGCCTACGACTTTCACCGCAAGCCGTGCGAGCCGGAGCTGCTCAAGCTGGTCATCGAGCGCGCCTTCGTGTTGCACGCGATGCAGACCGAGAACCTGCGCATGCTGCAAATTCAGGTCGATTCGCCGCTGGCAGGCATCGTCACGCGCGACCCGGCCATGCTCAAGCTGTGCCGCAATGTCGAAAAGCTGGCGCCGTCAGCGGCCACCGTGATGCTGCTGGGGGACTCGGGCAGCGGCAAGGAGCTGTTTGCGCGCGGGCTGCACGAACTCAGTGGGCGCAGCGAACACCGGTTTGTGGCGATCAATTGCGCGGCCATTCCGTCGGATTTACTCGAAAGCGAATTGTTCGGCCACGAAAAAGGCGCCTTTACCGGCGCCGGCCAGCAAACGCTGGGCAAGATCGAAATGGCGCAGGGCGGCACTTTCTTCCTCGACGAAATCGGCGACATGGCGCTGGCGTTGCAAGCCAAGCTGCTGCGCTTTGTGCAGGAGCGCGTCATCGAGCGCATCGGCGGGCGCATCGAAATACCGATCGACGCGCGCATCGTGTGCGCCACCCACCAGGACTTGAAGGCACTGGTGCGCGACGGGCGCTTTCGCGAAGACCTGTATTACCGGCTGTCCGAGATCGTGCTGCCGATTCCGCCGCTGCGCGAGCGGGTGGGCGACAGCATCTTGCTGGCGCATCACTTCAAGAACCGCGCGCGCGCCGACGAAGGGCGCAGCGTGCGCGGCTTTTCGCAGGAGGCGCTGATGGCGATCGAACAGTACCCGTGGCCGGGCAATGTGCGCGAGCTGGAAAACTGCATCAAGCGCGCGGTAATCATGTCGGACGGGCCGCAGATCCAGGCCGCGGACCTGGGCCTGCCGGGGGCGCCGCAGTTCGATGAACAGGTCAACCTGCGCCAGGCGCGCGACGCCGCCGAATACAAGGTGATGGTGCTGGCCCTGGCGCGCGCCGACGGCTGCATCGTCAAGGCGGCCGAATTGCTGGGGGTGAGCCGGCCTACCTTGTACGACCTGATGCACCACCATGGCATCAGGATTTCAGCGTGATGCCGTTACCATGACACGATCCAGTTGGCCGACAGTTCGGCCACTTCGTCGCGCCATTCGCGGCTGGCGAAGGTGTGGTTGGCGCCGGCGATCGTGACGCGCCGCATTGGGGTGTCGTTGCGCTCCATCAGCTCGGCGAATTCGCGCCCGACTGCGTCGGCGCCGCCGACCACCACCAGTGCGGGCCCGTTGAAACAGGCCAGGCTGGCGAGGATACGCTGCGGCATCGGCATGCCGGGATCGACCGCCACCGCGTGCCGGTTGCCGACCTTGTTCCAGAAACTGAGTTCGCCGACGCGGCCCAGCAGGTGCGCCAGCATGCTGGCCCGGGGCGCGCCTTTGGTACCGCCGCTCCAGGGGTTGAGCAGCACCAGGCCGCGCACGCGCTCGTCGGTGTGCCCGTACAGCGTGGCGGCAGTGGCGCCGTCGCCCAGGCCCCAGATGACGATTTCCTGCATTTCCTGGACCTGCATGAATAATTCGCGGATGGCGGCGCGGATGTCTTCTTCGATATGGTCGCAGGTGTGCGCCTCGCCCTCGCTGTCGCCCATGCCGCGGCAATCGAAGCGCATCACGGCAATGCCGCGCGGCGCCAGCAGGCGCGCCAGCAAGGCGTATGCGCGGTGGCTGCCGACCCGGTAGTGGGGGCCACCGCTGATGACCAGGACACCGCGGGCCAGCGGGCGCTCCGGTACGTCGATAATGCCAACCAGCGATTGGCCCTGGCAGACGAACTGCAGCGCGCGCTGTGAGTAGTCCATTACGAAACCGGGGTCATGGCGGCGCAGGTGGCCTCGAGCAGGCCAGGGCAATCGGTTTTGTCCCCGTTCCAGAACGGCACGCCGTCGAGCGCGTGAAAATGCACCCTGGTGCCGCCGGCGCTCCACTGGGCGGCGAGCCGCGCGGCGCTGGCAGTGACCCGTGCCGGCGCAGGCGCGCCGAGCGCAAACCAGTGCACCGGGCAAGGCGGCAAGGCCAGGCTGGAAGCGGCGCAGGCGTCGATCGCTTGCGCCAGCGGCCCCGCCAATTCATAGCCCTTCACTTCCAGAGCGCCGCGCACCAGCAGCTCGGTGCGCAGTGCGGCGGTGGTGTGCGGGCCGTCCGGGTCAAACGACAGGCCCTGGCGCAGGAACTGGTTGATGCAGGTGCGCCCGTGCAGAAATGGCTGCCACAGGATGATGCCGTCGACGTGGGTGCCGGCCGCGTAATCGAGCGCCAGCAAGGCGCCCAGGCGCAAGCCCCACAGGTGCATCGGACCGGCGCTGCGATCGGCCAGCCAGGCGCGCGCGGTGGCCAGGTCGCGTTTCCAGATGTCCCAGCGTGCCGCGTTGAAGTCGCCGCAGCTGTCGCCGCAGCCGAACAAGTCGATCTGCAGCACCGCGTAGCCCATGGCGGCGAAGCGGCGCGCCTGCAGCGAGACCACGCGCCGGCTGCGATTGAGTTCTTCGGCGAACGGGTGCACGTACAGGATGGCGCCGTGCGCCGGCATGTGCGGGGACGGCGCGTGATAGAGGCAGAAGCGGGTGCCTGGGTCAGCGTCGAAGAAGAAGGGGTGTGCACGCGGGGTGGACTGCAGTGGGGCGTTCATGCTGGACTCCTGCACGAGCGCGGATCAGGCCGGCGCCCGAAAAAGGTTGGCGCTTCGCTGCGCACATGGAAATTAGACACCGCTGAAAACAACGGATGTTGAGCATGCGCAAGCGGGCCGGTCAGGCTTGGGTGAACAGATTGCTGCCCATGCGCAGCAGAAAGCCGCTGCTGCTGTGGTCCCAGGGCGTGAACCGGGGCAGCGCGTACGGATCGGTGTCCGGGCGCGCGGCGCCGGGAGCGGTGGTGACGGCGGCGTCAAAGCCGGCCGAGCGCAGCATGTCGCCATGGCGCTGGTCGAAATCGCTGCCAGGCTTGCCGCTGGGGTAAGCGAACAGGCGCACCGGCGCCTGGATCAGCGCTTCGAGGTGGTCGCGCCCGCTGCCGATTTCAGCGCGCGCCTCGGCATTGGACAGGCAGGCCAGCGGCGCCTGGTTGACGGTATGGCCGCCGATGTCCATGCCGGCCCGGTGCAAGGCGATCAACTGGTCCGAACTGAGCATGGTGGCACCGCAGCGGCGCGCCATCAGGCGCACCCGTTCGAGACGCTCGCGCGGCGCCAGCAGGGACAGCGCGGCCAGCAAGGTGTCGATCACGGCGCGGCGGCGCTGCACGCAACCGATGTCGTAGCTGCCGAAGCCGCCGCGCGCTAGGTTCAGGCGGGTGCCGGGCGCGCTGCGCACCAGGTCGATCACGGCGTCGCTCCAGCAGGTGCCGCCGTCGAGAAAGCCGGTGGCGACGAAAAACGTGGCAGGCAAGCCGAAGCGCTGCAGCAGCGGCAGCGCCACGTCGGCGTATTCGGCGTAGCCGCCGTCGAAGGTGATGCAGGCGGCGCGGCTGGGCAAAGTGCGCTCGCGCAGGCGGCGCGCGGCCTGCGCCAGCGGCAGCACCTGGAACCAGCGGCGCAGCAGGCGCAGGTGCTGGGCGAAGCGGCGCGCGTCCACGCTGTCCGGGAACAGCGCATCGGGCTCGGCGCGCACGCGGCGGTAGATCAGAATCGAGAGCGGAACTTGCATGGCGAAGTGACCATTCTGAAGGGAACTATTTGACGCCAGTCAACGGGAGCCGGGACGCGCATCGCTACACTGGCTAACTCTGTTCAAGCAATCCTAGTGCAGCGCGGCCGCTTGCCTGTTGAGCATGCTCAGTCGGCCTGCCATCGAAAAAGGCGAACCCCATGCGCATCGGCCTGCTGTCCTATCCCCTGTTATTCCAGCGCGATGCGGCCCTGCAACGCCAAATGCGCGAAACCACGCGCGCGCTGTATGCGCTGCGCCAGGAGCACGGCTTCGAGCTGGAAGTCGAACTGGTCGAGCCGAGCCCGGCGCACATTGCCCGGTTTGACTTGATCCATGTGTTTTCCACCGGCGGGGGCAACCACGGCATCGTGCAAGCGGCGGCTGCCCTGGGCGTGCCGGTCGTGCTGTCGGCCTTGATCTCGACCGGCTGGGACCGCGCGTGCGGCCAGCAGGCGCGCCTGGCCGACCATCGGCTGGGGCGCCACAGCGCCTGGGCGCACCAGAGCAGCTATGCGCAGACGCGCCAGGCGCTGCAGCTGGCCAGCGTGGTGGTGGCGCTAGGCGCGAGCGAGCGGCGCGCCATCGAAGAAGGCTTTCTGATCGAGCCGGCCAAGCTGCGGGTGGTGGCCAACGGCGTCAATGCGCGCCTGTTCGACGCCGACGGCGAGCTGTTTCGCCAGCGCACCGGCATGCACGGCCCGTTCGTGCTGATGACAGGACCGATTTCACCGTACCGCAACCAGCTCGGCATGGCCGAGGCGCTGGCCGAACTGGCGCTGCCGTTCGTGCTGCTGGGAGAGGCGCGCGAACGCGACCAGGACTACCTGCGCCAGGTGCGCGCCGTGCGCGGCGTTACCTGCCTGGGCGACCTGAAGGAAGATGCGCCGCTGCTGGCCAGCGCCTACGCAGCGGCCTCGGTGCTGGTGCTGGCGACCCAGGGCGACAGCTGCATCGGCGGCGTGTTCGACGCCCTGGCGGCTGGCACGCCGGCAGTGCTGGGCGCGGCCGGCGTGGTCGATCTTCCCGACAGCGCCTTTGCCCTGCGCCAGGTGGCGTGGGACGACAGCGCGGCGCAGCAGAACGCCGTGCTCGAGCTGCTTGCCGCGCCGCCGCCGCGCGAACGGGTGCGCGCGCTGGTGCGGCCTTACACGTGGGAGCGTGCCGCGCGCCAGCTGGCCGCGTGCTACCTGGGCGAACTGGATCGCCGCTGCGCGCTGCCGGCTTGAGCATCAGGGCGGCGCGGTGCCCAGGCCAGCCTGGAACGGACAATCCTGGCGCGTGAGTGCATCGTAGACCGCGGTATAGCCGCGCGCCATTTCGGGCAGGCTATGGCGGGCGATGACCTGGCTGCGCGCGCGCAAGCCATGGCGCGCGCCCATGTCGGGAATGCGGCAGTAATCGGCGATCGCCGCGGCCATCAGGTCAGGGTTGCGGGCCGGCACCAGGATGCCGGTAAAACCCGCATGCACCAGCACCGGGTTGCCGCCAACCGCGGTGGCCACCACCGGCAAGCCGCTGGCCATCGCTTCGAGTATGGTGTTGGAGCTGCCCTCGGCCAACGAGGGCAGCACGAACAAGTCCATCGCGCGCAGCAGCTGGGCGATATCGCTGCGTTCGCCCGGCAGCCAGGCGCGGTGCGAGGCGCCGGCGCGAGTGAGCATGTCAAGGCAGGCGGCGCGCTGCGGGCCGTCGCCGACAATGAGCAAGCGCATGCGCTGGTGCGCCGGATGGGGCGAAGCGATCAGGCGCAGGAACGCTTCGACCAGGGTCGGGTAGTCCTTCACCGCATCCATGCGCCCGACACTGCCGATGACGAAGGCGTTGTCGTGCATGAAGCCGGGCGGCCCGACCGCGGCCGGCGGCCCCAGGCGCGGGTGAAACTGGATGCTGTCGACGCCGTTGGAAATGTGCGATACCCGTTCCGGTTCGGCGCCGACGCTGTCGATCAGCCACTGTTCCAGGTCGCTGCTGACGGCGATGAAGTGGCCGATCAGGGGCCGCAACACGCGCCGCAGCAGCTGGTACTTGAGGCGCTTGCCGTACAAGTCGTTCATGTCGCGCCCGTGTTCGCCGTGCACGCGGAACTTGACGCCGGCCAGCGCGGCCACCAGCTGGCCTTCGATGCCGCACAGGTTGCGTGTGTGGATCAGGTCCGGCTGCAGCGCGCGCAGTGCGCGAAACATGCGCAGGTAGTGGCCGAAGTCCTTGCCTTCGCGCTTGTTCAGGCTGATGATTTCGACGCCGCGCGACTTGATGTGGGCGTGATAGGTCGAGTAGTCCTTGAGGCAGATGATGGCGTGCCGGTAGCGCTCGGCCGGCATGTGGCGGATCAGGTTGATGAGGCCATTTTCCATGCCGCCCACGTCCAGATGGTGCACCAGGTGCACCACCAGGCGCGGCTGTTCCTGCTTGACCGTCATGATGCACGCTCCGTTGTCAGTCGTGAGCCGTAATAGCCGTCGCCGGGCAGCGCATAAGCCTTGTTGCAGATCAGGTCTACGCGCGGGCAGTTTTCCAGCCGGCGCAGCGCCTCGCGCACGTCGCGCTGGGTGGTCGTTTCCGCTTCGATCACCATCACCACCTGGCCCATCTGTGCTGCCAGCACGCTCGCTTCGGACGTCAACAGCAGCGGCGGCGAATCGAAAATGATGATCCGCTCCGGGTAGCGGGTGGCGATCTCGGTCAGCAGCGTGCTCATGGCCTGGCTGGCCAGCAGTTCGGTGGCGTGCTTGTTGTTGCGCCCGGCCGGCAGCAGGGACAGGCTGGCAATGTTGGTGCGCAGGATGACGTCGGCCAAGCCCATCCTCTGGTCCAGCAGGATGTCCATCAGGCCGGGCGCAGCGGGCAGCCCCAGCACCCGCAGGATGGACGGGCGCGCCACGTCGGCGTCCACCAGCAGCACCGTGTGGTCTTTTTCCATGGCGATGCTCATGGCCAGGTTGAGCGCGCAATAGGTCTTGCCTTCGCCCGGCAGCGCGCTGGTGACAACGATCAGGTTGCCGTTCTTGCGGCCCAGGCCGACCGCGCCGTGCGCATTGCGCAGCAGCGGGCGCTTGATGATGCGAAAGTCTTCGGCTGCGCTCGAGCGGCCGCCCTCCTGGGTCAGCACGCCATTCTGGTGCAAGCGCGCCAGGTTGATGTCGACCGTGGGCGCATGCTCGCACTGCAGCGTTGATCCCGCGTGTATGTCGAAACTGTCCACGTCGCTTCCCTCTCAGGCGGTCAATATGCCGGACGCCAGCACGGCGCCGTAGGCCAGCATCAGGCTGGAGAAGGCCATGCCGAGCAGATAGCGGCTGCGGCGCCGCTTTTGCTGTTCCGGTGCAGTCCAGGTCATGGACACCGTGCCCAGCACGTGTAGGCCGGTCAGCGCGCGCATGGCCGACGCGCTGGCAAACGTTGGGCGCGACTGGCTGATCAGCAGGGCCGCGAACGGGCCGCCCAACAGCGCTGCGAGAAACACCAGCGTGTACAGCAGCGGGCGCTTGGGGCCGACCGGGTTGACCGGCATGGTGGGCGGGTCGATGATCTTGAAGGTCATCATGTCGGTGGTGGAACTGAGCTCGCCCGACAGTTTGGCCGCTTCGCGCCGCGATATGAGCTTTTCGTAGTTGTCCTTGTTGATGTCGTAGTCGCGATTGAGCTGCGCCAGCTGCGATTCGATTTCCGGCACGGCCAGGCTTTGCGCCTGCAAGCGCGCGTGGCGGCCCGTGTATTCGGCCACCCGCACCCGGATCGCGCCGAGCTTGGCGTCGGCCCCGGTCAGCGCCACTTTCAGCTGCTGCAGCATGGGGCTGTAATGGCGGCCGGGGTCGGCGTCGCGATAGGGCGTCTTGCTTTCCTCGATCTTGCGCGCCTCAAGCTGCGCCATCAGGCGGCGCGCGGCAATGATGTCAGGGTGGTTTTCCGTGTATTGCAGCAGCAGCGCGTCCAGGTTCTTGTTGAGCGCGTCGATGCGCGCGTCCAGCTCGGGGTTGTCGATGCGCAGCCGGCGCGCGTCGCTGCGGGCCGGATCGCCATGGATCTGGGCCAGCACGGCATTGCGCGTCTCGAGCGCTTCGGCCATTTCCAGCCTGGCCGTGCCCAGCGCATCGGCGGCGGCGGACAACTGGGCACTGTAGTCGGCGCCCTGGCGCGGCAACAGCCCGGCGTGGCGCAGCTTGAATTGCTTGACCGAGTTTTCGGCCGCCACCAGGCGCTCTTCGTAGCGCTTGATTTGTTGGTCGATGAATTGGACCGCCTGCTCGGTATCGCCCTTTTTTCCCTTGAAGCTGCCCTCGACAAAGATGGTCAGCAGCGACTGCACGACGTCGCGCACCAGCTTGGGATTCTTGTGGTTGTAGCTGATGGTGTAGATGTCATGCGTGTCGGTGCCCGAGATGGTGATGTTGGCCATCAGCTGTTCGACCTGCTGCTGGTGCTGGCGCGCGCTGGTGCTGTGCACGTCCAGGTCGACCATGCGCATGACGCGCTCGATGTTGGGGCGGCTGAGCAGCGTGCGGCTCATGATCGACACTTGCTGCTCGACGTTGGGCACGCTGGTCATGCCCGCCAGCAGCGGCTTGAGGATGCTCTGGGTGTCGACGTACACCCGCGCCGCGCTCTGGAAATCGTTGGGCAGCGTGGCCACGATGGCCCAGCCGGTTAGTGCGATCAGCCACATGGCGCCGATGGCGAACCAGCGGTATTTCCAGATACCGCGCACATGCAGCAGCAACTGGCTGATGAGGTCCTCCATGGCGTGCGATTCTCCGTATGTCTGCTGGCTACCCACCTGATTATAGGGCGCGGGAAACGTCGGAAATGGCTGTTCGGCACGCCGTTGACACAGGTCAAAATGGAAACGGCCGGCTGCCACGCCGGCCGTAGTGCTGCGCTTCAGGCAGCGCGCCGGCGCCTGAGCGCTGCCATGCCCAGCAGGCCAAAGCCGAAGATGGCCAGCGTGGCCGGTTCGGGCACCTGCGAGACGTTGGCCAGCGTGTTGTGCTGGATCGTCAGCTGGTAGGTGTCATTCGGATTGAGTAGCGGCGAAAGGGCAGAGAACGAGAACGTGCCGGGATTGTAGGTGGTCATGCCGGCGAAGGCTCCGGTGCGGCTGATGGCGCTGTCGCCATTCAATTGACCGGGCTGGAACGAGAAGATCAGCGCATTGGTCAGCGGATTGCGAATGCTCAGGCTCCACGAGACGCGCGCAATGGCATTCGTGCCGCCAGCGGTGGCATAGGCCTGGGTATAGGGCGTGGCGTCAAAGGCGAAGGTGAGCGCTTCGGCGTTGGCAAGCGAGAAGCTGAAGGTGGTCAGGGTGCCGACGTCGGAGTCGCCCGAGGCCATGCCGTTCGTTTGCAGCGATGCGTCGGCGCGCGTCTGGGCCAGCGCGCCAGCCGGGTTGGGGCCGATCTGCAAGGCGCTGCCGGTCAGGAACTGGTCGGCATAGCCGAACGTGCCTGGCACGGCCGGCGGGTTGGGGAAGGGCGCGAAGTTGTTCTCGGCACGCGGTGGGCTGGGCAGGCCGACGAACTGGTGGGTGATGTCCGTGTTCGAGCCGGACAGGATGTCGACGTTGAGCGGCACCGCAGTCGAGGTGCCGGCATTCAGGCTGGCCGTGGCGTGGGCAAAATTGGAGCCGGCCAGCAGGTCGAAGTCGGCCGGGGCGAAGGCGCTGCCGTTGGCATGGAGCAGGCGGAAATTGTTGATGGTCAGGATGGATGAGGCGAAGACGTCGGCGCGGGCAGTGCCGGCTACGCCCAGGCACAGGCTGGCAGCAACTGCCGACAGCACCAGGGTTTTTGGTACGAGTTTCATTGAGTTTCTCCAGTGACGATGAAAACGGAATGGTGGGCAGCCTGGCAGACCGCCGTAATAGCCATTGAGCAGCTTCCATGCCATCCAATTATTTCGTTTAAAAACAAATGCTTGCAATCCATATCTGGGGCAATCGGCGGGCCGGGGCCGGGCCTGGAAAAAATTCCGACGCGCTCGCTGTCCCTCCACAGGGGGAACTTCCGTACGGATGGCCCTGTCTGACTATCACAACAACGCGTTGGTGCCGGCCACCGGTAGCTGACGTTGCCCTGGAGGATGACAATCATGAAAGAGGATCTCCCGATCGCGACATTTGCCTCGCCTGGCACGCTGCGCGACTTGTGCATCGGCGAACGTGGCACGCCTGCCAACCTGGACCATCCGTTGGACGTCCAGTTGTTTCACATCCGAATGGCCAATTCGGCCGGGCGGCGCGAAGCGGCCAGCCTGTTGATCCGCAAGATGTACGGCTGGCGCGGCTACACGGTCGAGGCGGGCGAGCCGCACCAGGCCAACAAGATCACGCTGTACGCCGAAACCGGGGGCGAGGTGGTGGGCACCATGAGCCTTTGCCTCGATAGCAACAGCCTGCTGCCGGCCGACGACAATTTCGGCGCCGAACTCGATGGCTTGCGCGGCGCCGGGCGCCGCCTGTGCGAGCCGTCGCGGCTGGCCATTGACAAGGGCGTCACCAAGCGCGTGTTCGCCGCGCTGATCCACATTTCCTACATTTACGCGCACAATATTCACCGCTTCACCGATTACGTCATCGAAGTCAATCCGCGCCACGTGATGTTCTACAAGCGCATGCTGGGCTTTGCCGAATTTGGCGCCGAGCGCGCTTGCACCCGGGTTGGCGCGCCTGCCGTGCTGCTGCGCCTGCCGCTGTCGGAGATGGGCGAGCAGATCGCCCGATGGGGCGGCAAGATGGAGCAGCATGGCGAAGAGCGCTCGTTCTATCCGTATTTTTTTCCCATGCACGACGAGCCGGGCATCACATCGCGCCTGACCGAAGGGCGCAACTGAGGAGAGCCCCATGACTGCGGCGCTGCTGCACGCTTTGCGCGAGGTGGTCGGCACCGAGCATGTGCGCGACGATGCATCCACGCTGGCCCGCCATGCGCGCAGCACGGCCGCGCGCAGCACGGTGCCGCTGGCCATCGTGTATCCGGCCAGCTTGTCCGAGGTCGTGGCGCTGGTGCACGCGGCGGCCCGCTTCGGCACGCCGCTGTACCCGGTCAGTACCGGCAAGAACTGGGGCTATGGCGACGCCTGCGCGCTCGGCAGCGGCCAGCTGCTGGTCGAACTGTCGCGCATGAACCGCATCATCGCGGTCGATGCCGAGCTGGCTTACGCGGTGATCGAACCTGGCGTGACGCAAAAGCAGCTATCGGACTACCTGATCGCGCAGCGCCTGCCGCTGTGGATGGATTGCACCGGCGCCGGTCCCGATACCAGTTTGATTGGCAATATCCTGGAACGCGGTTTCGGCCATTCGCCGTATGGCAACCGGCTGCAACATGTGTCGGGCATGCAAGTGGTACTGGCCAGCGGCGAAGTGCTGCACACCGGCTTCGGCCACTACCCGCAGGCGCGCACCACCCACGTGTTTCCCTACGGCGTAGGGCCGTTCCTTGACGGCATGTTCACCCAGTCCAATTTCGGCATTGTGACCCAGATCGGCCTGTGGCTGATGCCGCAAGCGGCCTGCCTGAACCACTTCCTGTGCAGCGTGGCGCGGCATGAAGATATCGGCATGCTGGTCGAGCGCTTGCGCCCGCTGCGGCTGGACGGCACCTTGCGCAGCATCGTGCACATTGGCAATGACTTGCGCCTGATCTCGGGCGGCATGGTATTCCCGCGTGCGCTGGCCGCGGGGCAGTCGCGCTTGCCGGACGCACTGCGCGCACAACTGCGCGAACGCGCCGGCGTGGGCGCCTGGACGGTGTCGGGCGCCCTGTACGGCAGCGCGCGGCAAGTGGCGGCCGCGCGCGCGGCCTTGCGCGCCGCCTTGAAAGGCAGCGGCGCCACGGTGCGCTTCCTGACCGCACCGAAGCTGCGCCTGGGCGCCGCCCTGGCCCGGATGCTGGGCCGGAGCGCCGCCGGCCAGCGGCTGCGGGCCCAGGTGGCCATGGGCGAGGCGCTGTTTGCGATGAACCGCGGCGTGCCCAACGGGCGCTTCCTGGCTGGCGCCTACTGGCGCCGGCGCGGTGGCTTGCCGCCCGCCTTCCCGGCGCAGGCCGATCCGGCGCGCGACAACTGCGGCATGCTGTGGGTGTCGCCCATTTTGCCGATGCGCGGCGCCGACGTGCTGGCCATGCACGCGCTGGTCGAACCGCTGTTTCGCGAACATGGTTTTGACCTGTTCGTCACCTTCAGCATGATCAATGAACGCGCGCTCGGTGGGGTCATCACGGTCGCATTCGACAAGGATGACCCGGACGAAGTCGAGCGTGCCGGGCGCTGCTATCGCGCCTGCTTCGCGCGCCTGATGGACGCCGGTTACATCCCTTACCGGGTCGGCAACCATTCGATGGCCGAGCTCGATCCGCAGGGCGACGTCTACTGGCAGACGGTGGCGCGCATCAAGGCTGCGCTGGACCCGGACGGCCTGATTGCGCCGGGGCGCTACCAGCCGGCGCTGTCAGCAAAGCCGACAGCGCGCTAGCTACAGCTTGCCCAGCAGCGCCAGCGCTTCGGCGCGGCGCGCAAAGCCGTTCCCGGAGGCCAGCGCCTTTTCAAGTTCGCGCCGGGCGCCGCGTTTGTCGCCTGCGCGCGCCAGCAGCGTGCCATAGTGAAAATGGATGTCGGCGGCGTTGGGCGCCAGCGCGCTGGCCCGCTGCAGCAATGGCTGGGCGCGCCCCAGTTCGCCTTGCTCCAGATAGATCCAGCCCAGCGTGTCGATCACGGAAGGGTTATCCGGCGCCAGCTTGAAAGCGCGCTGGGCCAGGCCGAGCGACTGGCGCTGGCCCAGCCTTTGGTAGCTCCAGGCCAGGTCGTTGAGCGCAACCAGGTTGTCGGGATCGATCTTGAGCACTGCTTCGTAGTGCCCGATGGCGGCCTTCGGGTCATTTTGCACCAGCTTGAGACTGGCGTAATGCAAGCGCGTGGGAATGTCGGCCGGATGCTGGCGGAACCAGTCGGCGTAGCGCGCTTCGGCGTCGGCCGCGCGTCCCAGCTGATGCAGCGCAGCGGTGACCTGGACCAGGAACGGGCCGCGCGGTTGCAGCGCCAGCGCGCGCTCGTAGGCGTTCAGCGCGCCGCCATGCTTGCCCTGGGCACTGAGCACGTCGCCCTCCAGCTTGTAGCCGGCGGCAGCGTCGGGCTGGCGCTTCTGGGCGATGGCGGCCACGTCCAGCGCTTCCCCATAACGCTCCAGCTGCACCAGCAGGTTGACCAGCGTGATGCGCGCCTCGAGCAGGTCCGGCTCCAGCGCCAGCGCCTTGTGCAGCGCCGTCAGCGCGGCCGGGTACTGTTTCTGGGCGACGCTCACTTGCGCCAGGCGCATCTGCGCCATGGCCGACGCGGGCAACAGCAACGCCAGCCGGCCATAGCTGTCGGCCGCGTCGGCATAGCTGGCATTGGCAACCTGGGCCTGACCGAGCAGGGCCAGCGCCTCGGCACTGTCGGGGTGGCCCGCTTGCAGCTTGCGCGCCAGCAGCAGGGCCTTTTGCTTTTGCTCGGCCCGCAAATACAGCGCGCCCATGCGCAGCGCCAGCGGCAAGGCGTCGGGATGCTCGGCACTGGCTTTTTCCATCCACGCGAGCGCTTCGGCTGGCTTGCGCTGCGCCAGCGTCACGCCGGCCATCGCTTCCATCAACGTGCTGTCATGCGGCGCCTTGGCCAGCGCGCTCAGGTAGCGCCTGGCGCTGTCGGCGCTCTTGTGTTCAAGGTTGTCGAGCTGTTCCAGGTTGGCCAGCGCCGGCAGGTAGGCCGGGTCAAGCGCCAGCGCGAGTTCGAAACTGGCGCGCGCGCCGGCCAGGTCCTTGCGCGCCATGAAAATGCCGCCCTTGAGATTCTGGAGCAGCGGGTTGTCGCCCTTGTCCTGCATCTCTTGCACCGCCTGCAGTGCCTTGTCGGGCATGTTGGCGCGCAGATAGGTCATCACCAGCAGCACGCCGGTGTGGGCCGGATTGCGCTCCAGGCTGGCGGCGCGTTCCAGTTCGTCAACCGCGCGCACGTTGTCGCCGCTGCCCAGACGGGACAGCGCCAGCCCGGTGTGCAGCGTGGCCGCCAGCGGCTCCATGGTACTGGCTTTTTCAAAGTAATCGGACGCCACGCTGAAGTGCTGGGCGCGCAAGTTCGCTTCGCCGGCCAGGGCCAGCAGCTCCGGATCGTCGGGGTGCTCCACCAGCAGCGGGCGCAACACCGCCAGCGCATCTTCCGGACGCTGGGCGCCGAGGTGGACTCCGGCCAGCAGCTTGCCGGCATACGGGTGACCGGCATAGGCTTGCAGAAATTTGTGCAAATGCTGCTCGGCTTGCGTGTAGTTTCCCAGTGCCGATTGCACAGCGCCTGCCAGCAGGATGCTGGGGTAGTGCTCGGGCGCGGCTTGCAAGACGCGCTGCACCATGTCGAGCGCAGCAGGCAGCTTGTTCTCCCGAAAGGCCAGCATCGCCTCCGAGTACAGCAGGCCCAGGCTGGCGCCGGACGCCTTGCGCGCGCTGCCCTGCACCGCGCGGGCGTCGGCGTAGCGGCCGGCGTCGATATGAATGTTGGCCACATCGACCAGCGCCTGCGCATGGTGTGGGCGGCGTTGCAAGATCTTGTTTTGCAGCGCCAGCGCGGCCTCGCCCTTGCCGTCTGCGCGCAGCAGGTCGGCCTGGTAGCGCAGGCAGTCGATATCGTCGGGATTGGCCGCCAGCGCGCGCGTGAGCAGCGTGCGTGCGGTGTCGGGCTGGTGCTCCCACATGGCGATGCGGGCCAGTCCCAGCAGTGCTTCCGGGGCGTCGGGCTTGAGCTTGAGCGCCTCGTCGAACAGCTCGCGCGCCGGCGCAATCTTGAGCAGGCCGAGCAGGGCGTTGGCGCGCATCGCCAGCAATGCCGGCCGCTGGGCCGGTGCGGCTTCGGCCTTGATATCGGCCAGCAGCTGCTCGAACTGGCCTTGCAGCAGCAGCGCGCGCGCCAGCAGCAGCGTCACGTTGACGCTGTCGGCGCCCAGCGCGAGCGCGCGCCGCAGCTCCTTTTCGGCCGACTGGGGGTCGCCCTGGTCCAGGTACAGTTCACCGAGCAGCACGCGCGCGGGCCGGTGCTCGGCATCTTGCTGGATGATGTTTTTGAGCTGAATCACCGCCGCCTTCAAGTCGCCCTGGTCGCGGTACTGGCGCGCCGACGCCATCATGGAGCTGGTGTCGCTACCGCGGCAGCCGACCAGCGTGATGCCCAGCGAGACGGCCAGGGCCGCCGCAACCGAACGCGACCAGAGGGGTGGCTTGGGTTCGGACATGGGACTCTCCTGCGGTAGTGGTTGACGGGCGCCACTGACAGGGTAGGCAATGCAGCGCGCCAGTCCTTGACGCGCGACAATGATTTCCGCTGTGCACCGTCAGACCAGCACCTTGCGCGCCGGCAGCACGCGCACGACGCCGCGGAAGTCGACCGTATGCAGCGACACCGGACGCCGCCACACCCGGCCCACATAGTCCATGACCTTTTCAGCCTGCAGCAGTTCCAGGCCGCGCCCGTCGCGCAAATAGTCGTGGTGCAAGTCGAGGCTGCCATCGGCGCCCACCTTGCTGACGGCGATGCAGGGTGCGCCAAAATTGTATTTGGGCGCCAGTATGGCTTCCCGGATCGCCTGGATGTCGCGGTTGGCGATCTTGGTTTCGCCATCCTTGCGCATTTCATAGACAAACAGGTCGAGCCGCTCGGCCAGCTCTTCATCGAGGTAGTTGCGGATGAAGCCGAAGTCGTCTTCCTCGCGGCAGATCTGGCGTGCCTTTTCCATGCCGAACTTGTCGATGATGTGCTCCCACATGGAAAAGCCCAGGTGGTAGGGATTGACTTGCAGCGACAGTTGCTGGCCGCTGCCGAACGGGCGCACCACGTCCGAATGCGACTTGATGGCGGCCAGGTACAGTTCGTGCGGCAGGAAATCGGCCTCGCGCAGCAGGCGCGCGTGCCAGTACGAGGCCCAGCCTTCGTTCATGATCTGGCAGGCAAAGATGGGATGGAAATAGTAGGCTTCCTCGCGCACGGCCAGGAAGATGTCGCGCTCCCAGTCCTCCATCTCGGGCGCGTAATGGGCGATGAACCACAGCAGGTCATATTCGGGCTGGGGCGGCAGTGGCGCGCGCTGCGGCGGCCCGGCATCGACTGGCGCGGCCGGCACGCCCGGCAGGCGCGCAAACCGGCTCTGGAATACATCCTCTTCCGGCTCATCGCGCGGCGCCACGAATTCAGCGTAGCGCGTCCGGTGCAGCGGCTGGTTGATGTCGATATGGGTTTCCAGCGCCAGCGCCGCGTCCAGCACCGCTTCGACGCGCACCTGGCCATGCGCCGTCAACGCCTGTTCCAGGCGCCGCGCGCGCGACGCGCTCTGTTCGAGGATCTGGCCGCCAGCCATGGCCATGAAACGGGTGAACAGCTGATTGTTTTTGGCAAAGTCGGCGTGTCCCAGCACATGGGCGGTGACCAGCGTGTTTTCGGCCAGCGAATTTTGCTCCTGCATGAAGGCCTGGCAGGGATCGCCCGGGAACATCACTTCAAAAATGCGCGAATTGCCCATGTGCTGGCGCACCAGCTGGTGGATGTAGCGCACGCCAAACGACCAGTGGCGCATGCGCACCGGCAAGCCGTAGACGGCAATCTCGACCATGAAATTGGCCGGCACCAAGTCAAAGTTGACCGGATAAAAGTCCAGTCCCAGCGAGCGCGCCAGCGTCTCGATGCGCGCGGCGTACTGGTCCAGCGTAGCGGCAACGGTACACATCATTGCACTCCCGCCGGCTCGGCCGGTGCTTCGTTGGAAAAGAACTTGCGCAGCGCGCGCCATACGTCGTCCGTTCCCGACAGCACGCTGCTGCTGATGGGCAAACCCTGGCGTTCCAGTTCATTGCATAAGCGCCGCATTTCGGTTTCAAGCGCGCGCGGCACGCCTGGCAAGGTTTCCACGTAGCCGATGTAATTGAGCTGCCCGCCCAGGTCGGTCAACGCCAGCGTGGCGGCAGCGCGGTCCTCGGTGAAGTTCTCGCCGTCGGACGCGTAAAACATGTAGATGTTCTCATGCGCGGCGTCCAGTTCCTTGCGCAGCAGTTCGCCGACCAGCCGGAACGCGCTCGAGGCGATGGTGCCGCCGATGCCGGTGACCTGGAAAAATTCCTGCTCGCTAAATTCCCAGGCATGGGTGGTATGGGCGATGAAACGGGTGGCCACCCTGGTGTATTTGCGGCGTATGCCTTCCAGCGCAAAAAAGAAGAATGACTTAGCCAGCTTGCGTTCCAGCTGGGTCATGCTGGCCGAGACGTCAATGACGAACAGGATGGTGGCGCTGGTGCTGGGTCGCACCCGCGTGACCAGCTGGCGAAAGCGCAGGTCGTCATTGGTGAAGGGCAGGGGATTGGTTTGCACGGCGCGCCGCTTGATCGCTTCCTTGATGGTGCGCCGCCGGTCCAGGCGCGAGCGCGCGCCGCGCTTGTCCCAGCCTTCGCGCACCAGCTCGACCTCGTCGATGCGCGCGCCCGGCTTGGGCTGCAAATCGGGCAGCTTCAGTTCGTCCCAGATCCAGTCCATCAGCTCGTCGATGGAAAACTCCAGCAGCAAGCGCACTTCGCCGTCCTCGTTACCGCCTTCGCCGCCAGCCCCGGGCGCGTGCTCCGGCTGGGCCGACTGAAGTATGTCGCCCGGCTTGCCCTCGCCCTGGCCGGCGCCAGTCTGGGTGCGCCCATCGGCCAGCTTGAAGCGCGCGTGTTCGAGCATGCGCACCGGCACCTGCACCGTGCGCTCTTGCGGCCCGGTGATGAGGTCGGGCCCGGCAATGAGGTCCGGCAAATGGCTCTGGACCGCCTCGCGCACCTTGTCGTTGTGGCGCAGCCAGTCGCGCGCCCCGCGCGAAAACAGGTCATACCAGGCCGTGTTGATGGTCGCCGTCACGCCGCACCTTTCGCCCCCGGCTATTCTTGCGCGAGCAGGGTAGTCACATAGTTGAGCGCTTCGCGGGCGCTGTGGCTGTCATAGCCATATTCGTCAACCAGGCGCTTTTCGACCGCCGAGATCTTGGTGCGGATCTCATCGTCGGGGCGCTTGGCCGAACTGACCAGTCGCAGCACGTCGCGGCGCTGTTCGAACAGGTATTGCTGGACCGCGTCGTTCAGCTGCAAATGGCTCTCCAGGCTGAACTTGATGCCACGCTTGTAAGCGCCCATGGCCTTGCGCACCACTTCCTGGCGAAACGATTGCTTGCCCGATTCGGATATGTGGATCTTTTCTTCCACCACCCGCAAGAAGCGCTCGTCCGGGCGCCGCTCCTCGTTGGTGATCGGGTCCTTGATCTGGCGGTTGTCGAGCATCGCCTCGACCTCGTCCAGGTACTTGTTGAGCAAGTCCTGCGCTTCCTGCTCGAACGACACGAATAGCGCCTTGTGCACGTCTTCCTTGACCCAGCGGTTGTAAAAATCCTTGCGCGTGAGCACCAGGTAGTCGACCCAGCGGCGCTTTTTCTTGGGATCGATGCGGGCATCGTTCTCGATGCCGTCCTTGAGCGCCAGCAGCACGTCCATCGTCGACAGGCTCTTGCGGTTGGACTGGATGATGGCGTTCGACAGCGCATTGATGACGAAGCGCGGCGACACGCCGGCCAAGCCTTCGTCCGGCGCCTTTTCCTTGTCCTTGATGCGGCGCGCGTCGGCGCGGTTGACGCCGTCGACTTCTTCGCCGGCGTGGATGCGCACCTTCTTGATCAGCTCGACTTCCTTGTCGTCAACCTCCTGGATGCGGCTGAGGATGGCAAACACGGCCGCCGCGTGCAGCACGTGCGGGTCCAGGTGGACGTCGCGAAACGCCGGCGCGGCCGAGGAAATGAGCTTTTGGTAGATGCGCGCTTCCTCGCGGTAACTGAGCGTGTAGGGCACCTGGATGATCACCATGCGATCCAGCAGCGCTTCGTTTTCGCTCTCTTGCAGGAACTTGCGAAACTCGGCCAGGTTGGTGTGCGCGAGAATGGTTTCATCCAGATAGATCAGCGGAAAGCGCGACACCTTGACGTTCTTCTCTTGCGTGAGCGTGAGCAGCAGGTACAGGAATTCGCGCTTGACCTTGAGGATCTCAATCATTTCCAGCACGCCGCGGCTGGCCGCGTACACCGCGCCCGACCATGACCATGCGCGCGGATCGCCTTCGTCGCCATACTGGGCCACCTTGGACAGGTCGACCGAGCCGACCAGGTCGGCCAGGTCGGCGGTGGTGGGGTCATGCGGCGCGTAAGTGCCGATTGCGCTGCGCCCCGATTCGGACACAAAGAAACGCTCGACCGGCATTTGCATGAAGTCGCCCGCGAACTGGTCTTCCAAGCGCGCGCGGCAATGCGGGCACACTTCGCCGCTGATGTCGATGCCGTAGGTATTGCGGCAGCTGGCCCGCATGGTGTGCGGCACCAGGTGCAGCGGCGACTCGTGCACCGGGCAGCCGGCAATCGCGTACTGCGCGCCTTCGTCGGTGTAGCTATATTCTTCCAGCCCGCGCTTGAGCAGGATCACCATGGTCGACTTGCCGCCCGACGGTGGGCCGAGCAGCAACAGCAAGCGCCGTCCCACTTCGGAGCCGGCGGCAGCGGCCTTGAAATAGTCGATCACGCGGTCGATCCCATCGTCGATGCCGAACAGGTCGTCATCGAACAAACGGCAGCGGAAATGGCCTTCCTCATCACTGCTGCAGGTGGCGCGGATCATGTCCCAGATGTACTGGTGCGAGCTGCGCGCCACTTGCTGGGGCGCCGCCGGCAGCACTTGCTCGAGGAATGCCGAAAACGTGCCGGACCAGTGTCCGGCCCGGTGCTGACGGGTGAACAAGCCGAGGTCCCGGAGGAAATTTTCCTGCTCATCAACTAGTTTGGTCACACTTCCTCCGCTGAAAAGACCACCGTCCATTCAGTATCAGCGCGCACCGCGAAGCGCGGATGAGGAGCGTCAACGTGCGACAGTGAACCTTTGCAGCGAAAAACGATCTGATGTGTTTAGAGCTTGGCGTTCAGCGTCATGCGCAGCGCGCGCGGCGAGCCAGGCGTGATGTTCGAGTCGCTGTTGGCCGACGCGTAATAGCGCTTGTCGAACAGGTTTTCCACGTTCACCTGTACCTTGTACTGCTTGCTGATGGTGTAGAACAGCGCGCCGTCAATGCGGGTGAACGCTGGCAAGGTCACCGTGTTCGAGGTCGACGTGTAAATGCTGTCGCGATACACCACGCCCAGCGCGACGGCCCAGTTCGGCGAGAATGCATGGCGATTCCACAGTGACAGCGCATGGGTCGGCACCTGCGCCAGCACCGTGCCCGCCTTGACCGTGGCCGACAAGTCCTTGGTGATGGTCGCATCCTGATAGGCGTAGCCGCCCATCACGCTCCAGGCCGGTGTGATATTGCCTGCCAGCCCCAATTCGACGCCCTTGCTGCGCTGGCCATCGACCAGTTCGGTGGTGGTGGCACTGCTGGTCACAGCCACGTTCGAGCGGTTCAGCTTGTACACGGCAGCAGTAGCGGCCAGGTTGGGCAGCACGTCCCACTTGAAGCCCAGCTCGAGATTCTTGAATTGCTCGGGCTCGAAGGTCTTGTTGCTGGCCGTTAGTGAACTCAGCTGGTCGCCGGCACGCGGCACGTAGGCGATGCTGTAGCTGCCGTACAGCGACATCGCGGTGACCGGCTTGAACACCAGGCCCACGCGTGGCGCCAGCGGCGAGTCGGTCACCTTGATGTCGCTGGCATCGCGGTTATTGTGGAAGTCGACGCTGAAGCGGTCGATCCGCACCCCGGCCACGATCTGCCAGCGCGGCGACAATTCCAGCTGGTCCTGCACGTAGGCAGACGCCACGCTGGAAACGCTGTGGTTGCTGGCGTCGCTGGCAGCAGGGCGGAAAGTGACCACGCCGCTATATACCGGATTGGCAATCGGCACGCTGGTGCTGGTGGCGTTGTTGAAGTAGCCGGTATTGCGCAGGTTATCGGTTTCCTGGCGGCCCAGTTCGATGCCGGCCAGCAGCTTGTGCCTGAATCCGCCCGCGTCCAACAGGTAATTCAGGTCGGTCTGGTTGAACAGGTTGGTGCGCTGGGTGGCATTGTTGTAGCCGCCCAGGTTAAGGTTGACGCCATCGGCACTGACGGTGCTGGCAAACACGTTTTGATAGAACTTGTCATAGTCGGCAAAGCGGCTGCGGTTGCGCAGCGTCAGGCCGGCGCCGAAGTCGTGTTCGATGAAGGCGGTCACGGCGTTCATGCGGGCGGTGGCAAGGCTGAGCTCAGGATTGCCGAAGAAGGCGCCCGGCGACGTGCGCACAGGCCGGCCCTGGTAGGAGGAAACGCCGCGGTCGGCCACGCGCTCATCCTTGAAGTGCTCAAAGCCGAGCGCCACACTGGTATTGGCGCCGGCGCGGATCGCCAGCGTCGGGTTGATGCCCTTGCGCTGCACATTGACGTGATTGCGGTAGCTATCCGAGTCTTCCACCATTGCGTTGACGCGCAATGCCACGTTGGTGCTGATCGGCTGGCCGACGTCGGCCGTCACGCGCCGGTTGTTCCACGAACCGAGCGTCAGCGACGCCTCGCGTACCGGTGTCCATTCAGGCTGCTTCGAGACGCGATTGATGACGCCGCCCGAACCGCCGCGCCCGAAGATCATTGCGTTCGATCCCTTCAGCGCCTCAACGCTGTCAATATTGTAGAAATCGCGGTAATACTGAACGTCGTCGCGGATGCCGTCGACATAGAAGTCGCCAGTCGAGCTGTTGCCGCGAAACACGGCCGTATCGCGATTGCCTTCGCCCTGGGCGGTGACGATGCCGGGCACGTAGCGGATCACGTCAGCCATACTTTGCATGGCCTGGTCGCGCATCAGTTCCTTGGTGATGACCGTGATCGCTTGCGGCGTATCGCGCAGCAGGGTATCTGTCCTGGTCGCGCTCAGGGTCGACTTGACGGCGTAGCTCGCTTCGGCCTTGCCGATCACCTTGACTTCCTCCAGCGTGGTTTCGGGTGTGCCCTGGGCGAATGCGGCAGCGCCGTTTAACAGCAGCATCACTGCGGCGGCGATGTGGGTCGGACGGGGGTGCTGGAACATGGCGGGCCTTTTGAGTGCGAATGAGAATGATTCGTATTATGTTCCTTATTTTCCATTTCTGCAACGTAAGTTCGTCCGCGCACAGAGGCGCCGTACCCGCAGCGCTAGCATCGAGCGTCCCTGAACCACGCACCGAAGGAATCCCATGCCCGCCTACGATCACTCCAGCCAGGTCGCGGAATTGACCTCGCGCATCGCCGCCATCCGCTACGCGATGTTCACCACCATCGACCAGCATGGCCACCTCGTGAGCTGCCCCATGACCAACCAGCACACGGACCCCGAGGGCAATCTATGGTTCTTCACGTCCACCGTGTCGCCGCTATGGGAGCAGATCGCGGCCCATCCGCAGGTCAACCTGAGCTTTGTCGATCCGGAGCGCAGTATCTACGTCTCGGTCAACGGTCAGGCCGAGCGGGTGGTCGACCGCGCCCGCATCAAGGGCTTGTGGAACACGGAGGCGCAAGCCTGGTTCCCGGACGGGCCGGACGATCTGCACGCCATGCTGGTGTGCGTACGCTCGCAGACGGCCGAATACTGGGATGCCAAAGTCAACGCGATGGTGGAGCTGTTCAAAGTGCTGACCGGTGGCAAGCCGGAAGACGGCAAGCACGGCCACCTCGACCTGTAACCGGAAAGTGCTGACGGCAGTATACTGGATGGCAATATCCAGTATAATGCATGCATGGACATCAATAAAATCATCGCCCTCCGTGTCAGCGCGTTGCGCGAGGCACAAAAACTGTCGCTGGACGCATTGGCGACGCTGAGCGGTGTGAGCCGATCCAACATCTCGTTGATCGAACGCGGCCAGAGCAGCGCATCGGCCACCGTCCTCGACAAACTCGCTGCCGCCCTTGGCGTCTCCCTTTCCTCGCTATTCGAAGACAGCATGGCGCCGGCCGCCGCACCGCCCCCGGTGTCGCGCGTAGGCGACCAACTCGTGTGGACCGACCCGGCGTCAGGCTACGTGCGGCGCATCCTCTCGCCGGCTGCGCCGTCGTCAATTCAGCTGGTCGAGGTGACTTTCCCGCCCGGCCAACGGGTTGTCTACGATGCCGTCGCGCGCAATGCGGACCTCAATCAACAGATCTGGATGCTGGACGGCGTCATGGAAATCAGTGTCGGCGACCAGCATTGGTGCCTCAAGGCCGGTGATTGTCTTGCCATGCAGTTGGATCAACCCTTCGTCTATTTCAACCCGGCGCCAACAGCCGCCCACTATCTTGTCGCGCTGGCGACGCCCGCCTTCAAACCCACCAGGAGCCATCTGCAGCCATGATTATCAACTTCGAATCGCCGGATCAGTCTGACGTGATCGCCCTCATTGCCGAGCTGGACGCGTACCAGGACAGCCTGTATCCGCCAGAAAGCAGGCACGCGCTGGACCTGGAGTCATTGAAACAAGCCAATGTCTTGTTTGCCGTCGCGCGCGACAACACAGGCCAGGCAATCGGCTGCGGAGCGATTGTCGTGACCCCCGAATTTGGCGAGATCAAACGCCTGTATATCCGTCCGAACGGTCGCGGGCAAGGCGTCGCCAGGAAACTGCTGACCCAGCTGGAGTCACGGGCTATGGACGCCGAATGCACCTTGCTCAGGCTCGAAACCGGACCGTACCAACCTGAGGCGCTGGCCTTCTACGCGGCAGCCGGCTATGAGCGCCGGGGACCGTACGGCGACTACACCAACGACCCGCTCAGTGTGTTCATGCAAAAGCACCTGCTATCCTGAGCCGTAGTTAGTCCCAATGCTGCTGGCGTTCGGCCTCGAGCGCCTCGGCGTCGGCGGCGAACATGCTTTCCAGTTCGTCGCGCGCCTGCTTGGCGGCTGACACCAGCTGTTCCTGGTCCTTGTAGAACGGGTAGATCTGGGCCAGCCCCTTCAGGTTCATGGCCCGGAATTTCTGCGCCGCCTGGCGCGCGCGGTAGGCGCCAAAGCCCAATTGCTGCAGCACCTGGCGGCCCAGCATCAGCGCCGATTCGAACGTTTCCCGCTCGATGATGGTCACGCCGCGGTCCATCAGATCGTAGTAGTGGGTCACGTTGCGCGCCCGCGCCATGATCGGCAAGGCGGGAAACGCATGCCGCACCGCGTCCACCAGCTTGAGGCTGTCGTCGATATCGTCGATTGCCACCACCAGCGCGCGCGCATGGGCGGCGCCGGCTGCGTGCAGCAGGTCGATCCGGGTGGCGTCGCCGTAAAACACCTTCGAGCCGAATTTGCGCAGCAGCTCAATCTGGTCCGGATCATGGTCCAGTACCGTCAGCTTGATCTGGTTAACCGTCAGCAAGCGTCCAACGATCTGGCCGAAGCGCCCGAAGCCGGCAATGATCACGTGGTCCTCGTTGGCGTCGATGTCGTCAGGCTGGCGCACCTTGTCGACCCGGTAGCGCGGCGCGATGAAGCGGTCATGCACGATCAGCAGCAGCGGCGTGCACACCATCGACAACGCCACCGTCACGATCAGGATGGCCGCCACGTGGTCGGTGAACACGTGCGCGGCCTGGGCCGCGCCGAACACGACGAACGCGAATTCGCCGCCTTGCGCCAGCAGAAAAGCAAACAGCGCGCGCTGGCTGGCCGGCACGTCGAATCGACGCGCCAGCAGGTACAACACGCCGATCTTGATCGACAGGAAAGCTGCCACCAGGCCCAGTATCAGCCAAGGCTGCGCCAGCAGCACGCCAAAGTCGACCGACATCCCGACCGCAATGAAAAACAGACCCAGCAGCAAGCCCTTGAATGGCTCCAGGTCGGTTTCCAGCGCGTGCCGGTATTCGGAGTCGGCCAGCAGCACGCCGGCCATGAAAGCGCCCAGCGCCATCGACATGCCGACCGATTGCATCAAGAGCGCAATGGCGATCACCAGCAGCAGCGCAAAGGCGGTGAAAATCTCGCGCAGCCCGGTCTTGGCGATGGCGCGCAGGGCAGGGCGCACCAGGTATCGTCCGCTGAGAATGATCGCGGCTATCACTGCACCCACCTTGAGCGCCTTGATCCAGCCGCCGTCGCCCTCGCTGGCCATTGCCACGCCCAGCAGCGGCACCACGGCGATCATCGGAATGGCGGCGATATCCTGGAACAGCAGGATCGCAAACGACAGCGTGCCGGTCGGCGTGCCTTTCAGATTGCGTTCATCGAGCGTGGCGATGGCGATCGCGGTCGATGACAGCGACAGCCCCAGCGCGGCAATCAGCGCCACCTTCCAGTCGACGCCAGCCAGCATCGCGGCCAGCGCCAGCGCTGCAGCCACGCCCAGCACCTGGGCCGTGCCGCTGCCGAAGATCGGCTTGCGCATGGCCCAAAGGCGGCGTGGTTCCAGCTCCAGGCCAATCAGGAACAGCAGCAGCACCACGCCGAATTCTGAAAAATGCAGGATGTCCTCGACTTCGCCGATCAGGCGCAAGCCCCACGGGCCGATGGCGATGCCGGCCATCAGGTAGCCGAGCACGGCGCCCAGTCCGAAGCGCTTGGCCAGCGGGACGATGATGACGGCAGCGGCCAGGTAGACCAGTGCGTTTGCCAACAAGCTATGTTCCATGGGTGCCTGGCTGAAGGAGGGTGGTCAAGCGCGCCACGAAGGCATCGCGGTGGGCGTCGACCGCGCTGGCATCGACCTGGTGTGCACCGTGCAGTATCAGCGGCGGCTCCCAGCGCATGCCGCACAGGGCGGCAGTCTGGCGAAACGGTGGCAAGAAGGCGTCGAACAGCTCCTGATGGGCGCCATCGACCGCATATGCCTCGGCCGGGCTGCCGGTGGTGGCCACCAGCCAAAACGTTTTGCCGGCCAGCGCGTTGCCACCTTCACCATACGCCCAGCCCGGCAGCAGCACCACGTCCAGCCATTCCTTGAGCAGGGCCGGCATGCTGTACCACTGTATCGGGTGCAGCAAGACGATGACGTCGGCCGCGGCCACCCGGGCTTGCTCGGCGGCCACGTCGATATAGAAGTCAGGATAGACCTGGTACAGGTCGTGGACTGTGACGCGCTCGAGCGCGCGGGCCGCTTCAGCAAGCTGGCGGTTGACGCGCGACAGATGGGGCCGCGAATGGGCGTACAGCACCAGCGCCGTGGGAGGAGAATGCATGGCTAGTCTTCGAAAGTTGGTTGCCGCATATAATAGCAAGCGCAGCAGCCAAATCTGGTTCATGTAACAATATCGCCTGCTGCACCAATTATTAATAGCCGACTTAGGACAATATGAGTAGCTTTAACGAAGAGACCGTGTTGAGCGTCCACCACTGGACCGACAAACTGTTTTCATTCACCACCACCCGCGGCCAGGCGCTGCGTTTTAGCAATGGCCACTTCACGATGATCGGCCTGATGGTCGACGGCAAGCCGCTGCTGCGTGCTTACAGCATTGCCAGCGCCAACTATGAAGACCACCTCGAATTCCTCAGCATCAAGGTTGAAAAAGGGCCGCTGACGTCGCGCCTGCAGCACATCAAGGTTGGCGACACCATCATTGTCGGGCGCAAGCCGACCGGCACGCTGTTGTCGGACTACCTGCTGCCGGGCCGCCGCCTGTACATGCTCTCGACCGGCACTGGCCTGGCGCCGTTCATGAGCATCGTGCGCGATCCTGAAATTTACGACAAGTTCGACCAGCTGGTGCTGGTGCATGGCGTGCGCCAGATCGACGAACTGGCCTACCACGACCTGCTGGTAGAGCACTTGCCGAACCACGAATTCCTGGGCGACCTGGTCAGCAGCAAGCTGCGCTACTACCCGACCGTGACGCGCGAAGCGTACAAGAACACCGGTCGCGTGACCGAGCTGATCGAAAGCGGCAAGCTGTTCGAAGACTTGGGCGTGCCTGCGTTCGACCCGGCTGTGGACCGCGTGATGATCTGCGGCAGCGCCGAAATGCTGCGCGACCTGAAGCACATCCTCGAAGTGCGCGGTTTCAAGGAAGGCAACACCACCACCCCTGGCGACTTCGTCGTCGAACGCGCATTCGCCGAGAAATGACGCTCCTGGCCCAGTTGTTCACCGAGGCCCGCACCCACAGCGTGTGGCAAGACAAACCGGTCAGCGATGAGCAACTGCGCGCCATTTACGACTTGATGAAATGGGGTCCAACCTCGGCCAATTCTTCGCCGGGCCGGATTGTGTTCGTCAAGTCGGCCGCTGCCAAGGAGCTGCTGGTGGGCTGCGTCGACGCCTCGAATATGGCCAAGGTGCGCAGCGCACCGGTGACCGCGATCGTGGCGATGGACCTGCGCTTCTACGCGCAGCTGCCGGTCCTGTTCCCGCATACCGATGCGCGCTCCTGGTTCGTGGGCAATGAGGCGAAGATCGAAGAGACCGCGTTTCGCAATTCCTCGCTGCAGGGCGCCTATTTGATGATGGCTGCGCGCGCCGTGGGCCTGGACTGCGGCCCCATGTCCGGCTTCAACGCCGAACTGCTCAATGCCGCCTTCTTTGCCGGCACCAGCTTCAAGGCCAACTTTATCTGCAATCTCGGCTACGGCGACGCCGCCAAAGTGCATCCGCGCCTGCCACGGCTGGACTTCGACCAGGCTTGCCGCATCGCGTGACATGATACTGAAATTGATTCAAATCATGGAAAAACGTATCGTATTCTTGAGTTGATCAGCCGCGCACCTGTTTGGCATACAATGGCCACATGAAATTCCTTCTGCACATGCTGCTAGTCCTCACGCTCGCGTTTAGCGGCTACGCTGCGGCCGCGCCGTCGCAGAGCTGCTGCGGCGACGACGAGTGCGGCATCATCCAGTGCAGTCAAATGGGTTGCGTGCCGGCTGGCGCGGCCATTGCCACGGCAGATGTCGCCAGCGTGCGCGTGACGCGCACCGCCCAGGACTATGCCCCCGCCATTGCGCGCCCATTGCCGGCAACCTATGAAGAACTGTGGACACCGCCAGATTGAAGAGAGGCTGGCCCCGCCTTTCACCTTTTCAATCAACTACGGAGTTACCATGAAAACCATCTACGTCAAAATCGCCGCCGGCGTCACCTTGCTGGGCGCGTCCGCTGCCGCACTGGCGTCCAACGCCGATTGCTGCGCCAGCATCGAATGCTGCATCAAGATGCTGTCCTGCTGCTTCTAAGCGGCATTAGCTAGCGACGGGCCGGCAGCGATGCCGGCCCTTTTCAATTGGCCAAGGTGACAGTGGCATAGTCGCCCACGAGCTCAAAGCCGATGCCGCGATAGGCCGCCAGCGCCGCGACGTTGTGACGCCCGGTTGACAGCACGGCCGACGTCACGCCGTTGGCGGCGGCAATGGCCAGCGCGCCGGCCACCACCGAACGTCCATGACCTTGGCCGCGCAGCGCAGGCGGCGTCCACACATTGCCGATCTGGACCATGTCGGGCAAGCGCGCGTTGAACGAGCAACACGCCAGCGGCGTATCCGATTCGAGCATGAACAGGCTGCCTGCGGGCAGTAGGGCAGCTACGTCGGCGCGGCTGGTGTCGATCAGCTGCGCGCCCGGCGCATCATTGAGCGCCGCTGCGCGAAAAGCCACGCGCCAGGCCAGCAATTGATCAAAGTCAGCCTGCACGGCCACGCGGCAACGCACTTTGCCAGCGGCCAGCGCGTCCGGCATGCGCAGCGCGGACAGCGTCAGCGCAAACAAATCCTCGTGTGTATTCTTGCGTAAATCGGCGTCGGCTAGGCCCATGGCGCTGCGCGCCGCCTGAACCTGGTCCATGGGGCCGAGAAAGCCGGCCAGCCTGCGCCCGGTTCTGCCCAACACCGCGATGGTCAGCGCGCCAGCATCTACCGGCGCCTGAAGCAGCATCATGCCGCTGGCCGCGTGCGCGGCAACAGCCACGATGCGCCCTTGATGGCGCGCGACCGCAAAGTTGCTGCGATCGCCAGGGCAGTGCAAGCCGGCGCGCAAGTACATCGAACTGTAGCTATGCGAGGCGAGCAAGGCGTTCAGTTCCGCCCTGTCACTCGCTTGCAATGGCGCGATCACGATGGCTCCCCGCACAGGTCAAGCACCACGTCGCGCAGCCAGCGGTGCGCCTGATCGCCATCCAGGCGCGGATGCCACAGCATCGACACGTTGATCTGCGGCGCGGCGAACGGCAGTGCAAAGGTGAACATGCCCGAGCGCAGCCTGCCTGTTTGTCGTTCCGGCACGCTGGCGACCAGGTCCGACGCGCCAGCCAAGGCCAGCGCGCCCGAAAACGTGTCGACCGCAGTGACGATGTCGCGTGCCAAAGGCATGAGCGCGGCGTCAATCGCCCCCTTGTCCAGGCCGCGCCGCGACACGCTGACATGGCCGTACCTGGCGTAGCGCTGCGGCGTGATCCGGCCTTTTGACAGCGCATGCCCGGCCCGCACCACGCCGACGAAACGGTCGTCGAACAGGATGCGGCTGCGCACCTCGGGCCCGGTGTCCTGGCCGACCACGCCCGTTTCCAGGTCGACCGAGCCATCGCGCAGCAGCGCGCTTTCCTTGTTGGTCTTCTGTACGAAGTGCAGCCGCACGCCCGGCGCTTCGGACTGCACGCGCGCGATCAATGCGGCGCCGAAGTTTTCAACAAAGCCCTCGCGCGTACGCAGCGTGAAAGTGCGGGTCAGCCTGGCCAGGTCGAGCTGTTCGGCCGGACGCAGCACCGCCTGCGCCTGTTGCACCAGCTCGCTGACATAGGCGCGCAGTTCCAGCGCGCGCGGCGTCGGCACCAGGCCGCGTCCGGCGCGCACCAGCAACGGGTCGCCGGTAGTTTCGCGCAAGCGCGCCAGCGCCCGGCTCATGGCCGAAGGGCTGAGGCGCAAGCGGCGGGCGGCGCGCGCCACGCTGCCTTCGGCCAGCACCGCGTCCAGCGTGAGCAGCAAGTTGAAGTCGGGAGTCGTCATATGTTGATATTACATCAATAGCGTCAGACGCACGAATACAATGCAAGTAGAGCGTCTTGCGCCAAGTTTCGGATAGCCGCATCATCAACCCATGAAACCCAATCACGCCATCCGCTGGTCGCTCGCCAGCCTGTCCCTGTCGATGCTGCTGTCATCGCTGGGCACCAGCATCGCCAACGTCGCCCTGCCAACGCTGGCACAGGCGTTCGACGCGCCGTTCCCGCATGTGCAGTGGGTGGTGCTGGCCTATCTGCTGGCGATCACAACGCTGATCGTCAGCGTCGGCCGGCTGGGCGACCTGACCGGGCGCCGCCGCTTGATGCTGGGCGGGATCGCGTTGTTCACGACCGCCTCGCTGCTGTGCGGCCTGGCGCCGTCGCTGCCGCTGCTGATAGCCGCGCGCGCCGTTCAGGGCCTGGGGGCGGCTGTCATGATGGCCTTGACCATGGCGTTTGTCGCCGAGACAGTGCCCAAGGCGCGCACCGGCAGTGCCATGGGGCTGCTGGGCACCATGTCGGCCATCGGCACCGCACTTGGGCCATCGCTGGGCGGTTTGCTGATCGCCAACCTGGGATGGCGGGCGATCTTTCTGATCAACCTGCCGCTGGGGGTGCTGGCGTTTGCCCTCGCGCGGCGCTTTTTGCCGGCTGACCGTCCGCCGGCGCGGGTCAGCTTCGACCGTGCCGGCACGCTGCTGCTGGCGCTGACGCTAGGCACGTACGCGCTGGCCATGACGACGGCGCGCCCGCTTAACCTGGGGCTGCTGATCGTCTCCTGCGCCGGCGGCTGGTTGTTCTGGCGCGTGCAGCAACGCGCCGCAGCGCCGTTGATCCGGCTGGCGCTGTTTCACGACCGCGCGTTTAGCGCCAGCCTGGCCATGACCGCGCTGGTCACAACCGTGATGATGGCCACGCTGGTGGTGGGCCCGTTCTATCTGGCGCGCGGCTTTGGCCTGAAAGCGGCCATGGTGGGACTGGTGCTGTCGGTCGGGCCGCTGACCGCGGCGCTGTCCGGCGTGCCGGCCGGGCGCCTGGCCGACCGCTGGGGTGCGCGCCGCGCCACCAACGCAGGTCTGACCATCATGGTCGCCGCGGCAGGTGCACTTGCCCTGGCGCCGCTGAACTTCGGGCTGGCTGCTTACATCGTCCCGATGATCGTCATCACCATCGGCTACGCCGTGTTCCAGGCCGCCAACAACAGCTTTGTCATGGCCAATATCAGCGCCGACCAGCGCGGCGTGGTGGCAGGCTTGCTCACGCTGTCGCGCAATCTCGGCCTGGTCACTGGCGCTTCCGTCATGGGCACCGTGTTTGCGCTCGGTACGGCCAGCAACGACATCATGACCGCAGCACCCATGGCGATTGCGGCCGGCATGCGGCTCACCTTTGCCGTTGCGAGCGCGCTGATCGTGGTGGCGCTGGGAGTGGCGCAGTCCGGCAGCGCGAAAACCGTTCCAGAAGTGCCTTGATTTTTGCAGCCGATTGGCAACAATGTTTGCCATAATGTTGCCATGAATAATATACAAAGTGCGAGCGCCAGGCGCCGCGACTATTGGCTGTGCCAACTGGCGGGCTGGGGCAGCCTGTCGGTCGTGGCCGTGATGTCCTCGTCCCAGGGCGACACCGAAGGCGTGGTGCGCTTCGCCGTGGCCAAGACCGCCTGCATGATCTCCGGCCTGATGCTGTCGCACGGATGGCACCAGTTCTTGTCGAGCCGGGGCTGGCTGGACCGCAACCGGGCGTTTCCGTTCCAAGGCATCCTGGCCGCGCTGGCGCTGCTGTCGGTGCTGCAAGTGGGCTTCCTGGTGCTGTCCGACCTGGTGTTTCGGCGCGGCGACGTGCTGCGCGAGGAGGGGCTGCCAATCATCTTGCTGATGCTGTTCTTCCTGTGGTTCGGCGCCTTCCTGGTATGGACCTTGTGCTATGCGATGGTGCTGTCGCGCCGCCGCGCGCTGCGCTTCGAGCTGGAAAAACTGGAACTCGAAGTCAACATCAAGGACGCCGAGCTGCGCGCCTTGCAAGCGCAGATCAATCCGCATTTTTTCTTCAATAGTCTCAACAGCATCCGCGCGCTGATCTACCAGGACGCGGACGCGGCCGCGCGCGCCGTCAGCCAACTGGCCGGCATGATGCGCCATACGCTGCAGGCGGGCCGGGCCAGCACCGTGCGGCTGGCCGATGAACTGGCCGCAGTGGACGCCTATCTCGGCATGGAAAAGCTGCGCTTTGACGAGCGCTTGCAGCTGACGCTGGAAATCGAGCCCGGGCTAGACGAGGTGGCGATGCCGCCGATGATCTTGCAAACGCTGGTAGAAAACGCCGTCAAGCACGGCGTCGAGCGCAGCGCCGGTCCATGCCGGATCACGATTCGCGCGCGGCGCGACGGCGCGTTGGTGCGCCTCAGCGTGGCCAATCAAGGCGTGCTGACCGATGCCAGCGCCTCGACCCGGCTGGGGCTGGCCAATGCCAGCAAGCGGCTGGACTTGCTGTTCGGGCCGCGGGCGAGCTGCACCCTGACCGAGCTGAATGACTCGGTCGTAGCCAGCATCGTCTTGCCGCAGGTGGGCGCATGAGAGTGCTGATCATCGACGACGAGCGCCTGGCGCGCGCTGAAATGCGGCGCTTGCTGGCGGCGCATCCGCAGGTACAGATCATCGGCGAAGCGGCCAACGCGCTGGAAGGCCGGCAGGCGATCGAGGAAATGGCACCGGAATTGGTCTTTCTGGACGTGCAAATGCCGGGCGGCAGCGGCTTCGACTTGCTGGGCGCGCTCGACGCGGCGCCGGCGGTCATCTTCACGACCGCGTTCGACCAGTATGCGATCCGCGCCTTCGACGTCAGCGCGCTCGACTACCTGCTCAAGCCGATCGAGGCGCCGCGGCTGGCGGCGGCACTGGCCAAATTTCAGAAAGGCGCGAAAGCGCAACCAAGCCAGAGCGCGCCGGACGGTAAGGTCTTCATCAAGGATGGTGAGCGTTGCTGGTTCGTGGCCATGGAGCAGATCGTGCTGTTCGAATCGGAAGGCAACTACACGCGCGTGTATTTCGACCACAACCGGCCGCTGCTGCTGCGATCGCTCAACCAGCTCGAAGCCAAGCTCGACCCGGAGCGCTTCCTGCGCGTGAGCCGGCGCCAGATCGTCAACCTCGACTTCGTGATCGATATCGCGCCGTCGGCGGCGGGTGGCATGATGCTCACGCTCAAGGACGACCTGAAGATTCCCATGTCGCGCCGGCGCACCGCCCAGTTCAAGCAGCTGAATGGCCTATAAACTTCGGACCCCGAAATTGTGGCTTTTTAGTACAACGTGATCAGCTTGCGGTTGTCGCTCGCCACGCGGTCGATCAGCAGGTTGTACGGGTCGACACCAGCCTCGTACGGCTGATCCTTGACCGTGATCGTCAGCCTCGATGCGCCAGCGGGCAGGGTGCGCTTTTCGCGCGCCAGGACCTTGCCGTCACGCCCCAACACGGCGATGTCGACCGGCTCGTCGTAGACGCGCGCCGTTTCCTTGCCTTTGCCGTCAGCCTGGGTCTTGGCCAGCCGCACCGACATCGTCACATCCCACTGCCCATCGGCACGCTGCTTCGCGCTCGCTTCCGCCATGCGGTTGTCGTAGAACACGATGCGCTCGAACATGTCGGTGATCAACTCCTGTTTCTCGGGCGGCGTTTCGGCGCGGATGAACGCAATCAGCTTGTCCGTGGTCGGATAGGGCGCCGTCTGGTAGCGGTAGGCTTCCAGGAAGCGCTTCAAGGCGCGGTTCACGGCGGCTTCGCCGATCTCTTCACGCAGCCGATAGAAAATCAGGCTGCCCTTGCGGTACTGGATATACACCTGGTTCTCGGTGCGGTTCAAGGGCTGCTCTTCGATCAGTTCCTTGCCCCGCCCCGCCAGGTATTGGTCGAGGTCGTAGCGCAGGATGTGGCGCGTTTTCTCGGCGCCGAATTCCTTCTCCACCGTCATCAGCGCCGAGTATTCGGCCAGCGACTCGGCCAGCATGCCGCTGCCTTGCACATTGGCCGGGATGAGCTGGTCGCCCCACCACTGGTGTGCAATTTCATGCGCCGTGACGTAGAACACGTGGTCCACCCCTTTCGGATCGCGCATGTCGTTGATGAAACCGAGCGACTCCGAAAACGGGATCGTGTTCGGGAAGCTGCGCGCATAGGTCCGATACAGCGGGATTTCCAGGATGCGCACTTGCTGGTACGGATAGGGACCAAAGTTTTCCGTGTAATAGCTCAGCGCGCGCTGGGTTCCCTTGAGCATGCTGTCCAGATTGTAGGCGTGCTTTTTGTCGTAATAGACTTCGATCGGCACGCCATTCCAGGCGGCGCTTTTGATTTCCCATGTGCCGGACTGGTAAGAGAAAAACGGCAGGATCTTGGTGTCAACCTTGAACTGCGCGTAGTTGCGGCCGTCCTTTTCCCAGTGCCTGACCAGGCGGCCCGGCGCGAACGGGCGCTGGTCGGCGCTGGTCGAGACCGTTGTTTCAAAGTCAATCAGGTCGGCGTCAAAGCCGAACGCCTTCCAGAAGTTGCTGTAGCGCGCGCTCTGGTCTTCCAGCTTGTACATGCGGCGCGGCTCGCCCAGGCCGCGCGCCTTGCGTTCGGCGCGGTCGTCGATTTCCGCTGCCTGTACATAGCCCAGCTTGGGGAAAAAGTTTTCCGAGGCGAATACGGTGCCGTTATGGTTGACGTTATCGGGCGCGCCGCTGTTGGTAAAGCCGCGGTTGACGACGCTGACGGCAAACTTGAGCGTCATGCTGGCGCCCGGCGCGATAGCCTGGTCCAGCTTGATGATCTTGAAGCCCAGGCGCTGGTCGTCCAGCGTGACTTTGTGCGGCGGCAAATTGCGCAATTCGGTGCGGGCATTCAGGTCGTTCTGGAAGCGCAAGGTATCGAGCGCAACAGCGGTCTTGTTGGTCAGAATGTATTGGCCGCGGATGGCGACGCGCCGCTCGTGCGGAAAGATGTCCACGTCGGCGCGCACGCTGGTGACGCTCGGATTGGGCTGGCCCAGGTATTGGCGGTACAGTTTTTCGTAGTCGGCCTGCGCGTCCAGCGCCGCCGCGTTGGACTGGTAGCGGTTGAGCACGTTGGTGTTGTAGTAGATCCAGGCGCCGGTCGCGCCGCAGGCCGACAAGCACAGCAGCAACGTCAGTGCCGTCATGCCGTTCAGGCGCTGCATGGCGCGGCGCCAGCCGTGCGCCACGCCACGCACCCAGAACAGCTGGGCCACCATCAGCAGCACCGCCGTGACCAGGCTCCAGTACAGCGCAAACCAGCTCCAGCCGGTCAGGAAATGGCCATAGCCGTTCAGGTCGGAATAGGTCAACGGGGGCAGGGAGGCGAAGCTTGCCAGCCGATGGTTGATGTTCAGGCTCTGCAGCACGGTATTGGACATGAACAAGCCGATTGCCAGCAGATAACCCAGGTATTTGTTGTTGGTGATGGTTTGCAGCGCCAGCATGGCCAGCGCCATCAGGATGAAGTAGGTCGCATTGATCAGCGTGCCCTGCAAGTACAACATCGCGTCGACCGGCGCGCCGCCCTTGACCAGCTGGATGACGATGCACAGCACCACGCCGGCGCCCAGGAAGGTGAAGATGACGGCGATTAGCGCACCGGCCTTGGCCACCAGTGGCATCCAGTTCGGCACCGGCATCGCGTCGGCCACCTCGGCAATCTTGACCTGGCGTTCGCGGAAAATCAGTTCGCCGCTATAGAACACGAGAATGATGACCAGCATCGAATTGATGCCGCCGCTTAGCTCTTCCAGCATCAAGCGGGTCAGCGGGTAGGGCGTGCTGTCAAAGCGCAAGCCGTCGATGGTGTAGTTGGCGCAGAAATTGGCCAGCGCCAGGATCAGCATGACCAGGAACGGCAGGCTGCGTATCACGCCGCGGGTGTCGAAACAGAGCATGGCCCAGCATTGCTTGACGCTGGTCGCGGCGCCGAAGGTGGGGGCGATGCGGCGCGGCGCGTGCGATGGGCGCGCGCCGGCAGGCACCAGCGCCAGCCTGGCCTTGCCGAACCAGCGGCGCGCGCTGCCGGCGCGCTGCGGCTTGAACAACAGCACCGTGGCGCCGAACATCAGCAGCGCCAGGGTGCTCCAGATCACGCGGTTCAGCAGCAGCAGGCCGGACAAGACAGGCACGTCGCTGTTTGACTGGGCCGCCGAAAAATAGCGCGTCATCTGGGCCAGCGCGCGCACGCCGAACGGATCGAGCAACACCGCCACCGATTGCGCGCCTTCGCGCCAGGTGCCGGCAATGGCCCACAGCACCAGGAACGCCAGTACGGCTACGTACACCAGGATCATCGAGCGGGTGGTGGCGGCCAGCAGCATCAGCAGCGAAGCGATGAATAGCAAGTTGGGCAGCACGAACACGCAAAAGCTCCACAGATAGGGGTGGAACGCGAATGGCCCCACGCGCTCGGGGTCGATTGACGGCATCGAGGAGCCGGCCATCATGGCCAGCGTGATCAGCGCGAACAGCGTCAGGCAGACGGCAAAGCCAGCCAGGAAGCGTCCGAGCAGGTAGTCGGTCTTGCGCATAGGCGTGGCGAACAGGATGTCGGCGATGCCCACTTCATTGTCGCGCAGCACCGTGCCAGCGATAAACACGGTCACCAGGAACATGGCGATGATGGAAAACACGCTCAGCTGATTGGCGATCACCACCGGCGCGTTCATGTGGATGTTGCCGATCGCGCCGCCAATGCGGAACGCGTCGTTGCTGGAGCTCATGAACGCCATCAGCATCAGCGCAGCCGTGGTCAGCCACAGCAAGGGCTGGCGCAACTGGTAACGCAGGTCGAACTTGAAGAATTCTTGCCACATGGTCGTCTCCTTACGCGCGGCGCAGTTGCAGGAAGTAGACGTCTTCCAGGCTGGGTTCGACCTGCACGAAGCCGTCGTCCGGCTGGGTGGGCGCGAACACATTGATTTGCGATACGCCCGACACCAGGCGCGTTGCCAGCACGGTAAAGCGCTGCTGGTACAGCGGCAGTTCGGCATCGCTGACGGCACGCCGCCAGACCTGCTTGTGCAGCTGTTCGATGGCCGCCTGCGGCTTGCCCTGGACCAGCACCTTGCCCTGGCCGATCATGGCCATGTTCGGGCACAGGTCGGTGACGTCTTCCACGATGTGGGTCGACAGGATCACCACCACCTTTTCGCCGATGCGGGCCAGCAGGTTCAGGAAGCGGTTGCGTTCGTCCGGGTCGAGGCCGGCGGTCGGCTCGTCAACGATCACCAGTGTGGGCGCACCCAGCAGCGCCTGGGCGATGCCAAAACGCTGGCGCATGCCGCCCGAATAGCTGGCCACGGCGCGTTTGCGCGCATCCCACAGATTGGTCTGGTGCAGCAAGCCTTCCACCATCTCCTTGCGCTCGCCCTTGTGGGTCAGGCCCTTGAGCACGGCGAAGTGATTCAGCAATTCGAGCGCGCTCACTTTCGGGTAGACCCCGAAGTCTTGCGGCAGGTAGCCCAACTGACGGCGCAAACCTGCCTTGTCCTTGAGCACGTCAAGGCCGTTGAAATGGATGGTGCCGCTGTCCGGCTCCTGCAAGGTGGCAATGGTGCGCATCAGGGAGGACTTGCCGGCGCCGTTGGGGCCGAGCAAGCCGAACAGGCCGGCCGGGATCTCCAGGCTGACGTCGTTGGTGGCGTGCACGCCGTTGGCATACGTCTTGTTCAGGTGTTTGATCGATAACATGGGGCGCCGTCTCCGTTTTTAATGAATGGGGCCAGCGTAGCGGCGCGCCGCGCGCTGGGCCACTGATCAAAAACGAGTGGTGCGATTGCGTGATGAACGGTCGGAATGCAGGATGAGCGGCGCCGGCGCGTATGATGGCATCGAGAAACCTAACCGACAGGAGACTTGCCCATGACCCGTATCGCCATCCTGACCGGCGGCGGCGACGCGCCCGGACTGAACGCGGTCATCCGCGCGACCGTGTTGTCGGCCGAGCGGATCGGCTGGGAATGCTACGGCATCCGCGACGGCTTCAATGGCTTGCTGGCGCCGGACCAGGTCGACGGCGAAGGCGTGTTCCGGCTGCTGCCGGAAACGGTGCGCGGCATCGCCCACCTGGGCGGCACCATTCTCGGCAGCAGCAATCGCAGCAACCCGATGCACTTCCCAGTGCGCGCGGCCGACGGCAGCATGGGCGAAGCGGACCGGACCGACGAGCTGGTCGCGCTGTGCCGCAGCCACGGCTTCGAGGCGCTGGTCATGGTCGGGGGCGACAGTTCGATGGTCATTGCCCATTGCCTGCAGCAAAAGGGCTTGCGCGTGATCGGCGTGCCCAAGACCATCGACAATGATCTCGACCACACCTTCGCCACCTTCGGCTTCGACTCGGCGGTCGGCTTTGCCACCGACTGCATCGACCGTTTGCACAGCACCGCGCACAGCCATCACCGCGTGATCGTGGTCGAAGTGATGGGCCGTTACGCGGGCTGGATCGCGCTGCATGCGGGCGTGGCCGGCGGCGCGCACGCGATCCTGATTCCTGAAATTCCTTTCGATATCGCGCTGGTGGCTGGCGCCATCCTGGCCCGCGAACGGGCTGGCCGCCACGATGCGATCGTGGTGGTGGCCGAAGGCGCGCAGCCCAGGGACGGGCAGCACGCGCTGGCGGCGCCGGCTGCGGGCGGCCATGCCGAGCGGCTGGGCGGCATCGGGTCCCGCCTCGAAGCCATGTTGGCGCAGCGGACCGGCAAGGACTGCCGCTCGGTGGTGCTTGGCCACTTGCTGCGCGGCGGCAGCCCGTCGGCCATCGACCGGGTATGGGCCTCGCGCTTCGGCGCGGCAGCGGTGCGCGCGCTGGCCTTGGGACACTCCGGCGTGATGGTGTCGCTGGGCTATTCGACGATCGAACTGGTGCCGCTGGCGGACGTGGCCGGCCACAGCAAACTGGTGCCGGCCGACAGCGACACCATCATGACCGCGCGCGAGCTGGGCATCTGTTTTGGCGACGACGTGTGAAATAGCGAACGGAAGGTTCGTCCGGCCGGCGCCACACTACGTCTCCACCTGTCAGGAGAATGCCATGCGAAATCAAGCACATACGTCAAGCAAAACTGCCAAGGCCGCCCCGCAGCAGGGCGGCGAACTGGACGCGATCACCTTGCTCACGCGGGACCATCAGGAAGTCAAAGCCATGTTCGAACAGTATGAAGGGCTGGGCGAGCGCGCACACACGGCCAAGCAGCAGCTGGCCACGCAGATCTGCGCGGCCTTGATCCGGCATGCCACGGTTGAAGAGGAATTGTTTTACCCGGCCGTGTACGCCACCGCGGAGGACGCCGAAGACCTGGTGGACGAAGCGCTGGTCGAACATGCTGCGGCAAAGAAATTGATCATGCAGCTACTGGCGCTCGATCCAGGCGATGATATGTATGACGCTATCGTCAAGGTACTGTCGGAACAGATTGAGCACCACGTCCAGGAAGAAGAGGGCGAACTGTTTCCAAAAGTGCGCCGGGCCAAGCTGGACCTGGTTGCCATCGGCAAGGCAATCGAATAGCGCAAGGGGGAGATATCGATGCCGCGGTCCCAGTGAACTGGCGCGGCTGACGCCGGAAAGTGCATATGCAAGTGCGAATTGATTCGTTCGGTTTTGCAGCGGGGTTCGCTAATCTTGAGCTACCCACTCATCATCGAAGGAATCGCTCATGCAATCGAAGACCCTCCGGCTGGCGCTGCTTGCGCTGGCCTTGCTGGCCCGTCCCGTCCTCGCGGCCGAGCAAACGCTGCTCAATGTCTCGTATGACCCGACGCGCGAACTGTATCAGGACTTCAACGCCGCCTTTGCCAAGCAATGGAGGGCCACGACCGGCAACACCGTGACCATCAAGCAATCGCACGGCGGTTCCGGCAAGCAAGCGCGGGCCGTGATTGACGGTCTGGGGGCTGACGTTGTCACGCTCGCGCTGGCCTTTGACATTGACGCGATTGGCGAGCGCGGGCTGATCGCGCCGGCCTGGCAGAAGCGCTTGCCGCAGAACAGCGCGCCATACACGTCGACCATCGTGTTCCTGGTGCGCAAGGGCAATCCGAAAGGCATCAAGGACTGGGGCGACCTGGTCAGGCCGGGGGTGGTGGTCATCACGCCCAATCCCAAGACGTCGGGCGGGGCGCGCTGGAATTACCTGGCGGCCTGGGGCTATGCCTTGCAGCAGCCGGGCGGCAACGAGGCGAGCGCAACCGCCTTTATCGGCAGCCTGTACAAGAACGTGCCAGTGCTCGACTCCGGCGCGCGCGGCGCCACCACCACGTTTGTCGAACGCGGCATCGGCGACGTGCTGCTGGCGTGGGAAAACGAGGCGTTGCTGGCGCAAAAGGAACTGGGAGCGGACAAGGTGGACATCGTGGCGCCGTCGGTCAGCATCCTGGCCGAGCCACCCGTGGCCGTGGTCGACAAGGTGGTCGACAAGCGCGGCACGCGGGCGCTGGCTGATGCCTACCTGCAATACCTGTACAGCGACGCGGGACAGGAAATCATCGCGCGCAACTACTATCGCCCGGTGTCGGACAAGGTGGCTCAGCGCTTTGCAGGCCAGTTTCCGAAAGTGAAACTGTTCACGCTGGCCCAAGTGGCAGGTAACTGGACCGAGGTGCAAAAGAAGCATTTTGCCGATGGCGGCCTGTTCGACCGCATCTATCAACCAGGCAAGTAATCGCGGCGATATCCGAATCCCATCTATGCAAATGACAAATGGTTCGTTTGCTTTATAAGGAGGCAATGAGATTATTGAGTCCTATTAGATCCATAAGTAATAAGAGGACTCAATGCCTGCCCCCGTTTCCCCGTCACTCAGCCGGCCATTTCGCGTCATCCCCGGCTTCGGCCTTACCTTGGGCTTCACGGTCTTCTATTTGACACTGATCGTGCTGGTGCCGCTGTCGGCGGTCTTTCTCAAGACCATGACACTCACCTGGCAGGGCTTCTGGAGCGCGGTGACATCCGACCGCGTGCTGGCGTCCTACCGCCTCAGTTTTGGCGCGGCGCTGATCGCGGCCGCCTTCAATGTCGTCTTCGGCGGCATTGTCGCCTGGGTGCTGGTGCGCTACCGTTTTCCCGGCAAGTGCATCATCGACGCCCTGGTCGACCTGCCGTTTGCGCTGCCGACCGCGGTGGCCGGCATCACGCTCACGGCCCTGTATTCGCCCAACGGCTGGTTTGGCCATTACCTTGAACAACTGGGCCTGAAGGTCGCCTTCACGCCGCTCGGGGTGGTGGTCGCGCTGACCTTCATCGGCCTGCCGTTTGTGGTGCGCACCGTGCAACCGGTGTTGGAAGACGCCGAACGCGAACTCGAGGAAGCGGCCGCCAGTCTCGGGGCATCGTCGTTGCAAACGTTCGTGCGGGTGCTGCTGCCGACCATTCTGCCGGCCTTGCTGACCGGCTTTGCGCTGGCCTTCGCACGCGCCGCCGGCGAATACGGCTCAGTCATTTTCATCGCGGGCAATATGCCGATGGTGTCGGAGATCACGCCGCTGTTCATCATCACCAAGCTGGAACAGTACGATTATGCGGGGGCCACCGCGATCGCCTCGGTGATGCTGCTCGCGTCGTTCCTGATGCTGTTGACGATCAATCTGCTGCAGGCCTGGACCCGCGCCCGTTCAGGGAGCCGGGCATGAGCGCCGTTTTGTCGCGCCCGGCCAACCTGGAACCGGCCTGGGTCAAGGTAGTCCTGATTGCCATCGCGTTCGTCTTTCTGGCCTTGTTCCTGTTAGCGCCGCTGGCCGCCGTGTTTGCCGGGGCGTTCAACAAGGGCTGGCACGCCTACGCGGCGGCCATCGTCGACACCGACGCCCTGTCGGCCATTCAGCTGACGCTGATCACGGCCCTCATCGCGGTACCGCTCAACCTGGTGTTCGGCGTGTGCGCAGCATGGTGCATCGCCAAGTTCGCGTTTCCCGGCAAGAGCATCTTGCTGACGCTGATCGACCTGCCGTTTTCGGTCTCGCCAGTCATTTCGGGCCTGATCTATGTGCTGCTGTTCGGCGCCCAGGGCTGGTTCGGGCCGTGGCTGCAGGAGCACGACATCAAGCTGCTGTTTGCAGTGCCGGGCATCGTGCTCGCCAGCGTGTTTGTCACGTTCCCCTTTGTCGCGCGCGAACTCATTCCCTTGATGCAGTCGCAGGGCAGCGACGAGGAGGAGGCCGCGCTGGTGCTGGGCGCGTCCGGCTGGCGCACCTTCTGGCATGTCACGCTGCCCAACATCAAATGGGGGCTGCTGTACGGCGTCATCTTGTGCAACGCGCGCGCGATGGGCGAGTTTGGCGCCGTCTCGGTGGTGTCCGGCCATATTCGCGGTGAAACCAACACCATGCCGCTGCACGTGGAAATTCTCTACAACGAATACAACTTTGCCGCCGCCTTCGCCGTGGCCTCGCTGCTTGCCTTGCTGGCCCTGGTCACGCTGGCGGCTAAGGTCTTCATCGAATGGCGCCTCGGCGAACAGGCAGAACCCCAACTGGAGCCGTCATCATGACCATCGAAGTGAAAAACATCCATAAGCGTTTTGGCGAATTCGCCGCCCTCGACGACGTGTCGCTGCAGTTCCCGGACGGCGAACTGACCGCGCTGCTGGGACCTTCGGGCTGTGGCAAGACCACGCTGCTGCGCATCATCGCCGGACTCGAACACCCTGACGCGGGCACCGTGCTGCTGGATGCCGAAGATGCGTCCGGCCGCCACGTGCGCGAGCGCCGGGTCGGCTTCGTGTTTCAGCACTACGCGCTGTTCAAGCACATGACCGTGTTCGAGAACGTGGCCTTCGGTTTGCGCGTCAAGGCGCGCGCCGAACGTCCGTCCGAACAGCAGATCCGGCACAAGGTGCAGCAGCTGCTGGAACTGGTGCAGCTGGACTGGCTGGCCGAGCGCTACCCGCCGCAGCTGTCGGGCGGGCAGCGCCAGCGCATTGCGCTTGCGCGCGCACTGGCGGTCGAGCCGCGCGTGCTGCTGCTCGACGAACCGTTCGGCGCGCTCGACGCCAAAGTGCGCAAACAGTTGCGGCGCTGGCTGCGGCGTCTGCACGATGAGCTGCACGTGACCAGCATTTTCGTCACCCACGACCAGGAAGAGGCGCTTGAAGTGGCCGACCGCGTGGTATTGATGAACAAGGGCAGGGTAGAGCAGCAAGGTACGCCCGACGCCGTCTACAACCATCCGGCGTCGCCCTTTGTGTATGGCTTCCTGGGTAACGTCAATCTGTTCCACGGCCGCGTGCACGAGGGCGTGCTGGCCAGCGGCGACGCCAGTCTCCAGGTGCCCGACGCCACCCGCAACGGCAGCGGCATTGCCTACGTCCGTCCGCACGACCTGGAAATTGACCGCTATGCGCCAGGCCACAAAGGCATCGTCGTCAAGCTGCGCCGCGCGCATGCGATCGGGCCGCTGGCCCAGCTTGACCTCGAGCGCGCCGACAACGCCGAGTTGATCGAGGCGGTCATCTCGAACGAGCGCTTCGGCCAGCTGCAATTGAAAGACGGGGAAACCCTGGTCGTACGGCCCAAGCGGCTGCACGTATTTGTCGACCCTGCCCACTGATTTTTGGAGTTGCCATGAATTTTCAACAACTGCGTTCGATCCGCGAAGCGGCGCGCCGCGGCTACAACCTGACCGAGGTGGCCAATGCGCTGTTTACGTCGCAACCGGGCGTGAGCCGCCAGATCCGCGAACTGGAAGACGAACTCGATATCGTCATTTTCGAGCGCAACGGCAAGCGCCTGACCGGGCTGACCGAGCCTGGCAAAGGCATCCTGACCATCATCGAGCGCTTGCTGCTGGAAGCGGAGAACCTGCAGCAGGCCAGTCTGGAATATGCGGGCAAAAGCAGCGGCACGCTGACCATCGCTGCCACCCATACCCAGGCGCGCTATGCACTGCCGAAAGTGGTGCAGGGCTTTCGCGCCGAATTTCCGGACGTGCGCATCGCGCTCCAGCAAAGCGCGCCCGATCACATCGCCGAATGGGTCATATCGGGCAAGGCCGATATCGGCATCGCCACCGAGGGCTTGTCGCAGTTTCCCGACCTGGTCTCGTTCCCATGCTACCGCTGGAGCCACCTGGTGGTGGTGCCGGACGGTCATCCCTTGCTGGCGCGCCCGACCATCCGGCTGGAAGACCTGGCCGCCCATCCGCTGATCACCTACGATCGCGGCTTCACCGGGCGCGGCCACATTGATGCCGCCTTTGCCAAGGCCGGCGTGCAGCCAGATATTGTGTTGACAGCCATGGATTCGGACGTCATCAAGCAGTACGTCGCGCTCGGCATGGGCGTGGGGATCGTCGCCTCGATGGCGTTTGACCACGGCCGCGACAAGGGGCTGCGCGCGGTCGAGGCGTCGCACCTGTTTGCCCCCAACGTGACGCGCCTTGCCTTGCGGCGCGGCGCTTACCTGCGTACGTATGCCTACCGCTTCATCGCGCAGTTCGCCCCGGAGCTGACGCGCGCCGAGATCGACCGCGCCTTGAACGGCGAGCTTGAAGAGGCCTGAGGACTACTTCATCAATTCAAACTCGCCCGGTCGCCAGCTCTTGTCAAACCAGGGCTGCAGCGGTCCATACAGGCGCAGCAGCACATTCCAGCTCTTGCCCGGCACGGTCTGCACCCAGTTGCTTTCTTTGCCAGCGGGCGCTTTCGGGCCAAAATACACATCGACCGAGCCATCCGGATTTTGCTGCAAATCGGGACGTTGGGTGCCGATGCTCGGGTAAGCCTGATCGGTTTGCAGCATGGAGCGCGTTTGCGAGTCGTACACCACCAGCGACCAGAAGTTCTTTACCGGCGCGTCTGGCGGCATGCGCAGCCGGTACGTTTTGGCGCCATCAAAATGGCGGCCCTGGGCGTCGCGGTCATTAAAAGCGTATTGCGATCCAGCGCCCACCATCTTCATCGTCATCGCCGGCGTAACCATGGTCGCGCAATAGTGGAACATGGTGCGTGCATCGAGCAGGCGCGCACCGTCTTGCAGGAACTCGTGGCTGCCACCCACGAAAGGGATGCGCCAGTTGCTGTTGGGGTAGTAGTTGGCCTGCTTGTCGCGGGTGGAATACAGAATCGCGCGCGCGGTGGCATTGGCTACCGCAGCCGCTTCGGTCAAGGTCTTCCTCATGCGCGCATCCGGCGCAAACGGCTGGCCTTTGATGATGCCAATCGAAGCGAACAGGCCCAGTCGTTCCGGGTCCATCGCCGCCGCCGGTTCTTCTTGCACGATCTGGTTGATCTCTTCATAGAACTTGAAGTCGTTGGCGTGGATGGTATTGACTGGCCGTCCCGACAGGTTGATGAAGGTGTTGGCCGGCGGACTGGCCGCCTCACTCAAGGAGTAGACCCGCAAGTGCTGCTTCAGATTGGCCACCGCCGGGCGCGGATCGTCCTTGACCATGAAGCCGCGCCAGACCAGGACGTTGTTATAGGTGGGCGATTTGAAGACGTGGTAGCCGCTCGGAATCTCGCCCTGGAAGTCGGGCGGCAGGAACAGATACTTGCCACCTTTGCCGCGATCGGGGCCGGCGTTGCCCATGTCGGTGACGTAGCGGAACCAGAAATCGTTGACGATGCCCAGCGTGTTGGGCGCGCTTTCGACCACCATCGGCCCATTTTTCAGGTTCATCCAGGTCATCGCGTACACGCTCTCGGTATTACCAGTCAAGAACAGCGAACGCGAATCCATCAGCGTTTCAAAGATGCCGATAGTGCCATTTTCAGCACCAAGGTCGTGAAAGCCCTGGCGTATGGCCACCATCGAGGCGCCCGGCACGCCGTTCAGGAAACTCTCCACGCCGCGCAGGAAGTTCAAGTTGTCGTACACCTTGGCGACGGTGGCGTCGTCCGGCAGGCCGTCGGTGAACTTCAAGGTGCCGATGCGCGTTATGACCGTATCGGGCGTGGTGATTTCGGGCGGAATGGGCGTCGTCATCTTGAATTTCCCGGCCGCGCTGGAGAGGATTGGCAAGCTGGCCATCAGCAGTGCGAGGCCCAGTTGACGTAGTGTGTTGGTATGCATGTGATGCCCCCTTATTTGCGGGTGACCAGGAAATACAGGAAAGCGGCAGCGAACAGCAAATCGCCCGATACCAGCGCCAGCAAGCGGGCGTTGGCGCCACCGGCCATGAACTGCGTTGCCACGATAGCCGGCACAATCAGCTTCCCTGCCATTCCCAACTTGACCAGGTCGCCGTTGCGAGCCGGATTGCGGGCCACCATCCAGTAGCCGGCGCCAAACAAGGCAATGGCCATCAGCGCGATCTGGTCAAACAGACCCGTGCCAGGTGACGGCGAGACGCCCAGCGCCTGGGCGATGCCAGGCGCAGGGGAGAGCAAGGCGACGGCCAGGAAATTGAATCCGGCTGCGAGGTAGAACAGGATGCGCGCATGTGTGAGTTGCATGATATGCCTTATTATTTCGATAGAATGTGAATTGCCAATGCCGCTTCTTCGACGCCTTGCAGGCCGCCGCCGTTTTCCTGGATCGCGTGACGCGCTCCCTGCACCTGGCGCGCACCCGCTTCGCCGCGCAACTGGGTCACCAGTTCGTACAGCTGGCCAATGCCGGTCGCGCCCAGTGGATGGCCTTTCGACTCAAGGCCGCCCGAGGTATTGATCGGAATGCGCCCGCCGAGCGTAAACTCGCCCCGTTCGGCGCACGGCCCGCCTTGTCCAAGTGCGGCCAGGCCCAGATTTTCGGCCTGGATGATTTCGCCCATGGCCGACGCATCGTGCACTTCGGCCACATGCATGTCCTCCGGTCCCAGGCCCGCGATCTCGTAGGCCTGTTGCGCCGCCAGGCGGCCGATATTGCGCTCCGGCTGGTCCAGCCTGCGGTGGGTGAAGCTGCGCATCACGCTGGCCGACACCTTGATGCAGCGGCTGCGGTCGGCGCCGATGCGGCGCAGGCCTTCTTCGCTGCACACGATGGCCGCTGCCGCGCCATCCGACAGCGGGGCGCACATCGGCAGCGTGATCGGGTAGGTAATCGGTGGGGCGACCAGGATCTCTTCGATCGTGAACGGCTGGCGAAATTGCGAATACGGGTTGTGCACCGAGTGCTGGTGATTCTTGGCCGAGACGGCCGCGATCTGGCGCTGGGTGGTGCCGTAGGTGTGCATGTGATGGCGGCACAGGGCCGCGTAGATCGCCATGAAGCGGCTGTAAGGCTTGTCCGACTCGCTGCCGGGCGGCGGCGTGATGCCGGCGCCCATCGCGATCAGGGTGTCGAAATTTTCCTGGGCGCGCGACACGTCCCAGCCGGCCTCGAACAGTCCGAACGCCTTGGCCTTGTCGGCGATGTTCATCTTTTCGGCGCCGATCGCCAGCGCCACGTCGCAGGCGCCAGCTTTCAGGCTTTGCAGCGCGAGGTGCACCGCCGTGCTGCCCGATGCGCAGGCGTTTTCGACATTGAAGATGGGCACGCCTTCGATGCCGATCTTGGACATGACGACCTGGCCGGGAATCGCGATCTGGCCTTGCAACGGGCCGTTAGTCATGCCGGCGTAGTAGACGGCGCCAATGTCGGCGCGCGCGCAGCCGGCGTCCTTGAGTGCGGCATCGAGCGCTTCGCGCGAAAGATCGTCGAGCGTACGGGCCTGGTGGCGGCCGAACACGGTCATGGCAATGCCGGCGATGTAGTAGTTGGCCATGGCGTTATCCGATCAGTTTGAGCAGCGCTGGATAGCTGTTCGGGAACAGGCGCGCCATCCAATACACGGTGCGCGCATAGTGTCCGGTCAGGATGCGGCGCCGGCCAGCTTCGACGCCGCGCAGGATGTCTTCGGCACACTGCGCGGGCGGCGTGACCAGCATCTTGTCGGCGCGCGCGGAAAATTGCGCTTCAACGTCGTCGGCCAGTTGAACCCGGCGTCCGGCGCGTTCGATATTGGTGCGGATGCCGCCCGGGTGCACGCACACTGCCGTCACGCCCGTGCCTTCGAGTTCGGACCATAGGCATTCGGTCAGCCCGCGCACGCCGAATTTGGAGATGTTGTAGGCGCTTTGGGTCGGATAGCCAACCAGGCCGAAGATGCTGGAGATATTGATGATGCAGCCTTCGCGCTGGCGCAGCATCAGCGGCAAAAATGCCTTGCTGCCGTAGATTACGCCGAACAGGTTTATCCCCAGCTGCCAATCGATCTCTTCCAGGCTGGAATGGGCGAACGTGCCCACCAGTGTCGCGCCGGCGTTATTGAATACATAGTGCACGGCGCCGAAGTCGCGTTCGACGTCGGCTGCATGGGCCAGCACCTGCGCGCGGTCGGCCACGTTGACGTGGTAACCCACCATGTCGGCTTTGCCGCACATGTCAAGTGTGATGGCCAGGCCCGCGGCATCGATGTCCGACAATGCCAGGCGTGCACCGCGCGCGGCCAGCCCTACCGCCAGTGCGCGCCCGATGCCAGAAGCGGCGCCAGTGACCACGGCGACCTTGTCTTTGAAGTGCTGCATGCATGTCTCCTCGATTTATATTTATATCTTGCGCTGCTGCGCGGCCCAGTAGTTGGCGCGCAGGTCTTTTTTGAGTACTTTTCCGATTATGCTGCGCGGCAGGGCGGCCACGAAGTCGACCGACTTGGGCGCCTTGACGCTGCCCAGCTTTGCCTTGCACAACGCGATCAGCTCGTCGGCAGTGACGTGCTGGCCGGGATTGAGTTCAACCACCGCCTTGACGGCCTCGCCCCATTTTTCGTCGGGCACGCCGATGACGGCGCAATCCTGCACCGCCGGATGGGCCCAGATCACCTGTTCCACTTCGCTCGGATAGACGTTGAAGCCGCCGGTGATCAGCATGTCCTTCTTGCGGTCGGTGATGTGCAGGTAGCCGTCAGCGTCAATGTGGCCGATGTCGCCGGTGTGCAGCCAGCCGTCGATGATGGTTTCGGCGGTCTTGTCGGGCGCCTTGTAATAGCCCTTCATCAGCAGGTCGCCGCGCACGCAGATTTCACCGGACTCGCCCTGGGTCAGGATCCGGTTGGCCGCATCCATGATCTCGACCCGGATCAAGGGGCTGGGACGCCCGACCGAGGACAGGCGCGCATCGGGGGCGAGGGCGCCGTCGACGAAGTGCTGGTCTGGCGGCAGCAGGGCGATCGAGGCGGGCGCCTCGGTCTGGCCGTAGCCGCCCATCATGCAAGGGCCGAATACAGCGATGGCTTTTTTCAGCTTGTCGACCGACATCGGCGCCGCGCCGTACAGGAAATATTTGAGCGAGCCAAAGTCCAGTTTGTCGATGCCTGGCACTTCGAGCAGGCGGTAGATCACGGTCGGCGGCAGGAAGAACTCGGTGACGCCATGGCGCGCAATGGCCGCCAGCATCAGCGCCGGGTCGGGCTTGGTGACGATGACGACTGTGCCGCCGCGCGCTGACGTGGGCAGCGACAGCACGCCGGCCGTGTGGGTCATGGGCGCCGCGGCCAGGTTGACCGGGCTGGCGCCGGCGCCATAGTGGCAGCCCAGCATGTAGTGGGCGATGAAAGTCTGCGCGCTGCGGTGGGTGTTCATGACGCCCTTGGGCGTGCCGGTGGTGCCGCCGGTATGCGAGAGCATCACCACGTCGTCCAGGTCCACCGCCAGCTCCGGCCGGGTGGCAGGCTGCGCGCCGCACCAGGCGGCCAGTTCGGTTTCGATGCAGATCCACAGGCGCACCCTTGGCAGGGTGGCGCGCATGGCGTTCACCACGTCTTCATAGGCCTGCTGGTAGAACATCACTTCGCAGTCGAAGGCGTCCAGCATGGCCTGGTTTTCGTCGGCCGCGTTGCGCGCGTTGACGGGAATCCAGGCCATGTTGGCGCGCCACAGGCCCAGCGTGCAGGTCCACGCATGCACGTCGTTCCCGGCAAGCACGGCGCCGTGCTTGCGCGCCAGGCCGGCTTTGATCAGCGCGTGCGCAATGCGGCACGACTGCTCGCCGATGGCGCGGTAGCTGTGCGCCTGATCGTCCTGGATGAATGCCGCGCCGTCGGGCGCGATGCGCCAGCCGCGGTCGAAAAAATCGATGATTGCCATGATGTCGCTCTGTTAAAGCTGCGTGACGTGGCCGCGCGCCAGGCCGCGCTGCTCGAGAAAGCCCAGCAGGTAGCGGTGGTCAAACGCCTGGCAGGCCGACGCAAAGCCGACTTTGCGCGTCTCGCCGTCAAGCAGCTTGATGGCGCACGCGGTCTGCAAGGCGCCGGTGGTGATGTAGGGCGTGATCGAGTGCACGCTGGCACGCACGCTGGCCAGCTGGCCGCGCCCGATCGCAATGTCGACCGAGCGGTTGAGCGTGGTGCGCTCGCGCGGCGGCATCGACGGCGTGGTCGAAGCGACAATCTGGGCCACCATCGCGTCCTGCGCGTCGGCCGGCAAGTGCTTGAATTCCTCTTCCCAGCGCAGGCTCAGTGCATGCACCGTGTGCATCACGGGATTGTCGTAAAAGCCGACCACGGAGCTGCAGTAGCGCACGCGCGAGTCTCGCTCATAGAACACTGGCAGCGACGTGCCGCCCCACGGCAGGCAAAAGGTCGGCTTGAGCAGTTCGGGCGTTGAGATCTGCATGGTGGTGCCGACCGGCCATTCAAGCATTTGCTTATCCCACAGGTGCAGCTGGCGCTCCTGGAACAGGCCGAAAATCGAGGCAGTCGAACCGACCGTCACGCCCGAGCCCTGCGATGGCCCGCGCGATATGCTGGCCGTTTCAAGCGCGTCGATGCCAGGCGTTTCAAGCGCCAGTTCGGCCGCGATTTCGCCAATGGCGAACATGTACGACACCGACGGCGACAGCACCAGGCCGGCCTGCTCAAAGGCTTTACCAAAACGCTCGCGCGCGTTGATGACGAAACTCTGCTCGCCGGTGGTGTCGAGGTAGTGGCAGCCGGCCTTGAGCGCCGCTTCGATTGCCACCATGCCGAATTTGATGAACGGGCCGACCGTGTTGCAGACCACTTTGGCGCCCCTGAAGGCGGCAGCGAGCGCGTCGACGTTGTGCTCGCACTCGACGATTTCGTAGGTAGCCGATTCGAGCCGCACCACGCGCTGCTTCATCATTTCCAGCGTGCGCCCGGCATTGCGCGCTACCGCCGTGAAAGGAATGTTCTGGTCGATCAGCCAGTCCATCGTGAGCATGCCGGTGTAGCCGCTCGCGCCATAGACGACAACAGGATATTTAGCCATTTTGGTCTCCACTAAGAATTGTTATGTGTCCATTCTAGGGAGTGCAATACGGAAATATTTATGATTACAGGTCATTGATTTGCTTTTACAGGTCAGGACTCCTGTGATCTAATGGCGTCATGCAAACCCCTTATCTGCGCGGCTGGCTGCTGCAGGGCCTGGCCGCCGCCATTGCCGCCCATGGCGGCGACGTGGACGCCTATGCGGCCCGGTTCCGGCTGCCGCTGCGCCTGACTGACAATACCGACATCAAGGTGCCGGGCGAAGCGCTGGTGCGCCTGCTGGAAGCGTGCGCCACCGAGCTGGCATGCCCGGATTTCGGCTTGCAGGCTGGCGCCAATCAGGGGCCAGAAGCGCTCGGCCCGATTGCGCTGGTGGCGATGCATTGCGCCACCTTCGGCGAAGCCGCTGCCGCGGTCGTGGGCTATCTCAATTTGCTCAGCACGGCCGTTGAATTGCAGGTCAAGCTCGGTCACAACGGCGGGCGCATCGAATACGAACTGAAAGTGCTGCGGGCCGGGCCACAACGCCAGTTCGAGCAATGGGCCATGGGCATCGGCTTGCGCATGTTCCGGCTGATCGGGGCCGGACAGGTGCGTCCCAAGGCGATCCTGTTTAGCCATGCACCGCTGCTGGAGCTCAAGCATTACACCGACTTCTTCGGTTGCCCGGTCAAGTTCTCGCAAAGCTGCTTCGGCGCCGAGATTTTTGCGGCCGACATCGGCCGGCCGGTGCTGCACAACGATCCCCAGCTCAAGCGCCTGATCAGCGACTACATCGAGCGCATTGCCGACCCGGATAGCGCCGAGCTGCGTAGCCAGATCGACCTGATGGTACGCAAGCTGCTGCCCACCGGGCGCTGCAACCTGATAAGCGTGGCCGGCCACTTCCATGTCAGCGTCAGCACGTTGCAGCGCCGCCTGCGCGCCGATGGCGTGGTGTTCGAAAACCTGGTCGATGAGGCGCGCCGCATTGCCGCCGCCGTCTACCTGGCCGACCCGGTGGTGCGTCTGTCCCAGGTCGCCGGCTTGCTCGGCTACGCGAACCAGAGCGCGTTCAACCACGCGTTCCGGCGCTGGCACGGCGCATCGCCACGCGAATGGCGGCGCGCGTGCACCGTTTCCAAAACTAGTATATGATGGTCGTCATGTCAAAGAAACCTGCCCCAGCCAGCCGCAAGGAAGCCACCCACGAACGGATCGTGGAGGTGGCCGCGCGTGCCATCCGCCGCAGCGGTTACGACGGCACTGGCGTGGCCGACATCATGAAAGAAGCCGGCCTGACCCACGGTGGCTTCTATGCCCATTTCGAGTCGCGCGACGCATTGCTGGCCGAAGCGGGCGACCGCGCCGGCGCCGAAGCGGTGGCCGTGGCCGCGCGGGTGGCAGCTAACGCGCCGCCAGGACAGGCGTTGCAGGCCATGGTGCAGGCCTATTTGTCGCAGGAGCATATCGCGGCCATTGAAACGGGTTGCCCGGTGTCCGCGCTGGGGTCGGAAATGCCGCGCCAGGCGCCAGAAGTGCGGCGCGCCGCGACCATCCACATCAAGGAAATGATTGACCTGTTCGCGCGCCAGATGCCCGACTGGGGCCAGCCGCAGGCGCACGAGCAGGCCATGGCGCTGGTGTGCGCGCTGGTGGGCACGGCCATGGTCGCGCGCGCCGTGGACGATCCCAAGTTGTCGGCAGCGCTGTGCGCGGCGACGCTGAAACAATGTATTCCCACCCCGGGCTGAAGCGCGGGCTTTTTTTTGCATCAATATATGATGCTCGTCATATTCTATCTCAAAGGACTGCCATGAATCTCAAGATTGCACTGGTCACCGGCGCCTCGTCCGGCATCGGCGAAGCGACTGCAACGCTTCTTTCGCAAGCGGGCTACAAGGTGTACGGCACCAGCCGCCGCGGCGCCCAAAGCACGAGCGGCCCGTTCCAGATGCTGGCACTGGACGTGACCAGCGACGCCTCGGTCGAGGCGGTGGTGGCCCAGGTGATGCAGCTGGAAGGGCGCATCGACCTGCTGGTCAATAATGCCGGAATCGGCGTGGCCCCGGCAGGTGCGGAGGAAAGCTCGATCGCGCAAGCCCAGTTCATTTTCAACACCAACTTCTTCGGCCTGGTGCGCATGACGCGCGCCGTGCTGCCGCACATGCGAGCGCGCGGTGCAGGGCGCATCATCAATATCGGCTCGGTGCTCGGCTTTCTGCCGATGCCCTATGGCGCGCTGTACGCCGCAACCAAGCACGCCGTGGAAGGCTACACCGAATCGCTGGACCATGAACTGCGCAACTGGGGCATCCGCGCGCTGGTCATCGAACCGGCCTACACCAACACGCCATTCGACGCCAATATGCTCGCGCCCGACGCCACGCTGGACGCCTACCGCGACGTGCGCAGCGCCGTCACGCGCCGCGTTCAAGCCGTGATGGCCACCGCCGAAGGACCGCATGTGGTGGCCGAAACGGTGCTCAAAGCGGCGCGCGCGTCCAGGCCGAAACTGCGCTATACCGCCGGCGGCCTGGCCGCGCGCCTGCGCCTGCTGCGCACCTTCGCGCCGGCCGGCGTGATGGATACCGGCATGCGCAAGGATTTGCAACTGGCCTGATGACTGACAACGAAAGCATATGATGAAAGCACTGATACTGAAGCGTTACGGCAAGGCGCAACAATTTGCGTTTGGCGACATTGCACGGCCGGCGATCGCGCCGGACGAACTGCTGGTGCGCGTACACGCCGCTGGCCTGAACCCGATCGACAACATGATCCCGACCGGCGCATTCAAGCCCATCATCAAGCTGCGCCTGCCGGCCACGATGGGCAGCGACCTGGCTGGCGTGGTGGAGGCCGTTGGCAGCGCCGTGACGCGCTTCAAAGTGGGCGATGCCGTGTTTGCCAGCCTGTTCGACCTGGGTGCCGGCGCGCTGGCCGAATTTGCCGCCGTGCCGGAACACGCCGCCGCGCCCAAGCCGGCCAATCTGGACTTTGCGCAAGCGGCGTCCATTCCAATGGTCGGGCTGACCGCCTGGCAGGCGTTCAACGAACGGGCCCAGCTTCAAGCAGGACAGAAAGTGTTCATCCCGGCCGGGTCGGGCGGCATCGGCACGTTCGCCATTCAGCTGGCAAAACACCTGGGCGCCAAGGTCGGCACCACCACCAGCACCGGCAACGTGGGACTGGTGCGCAGCCTGGGCGCTGACGAAGTGGTCGACTACAAAAACCAGGCGTTCGAGGACGTTCTGCGCGGCTATGACGTCGTGCTCGGCACTGTCCGGGGTGACGCGCTGGAGCAAGCGCTGCGGATCGTCAAGCCCGGCAGCACCGTCGTCTCGCTGATTGGCCCGCCCGATGCCGCATTCGCGCGCGCCCGCGGCATGAACTGGTTGATGAAGCTGGTGTTTGGCCTGTTAAGCCGCAAGATCATTGGCCTCGCAGCCAAACGCGATGCCGCCTACGGCTTCCTGTTCGTGCGTTCGGACGGCCACCAGCTGGCCAGGATCGGGTCCCTGCTCGAGGCCGGCCAGATACGGCCGGTGATCGACAAGGTATACCCGTTCGCGCAGGCGAAAGAGGCACTGGCATATCTGGCGCACGGCCGCGCCAAGGGGAAAGTCGTGGTGCAAATGGTGGGTCCATAAGCCCGATTGACGCTGAAAAATGTTACGATTGGGTATGGCGCCCCTCTGGAGAAATGTATGCGCACTTACCCGATCGTGTTTGCTGGCTTGCTGTGCATGGGCTGGTCGAGTGCCGTGCTGGCCCAGCAAAAGACCTTTACCATCGGCGTGGAGGATCTGGAGTACTATCCCCAAAAGTCGCACAAGGGCGATGAATTCATCGGTTTCGGGCGCGAGCTGCTCGACGCCTTTGCCAAGAGCCGCGGCTACACGTTCAAATACAAGATCCTGCCGCTGAACCGCTTGTTCCTGGAGAACCTGAAAACCAAGTCGCTCGATTTCCAGTACCCCGACAACAGCTATTGGGAAGCGCATTTGCGCAAGGGCGTCACTGTCCACTACAGCAAACCGGTGATGCCTTACATCGACGGCGTGATGGTCCTGCCCGAGAACAAGGGGCGCGGCATCAACAACTTCAAGATGCTCGGCACCATGACCGGCTTCACGCCATGGAACTACCTGGACTTGATCAAGCAAAAACGCGTGACCGTGTTCGAGAACGACAGTTTCATCGCGCTGCTCAAGCAAGTGTCGCTCAAGCGCGTCGATGGTGCCTATATCAACGTCGAAGTGGCAAAATACCAGTTGCGCGAAATGCTGCATCAGCCCGACATGCTGGTGTTCGATCCTGACCTGCCGCACACCAAGGATTTCTATTATTTCTCCTCCGTCAAGCATCCCAAAGTGATCGAAGAATTCAACAAATTCCTCGCCACCGAGGTCGGCACGTATGAACAGATCAGGAAGAAGCTGGGCATCGAGTCTTCCATTCATAGTCAACACTGAGTGGCTGGCAAGCACTGGAGGGCGCGATGATTTCGGCCAGGCACTCGATCGCCGCCCGCCTGCTGGCCGTGACGTTTTCCATTTACTTTGTGGTGGCGCTGCTGGTCACGCTGGGGCACATGAAGTTCGAGTATGACCAGGCCAAGCAAAACATCCTGGCCGACCTGAAGGTATTCCACAACACCTTCCAGCCCATCCTGTCGCAAATGGTGTGGAGCATCAACCGCGATGCGCTGCGCAGGACGGCCGAAGGCATTGCCGCCGCGCCTGCCATCGCCGGCGTGCGCGTCATCCCCAACGGGATCGACGAAATCGCCGTGGGCACGGTGCTGACCGACCAGGGCAAGGTGGCCAACCCGAGCGCCAGCGCCAGCGCGCGCCTGGGGCTGTTCAGCTACGAATTCCCGATCGTCTACAAGCTGCCCGACGGGCGCGAGCAGGTGCTGGGGCGTGCCGTTCTGTATTCCAGCAACGCGATCGTCTTTCAGCGCGTCAAGTATGGCTTTGCCATCATCGTCTTCAACGCGGTGCTCAAGACGCTGGCCCTGTGGCTGATCTTCTATTGGCTCAGCAACCGCATCTTGCGCCGCCCGCTCGAGGACTTGACCGCCGCCGTGCGCGATATCGACTTCGTCCACCTCGAGCCCATCAAGGTTGATCTTGGGATGCGCGGGCGCAGCGAACTGACGGTGCTGGAAGCGGCGTTCAACGGCATGATCGGCAGGCTGCAGGCGGCCAGGGATGAACTGCGCGAAGCTAACCAGTCGCTGGAGGAGAAGGTGCAGGCGCGTACCGAGCAGCTGGAAGAAGCGCTGCAGGAGGAACAGGCCGCCAGCTGTGAACTGGAACAGCAGGGCGAAGCGCTGGACCAGTCGTGCCGCGACCTGGAGCAAACCAACCGCACTTTGCAGAGCACGCTGGACAACCTGCGCGCCACCCAGGGGCAGCTGATCCAGTCCGAGAAAATGGCCTCGCTGGGCCAGCTGGTGGCCGGCATCGCGCACGAACTGAACACGCCGATCGGCAATGCGCTGGTGACCGCCTCTATCCTCGAAGCGGCGGCCAGGGACCTGCAAGGGGCGATGCAGCGCGGCGACCTGCGCAAGTCGACGCTCAACGTCTATATCGAGAACAGTGTCGCGATGACCGAACTGGTGGCCCGGTCGTGCGCTCGCGCTGCCGACCTGATTGCCAGTTTCAAGCAGGTCGCGGTCGACCAGACCTCGGAAAAGCGGCGCGTATTCAATGTGCGCGCGCTGCTGGAAGACAACGTGGCCGCGCTGCGCCCCAGTTTTCGCAAGGCGCCGTGGGTCATCGCCATCGACGTGCCGGACGACATCGAATGCAACAGCTATCCGGGGCCGCTGGGACAAGTCATCGCCAACCTGGTGCAAAACGCCGTGGTGCACGGCTTCGACGGGCTCACCGAGGGCACGCTGACGATCTCGGGCACGCTCAAGGATGGCGTCGTCGAGCTCGTCTTCAGCGACAACGGCAACGGCATGCCGCGCGACGTGCTGGCCCACATTTTCGAACCGTTCTACACCACGCGGCTGGGGCAGGGCGGGTCCGGGCTGGGCTTGTCGATCGTGCTCAACATCGTCACCGAGATCCTGGGCGGCACCATGCACGCCAGTTCCGAACCGGGCGCCGGCACGCGCATCGTGGTGACCATGGCCGACAACGCGCCGTTGCGCGCAGGCGAGCCGGATTGAGCGGGATGGCAACTTGGAGTAAAACGTAAGATGACGACGCCGGGGGAAGCGATGACGAGGATAGCGCAATGGGCAAGTGCCATGCTGGCGGCAATGGCGATCAGTGGCGCCGTGGCGGCTGAAACGGCGCCCGCCAAGCAGTACAGCATCGGCGTGGAAGAGTTGCAGTACTACCCGCTGCACGCGTCGAGCAAAGAGACCGGATTTTCCGGATTCGCGCGCGAAGTGCTCGACGCCTTCGCCAGGCAGCAAGGCTATCGCTTCCGCTATGTCCCGTTGCCGATCAACCGGCTCTACGTCGCCTTCCTGAAAGAGCAGAGCGTCGATTTCAAGTATCCCGACAATCCAAAATGGAAGGGGGAGTTGCGCCATTCGCTCAGCATCACCTACAGTGCGCCGCTGGTCGCCTCGGAAGAGGGGGCGTTGGTGCTGCCGAAAAACCGGGGCCGCAAGCTGCACCAGATCAAGTCGCTGGGCACGGTGCTCGGTTTTACGCCCTGGCCCTACCAGGGCGCCATCGAGCGCAAGGCAATGGTGCTGACGGTCGATGACGGCCTCGAAGGCTTGCTGCGGCACGCCATGGCCGAGCATATCGACGCCGTGTATGCCAATGTCGACGTCGCCAATTACGTGCTGACGGACAAATTGAAGGCGCCGGGCGGGCTGGTGTTCGATCCGGGACTGCCGCATGCGCGCAGCGACTTCAGCCTGTCGAGCTTGCGCCATCCGCAGGTGCTGGCCGAGTTCGACGCCTTCCTGCGGCGCGAGCGCGTGCTGCTGCAGCAGCTCAAGAGCAAATACCGGATCGAAGAGCGCAGCACACCGTGATTAATTGGCGCACTGGCCGGATTTTCTCCCCACGGCGCGCAAAGGCTGGGCTATAATTCTGCTCGCCGGATGGGGGGTATAGCTCAGCTGGGAGAGCGCTTGCATGGCATGCAAGAGGTCAGCGGTTCGATCCCGCTTACCTCCACCAATTCTTATCGGCAGTTTCACTTCAACTTGTTGCTCGCGCAATATCAATTCTCGCGTCTAGTTGCCATTCAATTTTGCCGGCCTCCAGCCGTCATCGCCCGAGTAAGGCAATGCCTTGCCATCAAATACGATCCGGATCCGACGCTCGCCTTTGGCGCCCTTGGTTTCTTCGACGGTGACGTTAAAGTCGATGGCCGACATGATGGCGTCGCCGTAGCGTTCGTTGAACCAGCGCTGGATCGCCGGGCCGTACACTTCGACCGCTTCATGCATGCGGTAGACGGCGCCCGCCTGCCAGCGCACCGGTGGTATCGCCAACGGCGCCATGGCGCCCGCGTTCAGGCCGAGCTGGGTTTCAAGACAGTTCTGCGACCCCTTTTCCAGCGTGGCCTGCCCGGTCAGCACGGCTCCCACGCGAATCGGCAACAAATCGCAGGCCTTGCCCAAGGCTTCCAGCGTCAAGCCTTTGGCGAGCGCGGCTTGATTGGCCAGATCCAGGGTTGGCTTGCGCTGGGAAAAACTGTCGAGTGCCAGGCTATCGACGATGATGGTGCGTTCGCCGGCGTGGGCCGTGGTCAGACAGCCAAGGCCAATGACGGGGAGCGACAAGGCAAGGCGCAGAAAGTGGTTCATGGTTTGTCCTTTTCAGAGTCAAGATAGGCGCGGAAAAAACGAATGCCACACGTGATTTTGATTTCCTCGGCACAGGCCGTAAGGGGAAATGCCAGGACAAGGTATAAAAGAGAATGCCAACGACGTCGTCGATTGCGATCGAACAAACGACAACTGCCAAGTGAAGGGCGGGTCGGCTTGAACTTGCAGAGGTGTGCCCACCAAGAGCGTTGCTTCTCGACTGCCGAAGATCCGCAGGGCCGGTGCCGCGTGGCCGAGCATTACAGCCGGTCATAGAAACGCGGGGTCAACTTCCGGCGTTGGATGTAAAAAAAGCGAGGATGGTTGCAGTTATTAGGTGGCCTCACCGACAAGGCGAGGCCACCTAATTCCGCTCATGATGGCGCCTGCAAGCGCCAGGCGTGCGTCAGCGCAGGTTGACGGCAGCAAGGGCTGCCACTTCGCTGAAAATATACAAGACTCCGCGGGGCGAGATGGCAAGAGTGCCGCCTTGCGGATAAGTCCAGACGACCTTGTGGGTCGCCAGATCGACTGCCTGGGTATTTATCCCCGAACTGACGAAGGCCAGGTTGCGCGAGACAATAATTGACGAGCACACACTGCCCAGCTCAGGTGAACTCCACAGCAGACTCCCGGTCGCCGGTGCTCGGGCCTCGAGTGTCCGGCCGTTCGGACCGCATACGTAGATGGTTCCGTTCCCATAGGCGGCCTGGCCAATGGCCGGGGTGCCGAGAATCCACGAGCGCGTATGCGTGGTCAAGTCGAACGCCATCAGATTGCCGGCCACGACAATGGCTTGTTGCGTGTCGGTCAGCACTACTGGCGCCGCGGTAAAGTAGGTGCTGTAGTTATAGGGCTCGCCGATGGCATAGGCGGTCGTGCCGGTGGCGGCGTCGAGCGCCACGAAAGTGGCGTCTGGCATGCTGAAGGAGTAGGCGAAACGCCCGTCAGTGGCCGGAGACCACCCTTCGTATGACGCCACGCTGCCATCCCAGCTGAAACTGCCGGTCTGATCGGAGTACTTGGACAAGCCGCCGAAGTAACCATTAATGGTGTAGACATCAGAGCCAAATACCGTGGGTGCAGAATAGCTTGGCCATTGTCCGCTCATCGTCACTTGCTTGAGCTTGGCTCCGGTGGCTTGCTCAAAGACCCACATAAACGTATCCTGGTGGCCGCTAGAGGTCAGGTAGACACGGCCATTCCCTACCGCTGGCGGGTTCACTTGGTGCAGGGCGCCCAGATTGACTTTCCATTCCACGGCGCCCGTGTCTTCTGACACCGCAACCAACTCCCAATTACTAAAATCGGCACGGCGAACGAGAAATGCCCGCCCGCCATCGACGGCCATGGACGAATAGTTGCCGCCGTAATTGGTGAGACTTGGCACTTTCCAGCGACGCGAAAAAGCCATAGGATCGAAACTCGCGGCCACGAAGCCTGTGTGCGCGGCGTTGCCTTGGAAGGTGGACCAGCTGCCGAGGCCATCGATCGCTTTGAGTTCGGTCAGGTTGACCGGCGACTTGATCGTTACGGTAAGCGGAACGATCCATGGCGAGCCAGAGGCCGGGAACCTGCAAGTACGGACGTCGTCCTGGCATACGCGCAACTCCAGATTGCTTGTATGAGTCCCGATAGGAAGTGCATTGGCGGTCTGGGTCGACACATTGAATACGTAACGGTTATTCTGCCCGGATACAAATTGATCGGCCGGCAGGACGGTCATGCCGGCCGGATCGAAAAGACCGATGTTGCCTTGGCGTGAGGCCAGTTCAGTGTTCAGTTGCGCCTCAAAGCTGAAGCTGGCCGCTTCGCCTGGATAGGTTGTCACGCTGACGCTGGGCACCGATACCACGAGGCGCGCCGCACCTTCCGCCTTGGATTTCACCTGTACCGTCAAGGGCACTTGCCATGGAGAGCCGGGCAGGGGCTTGTTACAGATCGATGGGGAATCCTCACACAAGCGTACTTCCAGGTTGGTGCTATAGGCGCCTGCGGTCAGCGTCGCGGATGTGCGAAGGGCGGCGACGTAGCTCAACTGCGAGATTGGCGACAGCGCTACCTCAGTGGTAATCACGCCTTTCGGATCTATGATGGCAACATTGAACGGTGCTGAAAACGTGCGAGTCGACGTCGCCGTTATGTTCAGGGCGATGCTCTCACCCTCGTACTGGGTAACGCTAAGCGCCGATGGAGAGAAAGTTAGCCAGCTTCCGTCCGGCTTGCCGCTGTTTCCTCCACCACCGCAGGCGGCCAGAGTCGAGGCCAGCATGCAGGCCGCCAAACTACCAAAACGAAATGACATGCAAACACCCTGTACAAAATGAAACGAATATTTTATCAGGAAAATTGACATTTTGGAAATTACCAAGATCCGCAGGAAAAGTTACTTTGACTCAGTCAAGGGCGCGCTTCATGCTCCGGTTTCAGGATTCGGGGCGTGACCGGGCGCGTCTGCGTGCAACTTTGCACTGCTGCGGTCATAGCAAAGGCGAGCCTTGACTGCCTGTTCCGCTGACTATCCAAGACAAATGAGAGGGCCGTCGAAAAACATCAGCATCAGCTGCTTTGGGAAGAGTCGCTCCGGAGACATTTATATATCAGCGTATCAAGAGCGCATACCTAAATCTGGTCAGATTTCGTATTTTACATAATATAAATTATGCGTAGTAATGGCTGGATGGCCCACACGCTATTCATTGCTCAGAACGTCGTGCGCGACATTTCATAGGCGTAGTTATCAGCGCCCACCCGTTCGATCATAAACGTGATCGTTCCCGGCCCGGTCCACGACAGCGCGCCGGCCAGCTTGACGTAGGGGCCATTCGTGAACGTCATGTTGGCCGTGGTGGTCCTGAAGGTCACCGGGCGCGCTGACGTCACGCCCGCCGCAATCTTGTTCACTGACGCGGCGCTGGTGGCGCTTACCACGTAGTAGTTCATGCCATCTGGCAGCGTCAGCAGCTTGTCGGCCACATCGGCCTGGCTCAGCGTCGCGCCAGCGTTGAGCGTGTAGGCGCCACGGGACAGATACGGCACTTCATAATGGCCACGCTGTTGCGTGCTGAAGCCATAGACACCATTCGTACTGCCGTCGCTGATCTTGGTGGATCCTGCACCGCTCCATGCCGCCCGCGGGCTGTACATGTTTCCGATGGCCATAATGCGCGGATCAGTGCCCGTGATCTTCAAACCGGTCACGCCCACCGCACCGGCCGCAGAGAGAATGGAATTGTTCAGCACGGACTTGCCGTTGCCACCGAACGGCGCCGACGACTGCACGTCGATGCCAATACCGTTGACCACCGAACCAATATGGATGATGTTCGATTCGATCACCGACCCAAAATTGCTTGCCGAGTTGTCCTGGATGAGCGTCGTAAAGCCGGAAAAAATCAGGTTGTCGCGGATGCTGTTGTAGTTGCCGAGATTTTTGATGCCGATGCCGCCGTCGCCGCCTTCGATATAATTATCCGACACCACGACCTTGTTGGTAGTGGCTTCGAGCACAATCGCGTTATGGACGGTCGACGCCTCGCACTCGGTAATCTTGGCGCTATACGCCGTTGCCGTACCGCCGATTCTGTAGCCAGTCAGAAAGCCTCGCGACGTGTTTTTGCGGAACGTGACCAGCCCAGCGTCACGTGGCGACTGAAAATTGATACCCACCCCGGTACGCGCAGCGCCAAGGACCGGCGTCACATAATCCTTGTTGATGACATAGTTTTCATGAATATGCGCCGTCGCCGCGAACAGCAGCTTGAAGCCGTCCCCGGCGCCGCGCTGATAGATGACGTTATGGTGTACCGATGACGTGCCATACAGGCCGTGGATCAGCACCACAGGCGTGGCGGACGTTCCGTCGAATCGCAAGTGGTCAATCTCATAGGTGCCCTGCGCGTTCGAACCTGGCATCGCCCGATCCGCCAATACGGGCGCATCGGTGATGCTCTTGAATACCGTCCCGGCGTTGTTGAACAGGGAGAACGGCGTGCCATAGCCCTGCCCGTACATGCGGAAAGCATACGATCGCTGATCGAGCGTCGGATAGGTACCCGGCAATGTCAGGCCGGTGACCAGGTAGCCCCCAGCGGGCACGAACAAATCCGCCTTGCGCGTCCATGCCGCGTCCATCGCCTTTTGCACTGGCAACGTCACGTCGACCGCCAGCGCGTACGACTTGACCGCTGCAATTTGCGCCGGTGTCATGAAATCGAACGCGCTCAGGGATTCGCGCCCTTTGTCGACATAGGTGCGCGGCACTGCGCCCACGCCCTCTTGCAAAAACAGCTCTTCGGGAACACCCGCACCCGGCGCGGCGCTCGCGCCAGGTATAAGCACCCCGGAAATGAGCAGCGCCGCCGACAGCGCCGCGAACATGGAGATGAGATATTTTTTCATGGTTGGGCGATCGGTTGAATGTTGAGCGCAGAGGCCAGCGTGGCGTCACCGATGGTACACCAGGCGGCGCCCCTGGCATGCTGCGCTGCAGCGGAAGTTTCCAGCATCACCAATTGGACAAGTGGTATCTTTACGCGTTGCTTATCCATCATTGTTTTTTCCCTCAGCTACGGCTGAGCCGTTTGTGCTGTTTTTCCACTGAATACTGTCTATGAAAAAAAACACGATTGTTTTGCTGATAGCCGGCCTGTGCGCAAGCGCATCCCAGGCCCAAGTCGCTTCGGCGCCGCCTGGCGGGCGGCCAGCTCCCATCAAGATTGTCCCGATCCAGACCGAAGCGACCCAGGCGAGCACGGGCGGACGGCCCGCGCCGATCCGCATCGTGCCGGGCCAGACCAACGTGCCTGTGGCATCGACTGGCGGGCGGCCCGCGCCGATTCGCTACTCGCCATACCAGCCCCAGGTGTCGCCGGCAGGCGCTGGCGGGCGGCCGCCGCCGTCGCGCAACGCGCCAGTCAAGACGGTGCAAACGGCGGCGCAAGCTGGCGCCTGGATGCATCTGATGGCCGACCTCAAGCCCAAACCGCTCGCTGCCGGCCTGTTTGTGCTTGGCACCAGCCACACCCCGACCCCGGGCACGTTCCCGGCCGGCGCCGGCACCAACTACATTTACGCCGCGCCGCAGTTGCCGGTGCACTTCCTGCTGCGCCTCGATGGCCCGGGCGGCGCGAAGAAGTTCGTGCTCCAGGTCGCCACGGAATCGACCACCCAGAATCTGGTGGCCCCATATGCCGGCTGGAGCAAGCCCAACGGCATGGTCTGGTCGCAAGAGCTCAAGGCGGCCGTGAAAACGCAGCCCGATTCGCCAGCTGACAAAGCCTTCAACAACGTGATGGCCCCCTTGTCCGGTCAAAGCGCGCTCAAGATGAGCGATTCGGCCAAATACGTCTATTTCGACACCCCGCTGCCGGTGGCCGAACTGGCCAAGCCGGGCACCAACCTGTATCTGCGTATCGTGACGCTATCCGGACACGAGACGGCGCCCACGCCGGTGGCGCCGGCGTCGAACTGGGTGCACTTCTATGTCGACATCAGCCAGGCCGAGCAAGAGAAGATCATCGCCGACAATAACGCCCTGGCGGCCAAGCAAGCGGCCGACAAACTGGCCGCCGCTGCCAAGGCCGAGGCCACCAAGAAGAAGGAAGCGCTGCAGGCCCAGCTGTTGAACGCCCAGCAAGCCATTGCCGCAGCCTATGAAATTCGTTTGCTCTCGTATATTCCGCCCAAGTTCAGCGACGACACCGATGCGCCGCTGTACTTCATCGCCAAGCGCGAGGTCGATGTGCCGTATGACGGCGGCACGACCAGGCTCTCGTCTGGGCAGACTTATTACCTCACCCAGGTCAAGAACATGCTCAACTCGACCAAGACCTGGAACCAGGATCTCTGGGATCTGGCTTCGGCGACCTTGAACATGGTGTCCTCGGGCTACGAGGCGGCCAAGGGCTTCGCGGTCGATACCGTCGCTTCCGGCTTCGATGTGGTGCCTGGCGTGTCGTGCGGCGCCACGTGCAAGGGTGCGCTCAAGACCAGTTTGAACCTGGCGCTGGCTGCCTGCGGCGTGCCGCCGAGCATACCGAACATCAATGAAGTGTATAACCATGGCCTGGACTACATGGCCGCCACGCTGGCCGATGTGGCCATCGAGCAGATCACCGGCGTCGCCGTGGGCGAACTGGGCGCCGGCGTCGATTCGGCGCAAGCGGCCGCGCTGGCGGCCAGGGAGCCGGCCAAAAAGGGCCTGCACGCCCTGCTTGACAAGATCAGCCGCCCGGCCGCGTTCGAGCCGGATGTGCCCGAGACCTGGGGCACGCCGGCACCGTTCTTCCGCCACCATCCGGCCATGCTCTATCTTGAAATCCGCCGCAAACCGGGCAGCGCCTTGCCAACGGGGCAATCGTGGCAAAGCATGGCTTTGACTTTTAACGGCGATTTCGAGAACATCCCGACCATCCTGTTGCCGCGCACGATGGACGACAAAGTGCGCATTCCGGTGGCGCTGGCCACCATTGATGGCCCGTCGTCCTGGACCGCGAAAGGCGTCATGCCCGACTTTAACGTCGACCCGTGGGCCGGCGTCGGCCAACCTTATTACGGCGACCGCGGCTCGGCCACCATCGGGATCTGGACCACGCACCGCATGGCAGGCACGGGCGCGATGTTCAATGTTCCGTGGCCGGCCATTGGCATTACCACCGGCTATGTCAATGCCATCGCCTTGCCAAACAAACAGAGCGTGCTGCCGTCCGAGCAGGACAAGGCACTCCAGAGTGGTTCTGTGGTGCAGGGGCCGGACAATTACTTCGGCAAGACGCGCTTGCGCTGGTTCACGCCTTAACTGAGCGCCAACGCGCCGTCGATAGCGGCGCAAAACGCTTCGATATCGATCGGCTTGGTGATGTAGCGGTAAAAGCCAGCCTGCATGCCGCGCTGCACATCGCTCGGCATGGCGCTGGCCGACACCGCGATCACGGGAATTTGCGCGGTGCGCGGGTCGGCGCGCAGGATGCGCCGCACTTCATAGCCATCGAAGCCCGGCAGGTTGATGTCGACCAGGATCACGTGCGGAATATGCAGCCGCGCCAGCGCCACGCCAGCCTGGCCGTCCGGCGCCGACAGCAAGCGCAGGTCGGTGCGGGGGCGCACGATTTCCTCGACCAGCTTCAGGTTGGCCGGATTGTCTTCGATATACAGCAGCGTGCGACATGAGCGCGACCGGCGCACCGGCCCGACACCATCCTGGATCTCGGCCGGCGCCACCGGCAAGGGCGCCAGTTCGCAGGCGGCAAAATCGACCCAGAACGTGCAGCCCTGGCCCACCGCGCTGTCGACCCCGATCGCGCCCCCCATCAGACCCATCAGATGGCGCGTCAGCGCCAGCCCGATGCCGGTGCCTTCTTCGATGCCGACATCGCGTCCCAGCCGGTTGAACGGCTGGAACAGCTGCGCCAGTTGCGCCTCGTCGAGCCCGGCGCCGGTGTCGCGGATGGCAATCCGGACCCGGCCGCCTGGCGCCGGTGCGTAGCTCAGCGTCACCGAACCGTGCTCGCTGTTGTACTTGATCGCATTCGACAAAATATTGATCAAGACCTGTTTCAAGCGCGTGCGGTCGCACATAATATGGGCCGCGCTCGTATCCGGGAAATGCACTTCGATGCCGCGCTTGTCGGCCAGCGGCGCGATCAGGGCCTGGCATTCGAGCAGTACCGGCGCGATTGCCACCGGTTCGATCGATACCGCCAGCGTGCCCGATTCGACCCGGGCCAGGTCCAGCACCTCGTTGATCAGCACCAGCAGGTGTTTGCCAGCTTGCAAAATATGCTTGGCAAACACCTTCTTTTGTTCCGGCGTCGACGGCAAGGTTTCCGAATTGAGGATCTGGGCAAAGCCGAGGATGGCGTTGAGCGGCGTGCGCAATTCGTGGCTCATGGTGGCCAGGAACACCGACTTGGTCTGGTTCGAGCGTTCCGCCTCCAGCCGCGCCAGGTCCAGGTCTTCGTTCATCGCCGCCAGCTTTGCCACGTGCTCGCGCAACTGACGTTCCAGGCTGGCCTTGTCGATGCGCAGCTGGCGCGTCTCGAGCGCGCGCGCCAGTACCGGCACCATGGTCGAGAGCCGGCAGGGCTTCAATATGTAGTCGAGCGCCCCCACTTTCATGGCCTGCACCGCGGAGCTGATACTGCCCTCCCCGGTCATGATGATGCACGCCAGGTCGGGATCGATGGCGCGCGCAGCCTGCACGACGGTGATGCCGTCGATACCGGGCATCATCAGGTCGGCCAGCAGCAATTCGAACGGCGCTTGCGCCAGCGCGGCCAGCGCTTCATTGGCATCGGTGAAGCCGGTGACCGCATAGCCCTGGGTGCGCAAGGTGTCGCACAGCGCGCGCACGTGCGGCGCCTCGTCGTCCAGCACCAGGATGCGCAGCGGCGACGTTGCGCTCGTCATGCGCGCTCGCGATCGGCACTGAAGGCGGCCAGCGCTTCGCGCAACTCGGCCAGCTTGGGCGGCTTGCTCAGGACCCGGTCCACGTGCGCCGGCATGTCGTTTTCGCCGACGATGCGCTGGCCCCAGCCGGTTAGCAGCAGCACCGGCGTGGCCGGCGCCATCGCCTTGATGGCCGCAGCCACCCTGCGCCCGTCCACGTACGGCATGCCAAGGTCGGTAATGACCAGCGCGAACGGCTCGCCGCGGCCCAGTGCAGCGTGAAACTGGTCGATCCCGGCCTGGCCACCATCGGCCGCGCTGACCAGGTGATGGTCGCCTTCGAGCGCGCTGCGCATGGCCTTGAGCACCAGCGGGTCGTCGTCCACCAGCAAAATGCGCAGCGGTGCGCTGATCGGCGCGGCCGGACTGTCCAGCGCCAGCGCGCCGGGGCCGTCGGGCAGCACAAAGCTGAGGCGCATCACGGTCCCCTGCCCCGGCTTGGTATCGATGTCGATGCGCGCGCCATGACGCTCGACCATGCCGTACACCATCGCCAGTCCCAGCCCGGTGCCGCGCTCGCCCTTGGTGGTAAAAAACGGTTCCAGGCAGCGCCGCCGCGTGTCTTCATCCATGCCGATGCCGCTGTCGCCAACTTCAATGTGCACCTGGCCCGGCGCGCTGCGGGTGCGCAGCGTCAGCGTGCCGCCTTCGGGCATCGAATCGACCGCGTTGAACACCAGGTTGGTGAGCGCTTCGCGCAGTTCGTTGTCCACGCCCATGATCAACGGCAGGCCCGCTTCCAGCTCGGTGCGCAGCGCGATCACGATGCCGCGCTGCTGCGGCATGTCGCTCCAGCGCGCGCGCGTCAGGTCGGCCACCTGCTGCAGCAAGCGGTTTGCATCCATTTGCGCCAAGTGCATTTGCGGCTCGCGCTGGCGATAAAATTCGCGCATGCGCGCCACCGTGGCGGCCACGTCGTCGATGGCGCGCTTGATCACTTCCAGGCACGAACGCGTGTGCTCGGACAGGCCAGGCTCGGATTCGAGCAGCGATTCGGTGTACAGCGCCACCGGCGAAATGGCGTTGTTGATGTCGTGCGCGATGCCGCTGGCCATCTGGCCCAGCGCGCGCAGGCGTTCCTGCTGCACCGCCGCCTTCTGGGTCTGGCGCATTTCTTCATAGGCGTGCTGCAGCGCTGCGTACAACTGGGTCTGGTTGGCCGCCAGCGCCACGTGCTCGCTCAGCTGGCGCAGGAATTCGCATTCGCCGCTGCTAAAGCTGTTGGCCGCGTGGCGCGCCGTCACCAGCACCCCGAACACCGTGTTCTCGACCAGCAGCGGCGCCATTACCAGCGCTTCCAGGTCGCCGCGCGCCAGCCGCTGCGGAAACGGGAACGCTACCTCGCGGATGTCCGGTTCGTACACCAGCTGCCCGCGCACGCATTGCGACAGGCCGTTGGCGTCAATCGGGATGCGGGCGTGCTCGCCCATGGCGAACTCTTCGGCCAGCGCGGCGCTGCGCAAGCCGACGCAGTTGACCACCAGTGCCTGCTGGGCCTGGTCGTACAGGCAGATGCAGCAAAAGTCGACCGGCAGCTGGTCTTCCAGGCTGCGGATCACGACCTGGAAAATGCTGCGCAAGTCTTGCCGTTCGCCCACCGAGCGGGTGATCTGGTGCAGCAGGTTCAAACGCCCCAGCTGGGCGTGCGAACGCTGCTCGGCCTGCTGGCGCACGATGATTTCACTGTGCAGGGAATCGTTGCTGCTGGCCAGCAAGTCGCGCGATACCGTCGTGTTTTTGAGCTTTTCGGTCATGCGGTCGAAGGCGCGCGCCAATTCGCCCAGCTCGTCGTTGCTGTGCATGCCCAGCGTGAAGTCCAGGTTGCCCGCGCCGACCGTGGCCGTGCCTTCGCGCAAGCGCGCCAGCGGGCGCACCAGGCTGCGCAGCGTCAGCAGCGTGCTGACCACGATCAGCAGCAGCACTGTGCCGCCAAACGCGGCCACCGTGCTCAGCTGGCGCTGCTGGGCCGCCAATACGCCCTCGCGGCTGCGTTCGGACAAGCTCATCGCTTCGGAAATCATGGCCTGGGTCTTGTTGGAAATCTGGCCCGTCAGGCGCGCTGCCAGGTCGCTCGACAAGACATCGTTCGGCTGGGCGCCATGGTGGGCCGCCGCCAGCAGCGCAAACAGCTTGCCGACGCTGGCATAGGTCAGGCGCAGCTCGGCCAGGCTGGCCGCTTCGTCGCTGCCCGAGAAAGCCGCGCTCGAGACCAGCAAATTGCCCAGCGAGGCGCTGCGCAACTGCCATTGCGCTTCGATCCGCTGCTCGCTGCGCAGCGCGTATTCGAGCGACAGGTAGCGCAGCGCCGTGACCGCGTTCAATACTTCGGCCGCCGCCGCGTTCTTGTCAAGTTCGTGGCGCACTTGCTGGGCCGTGGCAAACAGTAGCGCGGCCAGTATCAGCACCACGGCTGCCGTGGACAGGCCGATCAATTTGAGGCGGGTGGCAATTTTCATGGCGGCGCCTCAGTGGATGACCGTAACCACGGCCGGCGCCACCGCCAGCATCGGGTCGAGATACATGGCATCGAGGAAGTTGGGCATCGGCCGCGCCGGTACCAGCTTGGTGCTCACGGCCCAGCGCGCCTCGTCTTCCAGCGCCAGGATCAGGCCCTGGTCGAGCGCCAGCTTGAAGCGGTAAGTCGGCCAGCGCGACTGCCATTTGCTGGTATCGATCTTGAGCACCGAGGCCATAATAGCGCGCGAGGCTTCCGGTTCGTTGGTGCAGTCGTGCACGCCGCGCGCCATCGCGCGCAGCACTTTCTTCATCAGTTCGGTATGCCGCATCACGTAGTCGCGCTTGCCGGCCAGGCTGTACGGTATTTCGTAGATTTCTTCGCCATAGAACACAACCCCGTTGCCGTTCAGCTGGGTCAGCAGGTTGTCCAGGAACGGCTCCCAGGTGGCGATCGCGTCGACCTCGCCGCGCGCCATGGCGCCGGCGAATTCGGCCGGCTTGAGGTTTTTCAGGGTGACGTCGGTGCCGGCCAGGTGCTGGCGGCTGAGGAAGGCATCGAGCACGAAATGGCCGGACGAGCCGACCGTGACGCCGACCGTCTTGCCCTTCAGGCTGGCCGGCCCGTCGATGCCGCGGTCGCGCCGCGCCACGATGCCATGGTCATGCTCGGTCTTGAAGAAGGTGGCAATGACGGCCACCGGCACGTCGTTCATGCCAGCTAACATGATCGGAATATCGGCCGTGGTGGCCAGATCGGCCTTGCCGGAAAACGCCGCTTCGAACGAGGATTTTCCACTGTTGTGCTGCTGGATCACGGCCTTCACGCCGGCCGCTTCGAAATAGCCTTTTTGCTGGGCGACCGTGACCGGACAAGTGCCCACGTATTCGGTATTGGCAGCGATGATCACCGTTTCCAGTGCGGCCGCAGGGGCCGGCGCGCGTGTCAGATAGGCCGCCAGCGCGCCGGCCGCAGTCAACAACAGCAAGCCTGCCAGCACGATTGCCGCCGTCTTGCCCGGACCCGTTTCGCCCATTCCATTGTTCATCGCAGTCTCCCGCCGCACTGTAGCGCGCGGCACTGTCAGCGTGACACATAAATACAGCAAAAATACTATCGAAATACCACGGACCCGGCGATTCATTTTAAGATGATGTTTTTGCCAACGAGGAGTTCCCTTGACGCTGCGTGACGCCACCCCGGACGATGCCGATGCCATCGTCTCCATCTATAACCATTACGTGGCCACGACCACCATCAGTTTCGAGGAACACGCAGTGACCGTTGCGGCCATGCGACAGCGCATCGCCGACGTCCAGCAAGGCGGCTTGCCGTATCTGGTCGCGCTGGCCGATGGGCAGGTCGCCGCCTATGCGTATGCGACACCGTGGCGGGCGCGCGCCGCGTACCGCTTTTCAGTCGAAAGCAGCGTGTACGTGGACGCCGGCCACGCGCGCCTAGGCCTCGGTTCGGCGCTGTATGCCGCACTGATGGCGCGTTTGCGTGCAGCCGGGCGCCACCTGGTCGTCGGCGGCATCGCCTTGCCGAACGACGCCAGCATCGCGCTGCATGAAAAGATGGGCTTCAAAAAAGTCGCCCACTTCAGCGAAGTGGGCCACAAATTCGCGCGCTGGATCGATGTCGGCTACTGGCAGCTCAAGCTATAAGCCCCGCGTCAATGCAGGGCCGTCACCGCATAGCCTTTTTCGGCGATCTGTTCGTTCAGATGCTCGATGTCGTAATCGGCAATCCGGTTGGCCTCGTCGGCCACCTCGAGCGCCCTCGCCTCCACTTCCCAATCGGTATTGGTGGCCTCGTTGGGGATATTGCGTTCCTCAGGAACGGCCAGATAGGAAAATTTGCCGCCGCTTTCGGCGCGGCGGTAGATATCGAGGCGCATGGTCAAGGTTCCGGTGTGGGTGATAACAAGTTAATGTACCGCGAACCGGCTGCGCTGTCTGTTATTTGACCCACATACGCCTATGATGCTGCCGCAACACAAAACGTAACGAGCGAAAATAAATGGTGAGAAAGTGTGTATTTCCCCGCCAAGAGGAATAGTATCAATGCTACCAAACCACTATCGGGAGTACTACATGTCTACCCCATCGTTATTCGGGCGTTTGCGGCTTTGGCAGACTTTCATGATCTTATGCCTGATTGGCTTGGTTCTGGCCAGCATTCCCACCTTTTTATACACGCGCGAAGCGGGCAAGGCGCTTGACGCCTACAGCGCCGAACAGGAAGGCTTGCCTGCCGTGGCCAATATACTCAAAGTGATCCAGTTGACCCAGCAGCACCGCGGCCTGTCGGCGCTCATGCTCGGCAACGTGGCCGGGGCCGACGCCAAGCGCGCCGACAAGCAGCGCGAAGCCGACGCTGCCTACACCGCAGTCGACGCTTTGATCAAGAAAATCGGCGACCCTGCCATCGCCCAGCTGTGGAGCGCACCGCGCGCCGAATGGGATGCCTTGCACAACGCCGTCTCCGGCAAGACCATCACGGTGCCGGAAAGCTACGCCGGCCATGTGCGCTTGATTGCCAAGCTGCTCAAGGTCAATGAAACGGTGGGCGACTATTTCGTACTCAGCCTCGATCCGGACAAGGATTCCTACCAACTGATCCAGGCCATGTACTTCCAGCTACCGACCCTGAGCGAAGAGCTGGGCCAGTTGCGTGCCAAGGGCGCTGGCCTGCTGGCCAAAAAAACGGCCGACCCGACTGAACGGCTGGCCATTTCGTCGATCATCGCGCGCGTCAATGACCGCATGGGACAGACCGCCAATGCATTTGGCAAAGCGGCCGCCGAGAACCCGCTCATTGCCGACAAGCTCGCGCCGCTAATGACTGAAGCGAACACGATGGCCAAGACGCTGACCGAGCTGGCCAGCAAGGAAATCGTCACTGCAGAGACGCTGGCGTTCGACCCGGCCGAATACGTGGCCATTTCCACCCGCACCATCGACGCCCAGTTCACGCTCAATTCGGCTGCCGCCACGCTGCTGCAGGACATGATGGTGGTCAAAGTGGCCGCCTTCCACAAGACGCGCTGGATGATGCTCGGTTCGATGCTGGGACTGGTGCTGGCCGCCGCCTGGATCGCGCGCATGATCTGCCGCGCCGTCACGGTGCCGCTCAATAACGCCATCTCGGTGGCGCAGGCTGTCGCCAGCGGTAATCTGGTCAATGAGTTCGATGTCGGCGCCACCAACGAGGTCGGGCAAATGCTGCGCGCCCTGAAGGAAATGAACGATAGCCTGCGCACCATCGTGGGCGACGTGCGCGGCAGCATCGAGAACATCAGCGCGGCCACGCGCGATATCGCCAGCGGCAATGCCGACGTGTCGTCGCGCCTGGAATCGCAAGCGTCCAACCTGGAGGAAACCGCTTCATCGATGGAGGAGATGACGTCCACCGTGCGCCAGAATGCCGACAACGCGCGCCAGGCCAATGACCTGGTCATCGGCGCTTCGAATGCCGCCGACAAGGGGGGCACGGTGGTCTCGCAGGTGGTGCAGACGATGGGCGAAATCAACGAAGGCTCGCGCAAAATCGTCGACATCATCGGCGTCATCGACGGCATTGCCTTCCAGACCAATATCCTGGCCCTGAACGCGGCGGTAGAGGCGGCGCGTGCCGGCGAACAGGGACGCGGCTTCGCGGTAGTGGCCGCCGAAGTACGCAACCTGGCCCAGCGTTCGGCCTCGGCCGCCAAGGAAATCAAGGACTTGATTACCCACAGTGTCGAGCGGGTGGAAGCGGGCAATCAACTGGCCGACCAGGCCGGCAAGGCCATGGGCGAGATTCAGGGCAGCGTACGGCGCATTACCCAGATCATGTCGGAAATCGCAGTCGCGTCGGCCGAGCAAGGCCAGGGGATCGAGCAGATCAACCAGGCCGTCACGCAAATGGACGACATGACGCAGCAAAATGCGGCGCTGGTCGAACAGACCGCGGCCGCCTCGGCCAGCTTGCAAGAGCAAGCTGCCACGCTGGTCACCTCGATGAGTATTTTCACGCTTGGCAACGAGCAGCAGCGCGGGGAGCAACGGCAGAAAATGCCGCCACCACGGGCTGTTGCACGCCGCCCTGCCCCGGCACTGCGCCGGGTAGGCAGCTAAACGGGCGGGCAATCAGCGGTGGGGATTGCCACCGAGGATGCGCGCGGGCAGCATGACGACCGCGCGCAGCAGCTCGAACACGCCCGACACGCCTATGCCGATCAAGCGCAACGGCAGCAACAGCAGCCAGATCAAGGGATACAGCAGCAAAGCAAGCAAGGCCAGCGGCCAGCAAAGGAACAGCACCACCAACCACAGCATGAAACTGATCATCATCGACTCCCGTACCGGTTGAACTAAGGAACTGTAAATGGCACCGGCCCCGCGCGCAATCGGCGCGCGACCGGCAGCATCTGGGAGCGACAGAGCACCGCCTGGCAGGGATAAGCGGAAAATTGCCTGATTGGCCGACGCAGATGATCTTGGTGGCGTATTCGTGCGCGCTGGCCTTCTTGCTGGCGGCCCAATCGATCACTTCCTGGGCTTCGGAGACGGTCATGATGGTCGCCTTTTCCTTGTTCTTGATGAACGACACCCCTTCGAACTTGCCTTCCTTGCTGCGCATGACCTTGGCAAAGACGGGTGGCTTGGCGCCTTCGTCGCTCAATTTGTTTTGCTGGACGAGGTAGCGCTGGTCGATAGATTCCATGTGATGCATTCGAGAGGTCAAAGACATGCATTTTACTACGCGTAGGCGGCCACCCGCTGCTGCACCAGTTCCACCCTCAGCGCCGCTTCCAGCGAAGGAATCGATGCCCCGGCGCGGTACTGGAAGCTGACCTCGATCACATCGCCCACGCTGGCCTGCACCGGATTGGCCAGCGGCAGCGTCATGTAGTGATTCAGCCAGTCGATGGTGCTGCTCGTTTCCGGCACCACGGCCAGGATGTTCTTGGTCACGAAGCGCAGCGCATTGACGCAGCCAGCCTTCTCGACCTGGAACTGGCCCTGCCACGCAATTGCCATGTCGTTTGGCTGGCTGAAATCAAGAATGCTGTAGACCGCCGGCGGAGCCAGTTCGTGCGTGCCGGGATAATGAACCGCGGTTTCCTGGAACTGCACGATGGGCGCGTAAAAGCCTTCGAAGTCATAGTCCTGCTGCAAGGGCTGGACCGCCATCAGGACCGCTTCCGGCAAAAATACCGGCAACGGGCCGCCAAAGCGTGCCAGGTAGCGCCGCTTGAACGACTCCATTACCTCCACCTGCTTTTCGCGCAGCATGGCCACGTGGATCATTTCGCAAATGACCACATCGACTGGCTCCGGCGGCAGGTATTCGAACGCATCCGCATGGATCACCTCGACCTTGTGGCCGTTGGGATTCATTGACAGCATCTTGCGCGCCGCCTTGACCATGTCCGGATTGAACTCGACGCAGTACACTTTGGCGGCGGTGCCCGCTGCGAACCACGACAGCACGCCGGTGCCGCCGCCCAGTTCCAGTACCTTGGCGCCCGGCTTGACAGCGTAATTGATGGCCGACTTGAAACCGTGCATGCGGTTCTGGTCCATCAGCATATTGTGGTGATAGTGGACAGGAATGAACTGTCCCAGATAGCAGCTCTCGATTTCGCGTTCGTTCAACATGGTTATCCTTTAAGGTACGTGAGTTTTCCACGTCACCATTATCAATAACCACGGCTGTCGTTCATGCGGCGAGAATCATTGTCTTTCGGTGCCTGTTCTGTCGTTCGCGCCATGGAAAGCGTCGATGGCGGCCGCGATCGCGTCGTGGTCGGCGCGCAGCGCGATCTGGCTGGCAGTCAGGTTCTCATTGTTGCGCAGGGCGGCATTGGCGCCGGCGCGCAGCAATTGCAGCACCACCTGCTGGTGCCCTTCGCGCGCGGCGATCATCAATGGCGTGATCTGGCTGGGGGATTCGGCATCGATGGCGGCACGGCGGGCCAGCAGGATGGCGGTAATGGCAACGTCGCCGCTGGCGGCCGAATAATGCAGCGCGCACCAGCCGGTGCGGTTGACTGCTGCGCCCTTGGCCAGCAGGGCCAGCACTGCAGGCTGGTTGTGTTTCCAGGCGGCCAGCATCAGCGCCGTGTTGCCGTTCGGGGCGGTGCGCTCCGGGTCGTAATCCTGGTCGGCGACCAGCACTTCGACCACTCGCTGGGCGTCTTCGCGCAGCGCCACCTGAATCACCGGCAAGCCGCTGACCGGGTCGATGGTGTTGGCGCTTAAGCCGGCAGCGAGCAGCTTCCTGACGCTGGCGGGGTTGTCGAGCTGGGCCGCGACGACCAGGTCGCGCACCGGGTCGGCAAGCGCTGGCGCGGCCAGCCAGGCCAGCGCCAACAGCACCGTTCCACGGATCAGGAAAAGGATCAACTCAGGTCCGTACCACGTTGAAAAGATTGAAAAAATTATCCGTCGTCTGCTGGGCAACGTGGGCCAGCGGCACGTCCTTCAAGACCGCCAGGTATTCGGCCACGTGGCGCACGAAGCCTGGCTCGTTCATCTTGCCGCGGTGCGGAATCGGCGCCAGGTAAGGCGAATCGGTTTCGATCAGGATGCGCTCGAGCGGCACGGCCTTGGCCACCGCTTGCAGGTCCTTGGCGCTTTTGAAGGTGACGATGCCGGAAAACGAGATGTAAAAGCCCATTGCCAGCGCCGCTTCGGCTACTTCCAGCGACTCGGTGAAGCAATGCATGACGCCTGCCACGCCGCCCTGGTCGGTGCCGGCGCCCTCTTCCTGCATGATGCGGATGGTGTCCGCGCTGGCCGCCCGAGTGTGAATAATCAAGGGCTTGCGCGTGATTCTTGAGGCTTTGATGTGGGTGCGAAAGCGCTCGCGCTGCCACTCCAGGTCGCCTTCGAGCCGGAAATAATCGAGGCCGGTTTCCCCGATGGCGACGATCTTCGGGTTGTCGGCCAGTGCCACCAGCTGCGCAACGCTCGGTTCAGGCGTATCGACGTAATCGGGATGCACCCCGACCGAGGCGTAAATGTGCGGGTACTGCTCGGCCAACGCGAGTACTTGCGGGAAATCGGGCAGGTCGACCGACACGCACAGCGCGTGCGTGACCTTGTTTTCCGCCATCTTGGCGAGGATTTCGGGCATCCGGGCGGCAAGCTCGGGGAAATTGATGTGGCAGTGGGAATCGATATACATCCCCCATTTTAACCCTGCAAACCGGGGTCAGACCACTTTAGTACGTCGTTTCCGACGTACTAAAGTGGTCTGACCCCGGTTTCAAGTCTAGGCGACGCGCCTGCCGAGGATAATCAGATCGCGCTCGATGCCGTCCAGGTTGGCCACGCGCGGCAAATTGGCCCAGGTGGCGAAGCCGAACTTCTCGAACAGCGCCAGGCTGGGCACGTTGTGGCCAAAGATGAAACCGAGCAGCGTGTGCACCGCGATGCTGGGCGCGTACGCGATCGCCTGTTCCAGGCAGTAGCGCCCGATGCCTTTGCCGCGCCAGGCTTGATCGATGTAGATCGATAATTCGGCGGTGCCGGCATAGGCCGGGCGCCCGTAAAAATTCGAGTACGACAGCCAGCCCACCACCTCCGGATTGCCGGCGGCGTGGATCACCCACAGCGGGCGGCGCTGCGGGTCATGCTCGTCGAACCAGGCCTGGCGCGAGGCCACCGACACCGGTTCGGTATCGGCCGTCACTTCACGCGAGGCGACGGTGGAATTGTAGATGGCGACGATGGCAGCAAGGTCTTCCTGCCGGGCGATACGATGAACGAAAGACGGCATGCGGCGAATTAAAGGGTGTGGGTGGCGCGCGAAGAGCGCAGCGCGGCGCCGAGGATTTCCTCGATCCGCAGCTTGGCACGGTGGCCCGTTTCGTCGTCCGGGAAATGCACGCCGATGCCCTGCGCCTTGTTGTTGTTGGCGCCAGCAGGCGTGATCCAGGCCACCTTGCCGGCGATAGGATACTTATTGGGGTCGTCCATCAGGGCGAGAATGAGGTAGATCTCGTCGCCGATCTTGTACGGCTTCACGGTCGGCACGAACATGCCGCCTTGCTTGAGGAATGGCATGTACGCGGCGTACAACGCGGCTTTTTCCTTGATGGCAAGCGACAAGACCGATGGCCGCGCGGCTTGCGCAGTGTTCGGGTCAGTTGGGTTGCCGGTCATCAAAATCCTTTCAGGTGCAGCATGCTGTGTAATCGAGCAACATATCTTCGACAAACAACTTCGGCGACAGCGGATGGTCCGCGATCTTGCGCCGGTCATTGGCGTTCTTGATGGCGCGCATCAGACTGGAAGTGTGCACTTTCCCGGCTAAGGCTGCAAGTTCCTTCTGATACCGGGGGAAATATCTGATGCTTCCCGACAGTTTGTAGGAAAACACATCATAAAGCCAGCGTTGCTGCCAAGAAACGAGCAAGCTCAAGGGGGTTTTGCTCAATTTGTCGGCGGTTTTCAGGGCCGCGTCAATGCTGGGGTGGGCCAGCAGCTGCAGCAGCGCCTCCATGTCTTCGCGGTTGCCCGTTTCGGACTGGGCCAGCGCGGCCAGCGGCGCGCCGCCCTGCTCGCGCAGCCAGCTGTCGGCGTCGGCCAGGCCCTGCGCGTTGAGCCAGGCAATTGCAGCGGCGCTGTCGGGCATCGGCAAGGCGAACTTGCGGCAGCGCGACAGGATGGTCGGCAGCAGCCGGTCCAGGCTGTTCGAGGCCAGCAGGAACACGGTGCCCGGCGGCGGCTCTTCCAGCGTCTTGAGCAAGGCGTTCGAGGCCGGCGTATTGAGCGCCTCGGCCGGATACAGCACCACCACGCGCAAGCCCTGGCGGTGGGTCGAGATGTTCATGAAGTCGGCCAGGTTGCGGATCTGCTCGATCTTGATTTCCTTGGACGGCGCCTTGGTCGACTTGGCTTTCTTGCCGGTGTCAGCGTCGGCGCCCTCCTCGCCTTCGGGCGGTTCATCTTCCAGCGCTTCGGGGCGCACGCGGCGGTAGTCCGGGTGGTTGCCTTGTGCGAACCAGCCGCACGACAGGCAGGCGCCGCAGGCGTGGCCGTCGGCGCCGGCGTTCTCGCACAGCAGGGCTTGGGCAAAGGCTTCGATGAAATCGGATTTGCCGGTCCCGGCCGCGCCGTGGAACAGCACCGCGTGCGGCATGCGCGCTCGCAGCAGCTGCAGCTGGCCCCAGGCCGCTTGCTGCCATGGATAGACGGTGATGCTCATGCCAGCATGCCCTGCAAAATGGTGGCGATCTGCTGCTGGATGGCCGCGATGGTCTGGGTCGAATCAATCACCACGATGCGCTGCGGGAACTGGGCAGCGCGGCGCAGGTATTCAGTGCGGCAGGCCGAAAAGAAGTCTTCCTGCTCCTGCTCGAACTTGTCCAGCGTGCGCGTGGCGTCCAGGCGCGCACGCGCCACTTCCAAGGGCACGTCGAACAGCAAGGTCAGGTCCGGCTGCAAATGGGGATGCACCCAATGCTCCAGCGCCTCCATCTTGACCCGGTCCATGCCGCGCCCGCCGCCCTGGTAGGCAAAACTGGCATCGGTAAAGCGGTCCGAGATGACCCAGTCGCCGCGCGCCAGGCCGGGCGCGATGACCTGCGCAATGTGCTCGCGGCGGCTGGCAAACATCAGCAGGGCCTCGGTTTCCAGGTCCATTTTTTCATGCAGCAGCAGTTCGCGCAGCTTTTCGCCCACAGCCGTGCCGCCCGGTTCGCGCGAGGACACCACGCGCTTTCCCTGCGCGGCCAGCCAGTCGGTCACGAAGCCGATGTGAGTCGATTTGCCGGCACCATCGATGCCTTCAAACGTGATGAATTTACCTGTTGCTTCGGTCATGGGTGCGGCTTATCGTTGGTATTGATTGACGGCTTTGTTATGGTCCGTCAGGTTGTCCGAGAACTTGCTGGTGCCATCGCCGCGCGAGACGAAATACAGCGCCTCGGTCTTGGCCGGTCCCAGTGCCGCGGCCAGCGACTCGACGCCCGGCAAGGCAATCGGGGTCGGCGGCAGGCCAACTCGCATATAGGTATTGTACGGGGTATCGGTTTCCAGATCCTTCTTGCGGATGTTGCCGGCAAAACCATCACCCATGCCGTAGATGACGGTCGGGTCGGTCTGCAGCAGCATGCCGTGCTTGAGGCGGTTCACGAACACGCCGGCGATCATGCCGCGCTCGGACTTCTGGCCGGTTTCCTTTTCCACGATCGAGGCCATGATCAGCGCTTCGTACGGCGTCTTGTACGGCAGGCTGGCGTCGCGCCGCTCCCACGCTGCGGCCAGGCGGTTCAGCATCAGCGCATGGGCCTGCTTGTAAATATGCAGATCGCTCGAGCCCTTGGCAAACAGATAGGTATCCGGGAAGAACAAGCCTTCAGGCGAGGTGTAGTCGGTGGAAATCCTGGCCATCAATTCCTTGTCGGACAGCTCGGCCGTATCATGCTTGAGGCTCTTGCTGGCGGCCATGGCCTGACGCATCTGGCGAAACGACCAGCCTTCGATGATGGTCAGCGACTCCTGGGCGAACTCGCCGCGCACCAGCTGGCCGATCAGACCACGCGGCGTGGTGCCTGGTTTCAGTTCGTAAGCGCCAGCCTTGATCTTGCCCGCCTGCTGGGTCACCCGCGCCAGCATCGAAAACAGGAAGGGGTTGACGGGCGCGCCGGCCTTGGCGATTTGCTGCGCCGCCGCGCCGACGCCGCTACCGGCGGTGATCGTGAATTCGATCGGCTCGCCGTCGGTGGTGATCGGCTGGCTGGCCCATTGGAAGAAACCGTACGCGGCGCCGATCGCCAGCAGGGCTAGCAGGAAGATAAATTTTTTCATGAATCCGGGTTGTGGTTCTTTGGTTTTGCGCCGAGTCCGGCGCGTTTTTCGCGACATCACTATAATGAGCCCGTAATGATAAAGCTTTACACAGGAAATAATTCAAATTTATGACTAGCTGGAATGATTATCTCTCCTCGCAGCGCGATTGTAACCTCACGCTGAGCGTTGCCGACCTGGCCGACGGTTTTGCCGCTGCCATCACCAGTCAGGGCGTCATTGCCGTGGCGGGCGAAGAAGCGGCCAGTTTCCTGCACAAACAGCTGACCAACGACGTCGAACACCTGGGCCTGGACACGGCCCGGCTGGCCGGCTACTGCAGCCCCAAGGGCCGCCTGCAGGCCACGTTCCTGATGTGGCGCGACGCCGAATCGGTGTTCCTGCAACTGCCGCACGAACTGCAAGCGCCGCTGCAAAAACGCTTGTCGATGTTCGTCATGCGTGCCAAGGCCAAGCTGGCCGACGCCACGCCCGAATGCACCATCGGCTTTGGCGGCGCCAAAGCCCAGGCCGCGCTGGAACTCTTGTTCGGCGCACTGCCAGCCAGTCCATACAGCAAGCTCGAGCATGAATCGGGCACCCTGATCCGCGTGGCCGACGCCTTTGGCGCCTCGCGCTATCTGTGGCTGACTACTAGCACGTCCGCACAAAAAGCGTGGCCGGTCCTGGGCACCACGCTCGCCCTGGGCGGCGACGATGGCTGGCGCTTGTCGGCGATTCACGCCGGCGTGCCTGAGATTACCGCCAGCACGCAGGAACAGTTCGTTCCGCAAATGGTGAACTACGAAATTCTCGGCGGCGTCAATTTCAAAAAAGGCTGCTACCCGGGTCAGGAAATTGTCGCGCGCAGCCAGTACCTTGGCAAGCTCAAGCGCCGCACCGCGCTGGCCACGATTGCCGCCACCAAAGTCCAGGCCGGCGATGAAGTGTTTTCCATCGCCGACCCTGAGCAGCCGTGCGGCATGGTGGTCAACGCCGCCCCGAACGGCGCTGGCGGTGTCGATGCACTGGTCGAAATCAAACTGGCCGCGCTCGAACAAGGCGACGTGCGCCTCGGTTCAGCCGAAGGAGCGGCGTTGCGCTGGCTGGACATGCCCTACCCGCTCGACGCGCTCGACCTGTAAGCCATGGCCGACCTGTACATTTATTACCGCTTGCCTGACGCCCATGCGGCGTTGTTGGCGCCGCGCGTGCACGCGATGCAGGCCAGCCTGAAGGCCGCGCACGGCGTGGCAGGCCAGCTCAAACGGCGCCCCGCGTCGCAAGACGGCCAGCAGACCTGGATGGAAATCTATTTGGCGACCGGCGCCGGCTTTGACGCCGCGCTCGCCGCGGCGGTACAGCAAGCGGCAATATCGGACCAGATCGATGGCCAACGCCACACCGAAGTTTTTATGGATGTAGAGACATGTGCCTGATTGTATTTGCGTGGCAGGTAGTACCCGGCGCGCCACTGATTGCCGCGGCCAACCGCGATGAATTTTACGACCGCCCAGCGGCAGCCGCCGGCGCCTGGCCGGAGAACCCGAAAATTTTCGGCGGCCGCGACCTGCAAGGCGGCGGCAGCTGGATGGGCATCACGCAGGAAGGCTCACAAGGGGCCCGCTTCGCGGCGCTGACCAATATCCGCGGACCGCAGGAACGGCGTACCGATGCGCCGTCGCGCGGGGCACTGGTGGCCGATTACCTTGCCGGTGAACTGAGCGCGCAGGACTACATCGACAAAATCGCCGCTGGCAGCGAAGCCTACAACGGCTTCAACCTGGTGCTGGGTGATCGCGAAAAACTGTATTGGTATTCCAACCGCGGCGGCCACGACGAGCGCAACGGCAAGCAACTGGCGCCCGGCATTTACGGCATTTCCAACAGCCTGCTTGACGAGCCGTGGCCGAAGGTCGTGCGCACCAAGGCGCAATTTGCCAGCCTGCTGTGCCAGGGCGCGCCGGAAGACGCGTTCTTTGAAATGCTGGCTGACACCACGCGCGCACCCGACATGCGCTTGCCCGACACCGGCATCGCGCTTGACCTGGAACGGGTGCTGTCGGCGGTGTGCATCGAAACGACCGGCTACGGCACGCGCACCTCGACCGTGGTCAAACTGTACAACGACGCCCCCGCCGAGTTGCACGAACGCGTGCTGCAAGCTTGAATTTCGTCAGGGTCAGGTCGGGCAATGCGCCCATGGCGCAATGCCCGACCTGACCCTCATTTTTCCGCCTTACGGCTGAACGACGAAATCACTCGAGACATCGAAGTCACATGCAATATGTTTCTTCTCGGCGCCACAGACGGCCGCATCTAATTTTGGCAGCAAGCGCTTGCCGCCCCCGAGCGACGCAATGGACCGCTTGATGCCATCCTCCATGCAGGCGCTGCTTGGCTCGGCGCCGGGCAGCGCGGCGCCGTTGAACTGGAAGCGGCCCACGGCGTGCACGCGCTTGAATCCGGGCAGATCAGCCACGGAAACGGTCATCTTGTCGAGCTCGAATTTTAGCTTGGCCTCGGGATCGTTCTCGATGGGGGAATAGGTGTCGCTGTACGTAGCGGCGTTATATGCCCTGACCAAATCACGCTTCGTGGTCTTGATTTCGTAGTACGCGAACGACATGCCGGGCGATTCCAGCGATGGAAAATGATAGGTCCCCGCTTGCATGGGCAGCGGCATCAACGAGGTCGACACGATGTGCGCCTTGCCGCCATGTTCCACGTCCAGGCTCAGGGAGAATGCATTGAGCATGCCTTTGTTGATGCCGAAGCCACCAATGCCGACCTCGTCGGGTCCGCTGCCGGCCAGCTTGAGGTCGCCAACAAGACAGTTCATCGTGTTGCCCGAAGCCAGTGCTGCGACCTTGTCGTCGGCAGTCGGGGTGGCTTTCGGCTGGCAGGCCGTGAACAGGCACACGATGGCCAAGATAGAAACGTGCTTCATGTCAGTCGCTCTGGACGAAAATAACATTATGCCACACTTGCCTTCCATGCAATATGGCGAAATTGCACACCGGGCTTTTGCAAAAGTGTGGCGCTTCATCATTGCGCTGAAGTCAACAATCTATTGTATTTCAGACCTATTGTTTATCCTGCGAGCAAGATCGATACTCTACCCAATACAATGGCAACTCTGGAGTATCAAATGATTAAGCAACGCAAATTGGGAACTGGCGGACTGACCGTTTCAGCCTTGGGCCTCGGATGCATGGGCATGAGTGACGCCTACGGCGCTGGCGATGACCACGAATCCATCGCGACGATCCATCGGGCGATCGAACTTGGTGTCACATTCTTCGATACCGCGGAGCAATACGGACCATACGAAAACGAAACGCTGCTCGGACGGGCACTGCGGGGCCAGCGCGAGCAAGTGGTGATCGCCACTAAATTCGGCTTTGCGATCGAAAACGGCGAGACGACGGGCGCCAACAGTCATCCCGCGCACATCAAATTGGCTGTCGAAGGATCATTGCGGCGCCTCGGCACCGACTACATTGATTTGCTCTATCAGCATCGGGTCGATCCCCTGGTGCCGATCGAGGACGTGGTCGGCGCAATGGCCGATTTGGTGCAGGAAGGTAAAGTGCGATTTCTTGGCCTGTCGGAAGCAGGGGTGAGCAATATCCGCAAAGCCCATGCCATCCACCCCATCAGCGCTTTGCAGAGCGAATATTCTTTATGGGAGCGCAATTTAGAAACGGATATCTTGCCAGTATTACGAGAGCTTGGTATTGGTCTAGTGTGCTTCAGTCCGCTCGGACGTGGCTTCCTGACCGGAACGGCAAAACGCGCCGAGGACTATCCGCCATCCGACTTCCGTCATCTCGACCCACGCCTTCAAGGCGCCAATTTTGACGCGAACGTTCAGGCGGCCAGATTGGTCAGTGAAATCGCCAGCGCCAGAAACCTCACCCCCGGTCAGATCGCCCTGGCCTGGGCCTTGCACAAAGGGGACGACGTCGTGCCGATCCCGGGGACCAAACGCCGAACCTATCTCGAACAAAACCTGGCTGCGCTCAAGGTCTGTTTGGATGCGAGCGAGCTTGATCAACTCGATCGAGCAATGACAGAAGTCGCCGGCCTGCGCTACAACGAGGAACGAATGTCATTGGTCGATCGATGATCACAAGGGTCAGGTCGGGCAATTGGCGCATTGCCCGACCTGACCCTGTCTTCTCTGAAAAATGCAATTATGACGCAATTGCCTTTTGAGAATGCCCGATCTGACCGTTTCCTACTTTGCGGCGCCCATTTTTTCGCGCAGCATGGCACGCACTTGCGGCGTGTTCTTGTACGGATCGCCAGGATTTTTCTGGTTGACGATCTCGTTCATGCGGTCGGCCACCCCAGCCAGCGCGCCCGGGTGCGAATAGATGTAGAACTGGCCATCGCGGATCGCGTCGAACGTCAGCTGCGACACGTCCGCCGCCGATACCTTGCCCGACTCCACCGCCTTGATCGTCATCGCTTGCGCCACCTTCTGGCTGGCCGTCGCGCCGCTCGTCATGGCCACGTCGGCCGGCCGGTTACGGTGCGACTGGCTGATCCCGGTCGGCACAAAGTAAGGACACAGCACCGAGGCCCCGATTGGCGCTTCGACCAGCTGCAGGTCGTGGTACAGCGACTCCGACAGCGACACTACCGCGTGCTTGGACACGTTGTACACGCCCATTGTCGGCGCATTGAGCAGGCCCGCCATCGACGCTGTGTTGACGATATGGCCTTCGTACGCCGGATCGCTCTTGGCGCATTCGAGCATCAGTTTGGTGAAGATGCGCACGCCGTGGATCACGCCCCACAGGTTCACGCCCAGCACCCATTCCCAATCGGCCTCGGTGTTTTCCCATACCAGCCCGCCCGAACCGACGCCGGCGTTGTTGAACACCAGGTGCACCGCGCCGAACTTGGCCATCGTGGCGTCCGCCAGCGCCTGCACCTGCTCGGTCTTGCGCACGTCGCAGATCATCGAGAGCACCTGCGCGCCTTGCGCTTCCAGTTCGGCGGTGGTGGCATCGAGCGCATCTTGCTGCACGTCGGCCAGCACCAGCTTCATGCCCAGCTTGTGAGCGGTCAGTGCGAATTCGCGGCCGAGTCCAGCCGCGCCGCCGGTGATGACGGCGACCTTGTCTTTGAAGTTTTTCATAAGATGAGCTTTACTAATTGTTTGCCGAAATTGCGGCCAGCGAGCAGGCCGATGAACGCTTGCGGAGCGGCGGCCAGTCCCTGCGCCACCGATTCTCGGTACTTGAGCTGACCGCTTGCCACCAGCTTGCCCAGTTCACCGAGGCCTTGCGGCCACAGGTCCAGGTGCTCGGTGACGATGAATCCCTGCAGCGACAAGCGGCTGGTCAGCAGGAAACGCATATTGCGCAGCGCCAGGTCGTCACCGTTGTAGCCTGCGATCAGACCGCACAATGCGATCCGGCCGAAAGGGTTCATCAGTGGCAGCGCGGCGTCAAACCCGGCCCCGCCGACATTTTCAAACAGCGCGTCGATGCCGTTCGGCGCTGCGGCGGCCAACTCAAGGGCCAGCTTGCCGGCCTTGTAGTCGATGCAGGCGTCAAAGCCCAGTTCCTCAACCACATAGGCGCACTTCTCCGGTCCTCCGGCGATGCCGATTGCGCGGCAGCCGGCAAGCTTGGCCAGTTGTCCGACCGCGCTGCCAACCGCGCCGCTGGCAGCCGACACCAGAATCGTTTCGCCCGCCTTGGGCTTCATGATCTGATTCAAGCCATACCAGGCGGTCATGCCCGGCATGCCCAGCACGCCCAGGTAAGCGGACAAGGGAATGCCGCTGATGTCGACCTTGCGCAGCAGCGCACCGTCAGCCACGCCCTTCTCGGCCCAGCCCAGCATGCCCACCACGGCGTCGCCGACGGCGAAGTTCGGATGCCTGGATGCGGCCACGATGCCGGCTGTGCCGCCGATCATGGTCTGGTCCAGCGGCTGCGCGCTGGCGTAGCTTTTCGCTTCGCTCATGCGTCCGCGCATGTACGGGTCCAGCGACAGGTAGTGGTTCTGCACCAGCACCTCGCCATCGGCCAGTTCCGGCACCGTGACGCTCTCAAGGCGGAAATTTTCGGGCAACACCTGCCCGCGCGGACGCGAAGCCAGCGCAATTGTCTGCATGGTTACCATGGTTATACCGCCGATACGCCGCCATCAACCGCCAGCGTCTGGCCGGTGATGTGCTTGCTGGCGTCGGACGCAAACAGCAGCGCCACCCCTTTCAAGTCTTCGTCGTCGCCGATGCGCCCGAGCGGGGAACCTGCGGCCAGTGCAGCCTCGCCGATATTTTCCAGCACGCCTTTGGTCATCTTGGACGGGAAGAAGCCCGGCGCAATCGCGTTGACGGTGATGCCGTACGCGCCCCACTCGCCTGCCAGCGTGCGGGTAAAGTTGATCACCGCGCCCTTGGAGGTGTTGTAGGCCACGGTTTTCATCGTGCCCGGCGGGTTGCCGGCCAGGCCCGCGATCGAGGCGATATTGATGATGCGCCCGTATTTGCGCGGGATCATCGACAGTTTGCCCACCGCCTGCGACACCAGGAAGATGCTGCGGATGTTCAAATTCATCACCTTGTCCCACGCTTCGACCGGATAGTCTTCGGCGGGCGCGCCCCAGCTGGCGCCGGCGTTGTTGATCAGGATGTCGATGTGACCAAGGCGCTTGATCGCTTCGGCCACCATCGGCCCGATATGGGCTTCGTTGGACAGGTCGGCCGCAATCGCCGTGGCAGTAATGCCGCGCTCTTTCAGGTGCGCGACCGCTTCATCCAGGTCCGCCTGCTTGCGCGAGGACAGCACCAGCGTGGCGCCCTGCTCGCCCAGCGCTTCGGCCATCTGCAAGCCAAGGCCGCGCGAACCGCCGGTGATCAGGGCCGTCTTACCGGCCAGGGAAAACAATTCTTGGGTAGTGCGCATAAAATTCCTTTGACTGTCAGATTTCGTAGTCCATGCATTGGCGCGACTCGCGCACGGCGCCGATGAATGGCTTGATTGCCATATGGGTTGGGTGGTCCCCGTATTCGGCCAGCGCTTCCTTGTTCTCGAACTCGGAGTACAGGATCACGTCGTAGGTCGCTTCCAGGCCTGGCTGGGCCAGCGCGACTTCAAACTTGAGCGTGCCGGGAGAGAGCTTGGCGCAGCCGTCGAGCTTTTGCTTCATCTTGACGGCGTTTGCTGCGCGGTCGGAACCTTCGGCAAAGTCTTTCAACTTCCACATGACGATGTGCTTGATCATTTTGAGTCCTTTAAAACCACGCGTCCCGCATGTCCAGGGTAGTGGTATCGATACTGGCCAGCAGGTCCAGCTGGGGCTGTACTTTTGGCAGCTCCCAGTGGAAGAAATAACGGCAGGCTTGTAGCTTGCCCTGATAAAAATTGGTATCGTCCGCACTTGCACCGGCCAACGCCTGGGCGGCCACCAGCGCCTGCTCCAGCCACATCCAGGCAACCACAGTATGACCGACTGCCTCCAGATACAGGCTGGCGTTGGCCAGCGTCTTGTTCATGTCGCCGGCCGCGTACAGCGCCTGGGTCACTGGCGCGATGCGCTGCCACTGCTCTTCCAGCCGGTCCGCGTAGGCGTTCAATTCGGTTGACACCGACGCACGGCGCACCTTGGCGATGCTGGCCGCCACTTCCGCGCTGATCACCTTGAACAGCGCGCCGTCGCGCATCGTCACCTTGCGGCCCAGCAGATCAAGGCCGTGGATGCCGTGCGTGCCTTCGTGGATCGGATTGAGCCGGTTGTCGCGGTAAAACTGTTCGACGTTGTACTCGCGCGTGTAGCCGTACCCGCCATGCACTTGAATCGCCAGGCTGTTGGACTCCACGCACCATTGCGACGGCCACGACTTGGTGATCGGCGTGAGGAAGTCGAGCAACTGGCCGGCCCGTTCGCGCGCTTGCGGTTCGGGTGCGCTCTGCTGCTCGTCGACCAGCCTGGCCGAATACATCACCAGCGCCATCGCTCCTTCGTTATACGCCTTTTGCGCGAGCAGCATGCGCCGCACGTCGGTGTGCTCGATAATCGCCACCTGCGGCTTGACCGGGTCCTTCTCGGCCGGATGGCGGCCCTGGGGACGGTTGCGCGCGTAATCGAGTGCATGCAGGTAGCCGGTCACGCCCAGCACGGCCGCGCACAGGCCGACCCCGATGCGCGCTTCGTTCATCATGTGGAACATGTTCATCAGGCCCTGGTGCGGCTGGCCTACCAGGTAGCCGATCGCGCCGGCCTTGCCGTCAGGCGTGTGGCGCCCTTCGCCGAAATTGAGCAGGCAATTGGTGGTGCCGCGGCTGCCCATCTTGTGGTTCAGGCCCGCCAGCACGACGTCGTTGCGCTGGCCGTCGCCGACCAGGAACTTGGGCACGATGAACAGCGAAATGCCTTTTACGCCGGGGATCAGGCGTCCGTCGGGGCCGGCAATTTTGGCCAGCACCAGGTGCACGATGTTTTCCGACAGTTCGTGTTCGCCGGCCGAAATCCACATCTTGTTGCCGGTCAGGCGGTACTGGCGCTCGCCTTCGGGGCCGTTCACCGGATCCGGCTCGGCGCGCGTGGTGATGTCCGACAGACTGGAACCTGCCTGCGGTTCGGACAAGCACATGGTGCCGAAAAACCGTCCAGCCAGCAGCGGACGCACGAAGCGCTCGATCTGGGCTGGCGTGGCGCACTTGAGCAAGGTATTGGCGTTGCCCTTGGTGAGGAAGGCATAGGCCGTGGTGGCGATATTGGCGGCCGTGAAATACGCAGCCAGCGCACTGTCAATCACGCACGGCAGTTGCATGCCGTCGTACTCGTAGTCCTGGCTGGCCGCCATCAGGCCGGCCGCGCAAAACGCATCGAGTGCGACCTTCACCTCGGGGATGATGGTGACTTTTTCGCCGTCGAAATGCGGCTCGTGGCTGTCGTTCTTCTTGTTGTGCGGCGCGAACAGCTCGGTGGCGATCTGTTCGGCGGTGTCGATCGCCGCGTTGAAGGTTTCCCGGCTGTGGTCAGCGAACCGGGGCCTGCTGGTGAGCGCCTCGACATCGAGCCACTCGTAGAGCAGGAACGCGATGTCGCGGCGCGACAGGATTTTCGATTGCATGGGGCTGTATTAAACGACTTCGAACAAGCCAGCCGCGCCCTGGCCGCCGCCGATGCACATGGTGACGACCACATACTTGACGCCGCGCCGCTTGCCTTCAATCAGCGCGTGGCCGGTCAAGCGCGCGCCCGACACGCCATACGGATGGCCGACCGCAATCGCGCCGCCGTTGACGTTCAAGCGGTCCATCGGGATGCCCAGGCGGTCGGCGCAATACAGCACTTGCACCGCGAACGCTTCGTTCAGTTCCCACAGACCGATGTCGGACACCGACAGGCCGGCTTTGGCCAGCAGCTTCGGAATCGCATACACCGGGCCGATGCCCATTTCGTCAGGCTCGCAACCGGCCACGGCGAAACCGCGGAAGATGCCCAGCGGAGCCAGGCCACGCACTTCGGCAAGGCGGCTGCTCATCAACACGGCTACCGAGGCGCCGTCGGAAAACTGGCTGGCATTGCCGGCGCTGATCACGCCGCCTGGCACTGCCGAACGGATCTTGGAGACCGCTTCGATGGTGGTGTCGGCGCGGATGCCTTCGTCGCTCGAAATCGTCACTTCGCGCGTGGTCAACAGGCCCGATTCCTTGTCGGCGATGCCCATCACGGTAGTCATCGGCACGATTTCAGCGTCGAACTTGCCCGCCGCCTGGGCATTGGCAGCGCGTTGCTGGCTTTGCACGCCGTATTCATCCTGGCGGTCGCGCCCGATGTTGTAGCGCTTGGCGACCGTTTCGGCCGTTTGCAGCATCGGCCAGTACACTTCCGGCTTGTGCTCGCGCAGCCATGGATCGGCCAGCATGTGGGTATTCATTTCCTGCTGCACGCAGGAGATCGACTCGACGCCGCCGGCAGCGTAAATATCGCCTTCGCCGGCGATGATGCGCTGAGCCGCCAGAGCAATGGTCTGCAGGCCCGACGAGCAGAAGCGGTTGACCGTCATGCCGCCAGTGCTGACCGGGCAACCAGCGCGCAGCGCGATCTGGCGCGCGATATTGGCGCCGGTGGCGCCCTCCGGATTGGCGCAGCCCATGATGACGTCTTCAATCTCGCCTGCCTCAACGCCCGCGCGCGCGATGGCTGCAGCCAGCGCATGGCCGCCTAGGGTCGCGCCATGGGTCATGTTGAATGCACCCTTCCACGATTTGGCCAGACCGGTGCGGGCGGTCGATACGATGACGGCGTCTATCATTTATGTCTCCTGAGTTGATTGAGTGATGCGTTTCAATACGAGAATAGCATATTTTAGTACGGTCGTTCGCAAATCTTTGTCCCTGCGAAGGCGGGGATCCATGTGTGTCAGTTTGGCGTAAGTTTGAAGCAAGGATGGCGTAAGCATATCGGCACACACTGGCCCCCAGCTGAAGAAGTATCGGCTAATCCGCTGAAGCATTCAAACTACAAATATTCGGAGACAGACATGGCAATTACATCCACGGCCGGAGCCCGCAAGGGCACGCCGACATCGGCGGGGCTGACCCGGGAAGAGAAGAAGGTCATCTTCGCCTCGTCCCTCGGCACCGTTTTCGAATGGTACGACTTTTACCTGTACGGCTCGCTAGCGGCCTTCATCGCCAAGAAATTCTTCGTTGGCGACCCGACGACGACTTTCATCTTTGCGCTGCTCGCGTTTGCCGCCGGCTTCATCGTGCGCCCGTTCGGCGCGCTGGTGTTCGGCCGCCTGGGCGACATGATCGGGCGCAAGTACACCTTCCTGGTCACCATCCTGATCATGGGCGTGTCCACCTTCGGGGTCGGCCTGTTGCCGAGCTACGCCACGATCGGCCTGGCCGCCCCTATCATCCTGGTCTCGCTGCGCATTCTGCAAGGCCTGGCGCTGGGCGGCGAGTACGGCGGCGCAGCTACCTACGTGGCCGAACACGCTCCCGAAGGCAAGCGCGGCTTCTTTACCTCATGGATCCAGACCACCGCCACCATGGGCCTGTTCCTGTCGCTGGTGGTCATTACCAGCACCCGCTACGTGATGGGCGAAGAGCAGTTTGCCGAATGGGGCTGGAGGATTCCGTTCCTGGTCTCGGTGGTCCTGCTCGGCGTGTCGGTCTGGATACGCTTGTCGATGAACGAGTCGCCAGCGTTTGCCAAGATGAAGGCCGAAGGCAAGACCTCGAAAGCACCGCTGACCGAGTCCTTTTTGCACGGCAAGAACGCCAAGATCGTGCTGCTGGCACTGATCGGCCTGACCATGGGCCAGGCAGTGGTCTGGTACACCGGCCAGTTCTACGCCTTGTTCTTCCTGACGCAAACGCTGAAAGTCGAACTGCTCACGGCCAACCTGATGGTCGGCGGCGCGCTGCTCCTGGCCACGCCATTCTTCATCATCTTCGGCAGCCTGTCCGACAAGATCGGGCGCAAGTGGATCATCCTGGGTGGCTGCCTGATCGCCGCATTGACGTTCTTCCCGATCTTCAAGGGCCTGACCCACTACGCCAACCCGGCCCTTGAGGCAGCGCTGACCAACTCGCCGGTCAAGGTGGTCGCCGATCCTTCCACTTGCCACTTCCAGTTCAAGCTGACCGGCACCGAGAAGTTCCCTTCGTCGTGCGACATCGCCACCGGCATGTTGACCGCAGCGTCGGTCAGCTACACCACCGAAGCGGCGCCAGCCGGATCGCTGGCCACGATCAAGGTCGGCGAAAAGCAGATCACCTCGTTTAACGCAGTCATGACAGCCGATAACCTGAACTTCGACGCCGACAGCAAGACCAAGGAAGGCGCGCTGAAGAAGGAAGTGGGCGAAGCGATCAAGGTGGCCGGCTATCCTGCCAAGGCCGATCCGGACCGCATCAACAAGCCGATGGTGATGGCGCTGCTGTTCATCCTGGTGATCTACGTGACGATGGTGTATGGCCCGATCGCAGCGATGCTGGTTGAAATGTTCCCGACCAAAATCCGCTACACCTCGATGTCGCTGCCTTACCATATCGGTAACGGCTGGTTCGGCGGCCTGCTGCCAACCACCGCCTTCGCACTGGTGGCGCTCAAGGGCGATATTTACTACGGGCTGTGGTATCCGATCGTGATCGCACTGGCCACTGTCGTCATCGGCGCGATCTTCGTCAAGGAAACCAAGGACAACGATATTTACGCAGCCGACTAACATACATATGTCTGAAAAAGGCCCACCGGCACTGAACGCGATCTTGAGCGCGTTCAGGCAGGTGGGCTTTTTTTTGTTCCCCTAGTATGATGTCGGCACGAACTATTTTGGGGATCAACAATGAAATCACGTTTGCTCATGCTGAGCGCAGCACTGCTGGCCGCCAACAGCGCGTTTGCCGCACCGCGCGGCTTTACCATCGAAGACCTGGTGCGCCTCGAGCGGGTCGGCAGCCCGGTGGTCTCACCGGACGCCACGCGCGTCATCTACACGGTGCGCAGCACCAACATGGACAAGAACAAGGGCAATACGCAGTTGTGGATGCTGGACTTGCGCAACGTGGCCGCAGCGCCTGTGCGCCTGACCTCTGGCGAGAACAGCAACACCGACCCGGAATGGTCGGCCAGCGGCGATGCCGTCTACTTCCTGTCGTCGCGCTCGGGTTCCTCGCAAGTGTGGCGCCAGCCGGTCGCCGGCGGCGACGCCGTCAAGGTGACCGACCTGGCCATCGACGTCGACAATTTCCGCGTCTCGCCAACGGGCGAACGCATCGCGCTGGGCCTGGGCGTGTTCCGCGACTGCCCGGACCTGGCCTGCAGCAAAACGCGCGGCGACGCCATCGCCAAGGACAAGGCATCGGGCAAGGTCTACGACCGCCTGTTCGTGCGCCATTGGGACACCTGGGCCGACGGGCGCAATGCGGTGCTGTATTCGGCGCCGATCGACAGCACCGGGCGCGTTTCCGCAGCGCCGGTCAGCCTGTCGGGCACGCTGGACGGCGACGTGCCATCCAAACCATTCGGCGACCGTGACGAGTACCGTTTCAGCCCTGACGGCAAGACCATCGTGTTCTCGGTACGCGTGGCTGGCAAGACCGAAGCCTGGTCGACCAATTTCGACCTGTACCAGGTACCTGCCGAAGGCGGCGCGCTGCGCAACCTGACGGCCGACAACAAGGCCTGGGACAGCAAGCCGACCTATTCGCCGGATGGCAAGACGCTGGCCTATCTGGCCATGCGCAAGCCGGGCTTTGAGGCGGACCGCTTCCAGCTGGTGTTCATGGATGTCGCGAGCGGCAAAAAGCGCAACGTCGCCAGCAAGTGGGACCGTTCGATCGCCGACTTCAAGTGGACCCCGGACGGCAAGACCATCCTGGCCTCGGCCGACGATCTTGGCCAGCACCGACTGTTCGCCATCGACGCCGCCAGCGGCGCCGTCAGCGCGCTGACCGACAAAGGCTATGTCAGCGCCTTCGACATGCGTGGCGACACGCTGGTGATGGCCCAGGCCAGCCTGGCCGGCCCTGCGCAGCTGTTCCAGGTGCCCATGAAAGACAAGGCCGCGCCAGTGCAGTTGACGCACCTGAACGCGGAAGCGCTCAAGGACGTGCAGTTCGGCCAGTACGAGCAGTTTTCGTTCAAAGGCGCCAAAGGCGAAACCGTATACGGCCACGTGATGAAGCCATGGAACGCGGTGCCGGGCCAGAAATACCCGATCGCCTTCCTGGTGCACGGCGGACCGCAAGGCAGCTTCGGCAACTCGTGGAGCTACCGCTGGAATCCGCAGACCTACGCCGGCGCAGGTTACGCGACCGTATTCATCGACTTCCACGGTTCGACCGGCTACGGCCAGGCATTCACCGATTCGATCAGCGGCGACTGGGGCGGCAAGCCACTGGAAGACCTGAAAAAAGGCATGGCTGCGGCGACCAGGAAATTCCCATGGCTGAACCGCGAACGCAGCTGCGCACTGGGCGCGTCGTACGGCGGTTTCATGATGAACTGGATCGCCGGTAACTGGAACGACGGTTTCCGCTGCCTGGTCAACCATGACGGCGTGTTCGACCAGCGCGGCATGGCGTATGCCACCGAAGAACTGTGGTTCACGGAGTGGGAAAATGGCGGCACGTATTATGACAAGCCGGCCCAGTACGAAAAGTTCAATCCGGTGCATTTCGTGAAGAACTGGAAGACGCCGATGCTGGTCGTCCAGGGCGACCTCGACTTCCGCATTCCCACTTCGCAGGGCCTGGGCACCTTTAGCGCCTTGCAGCGCAAGGGCATTGAGAGCAAGCTGATCATGTTCCCGGACGAGAATCACTGGGTGCTCAAGCCGGCCAACTCGGTGCAGTGGCATCACAACGTCAATGCCTGGCTCGATCAGCACTTGAAGAACTAAGTATTTTCAGTGCGTCACCGCTGCCAGCGCTCTGTTGGCAGCGGCGTCATTCGGGCATCTTGCGCCTGATCATGATTGCCAGGCCGCCAAGGGCTGCCAGCATCAGCAACTCGGACGCCGGTTCGGAGATGCGCTGCGCGGCCGTGTTGAGCGATACGTTGTCGGTCTTCGGCCTGGCCGCAGGATTGTTGCTGCTTGCCTGATTAGCATCGACCTCGGCCGTATCCCACGGCGCAAAGTTCAATCCATTCCACTGCTGAAGCGCCAGTTCTCCATAACTTTCCCATGCTGAAACGGACTGGTTTGCGGCTTCATTCTGCGTTATTGGCGCACCCTGGGCGCTCGTCACGAACAGCACGGCTGTTAGTGATGCTGTGAGGAATTTGCGGGCTTTCATGGCAACGTCTCTTATCGTTATTATATGGAGATTAAAGCACATTCGATGCTAAAAATATACCCGCGTCTGGCAACGTCCGTATTTACAACGTGATTTTCAGTGCCCCAAAAATTTGCTTGACTGGTCATTTTGCAAGTGAAAAATCACATCAAAAAAAAGTCATTTCAAATCATGCGGTTGCGCGCCATCGATAAAAAAAGCCGCTATCGCTAGCGGCCTTCGCTTGCGTCTGATTTATCTCAGCTGTTAAAGCCCTTGCCTTCGCCAGCCAGCTTGACCATCAACGGCGCCGGCGCCCAGGCGTAACCATGGCGGCCTTTGGCATACTTTTCCATCGCCATCAGCACATTGCCCAGGCCGAGCGAATCGGCGTAGAACATCGGCCCGCCGCGGAACAGCGGGAAGCCATAGCCGGTCAGGTAGATCATGTCGATGTCGGAAGCGCGCATCGCAATACCCTCTTCCAGGATGCGCGCGCCTTCGTTCACCAGCGAGAACACGAGGCGCTCGACGATTTCCTGGTCGCTGATCTTGCGCCGTTCAACGCCGAGATCGGCCGAGTGCTTGACGATCATCTCGTTCACGTCCTGCGAGGCGTAGGCCTTGCGGTCGCCCGCCTTGTAATCGTACCAGCCGGCGCCGTTCTTCTGGCCATAGCGGCCCAGCTCGCACAGCAGGTCTGCGCTCTTCGAATAGGTGATCTCGGGCGACTCGACGTAGCGGCGCTTGCGGATGTACCAGCCGATGTCGTTGCCGGCCAGGTCGCCCATGCGGAACGGTCCCATGGCGAAGCCGAATTTCTCGGCCGCCTTGTCGACCTGCTCCGGCAGACAGCCTTCATCGAGCAGGAAGCCAGCCTGACGGCTGTATTGCTCGATCATGCGGTTGCCGATGAAGCCGTCGCACACGCCCGACACGACGCCGGTCTTGCGCAGCTTTTTCGACAGTGCCAGCGTGGTTGCCAGTACATCCTTGCCGGTCTTGGCGCCGCGCACGATCTCGAGCAGCTTCATGACGTTGGCAGGGCTGAAAAAGTGGGTGCCGATCACGTCTTGCGGACGGCTGGTAAAGTCGGCGATCTTGTTCAGGTCCAGCGTCGACGTGTTTGAGGCCAGGATCGCGCCTGGCTTCATGACCGCGTCGAGCTGACGGAACACAGACTCTTTGACGCCCATGTCTTCGAACACGGCTTCGACCACGATGTCGGCGTCGGCGATGGCATCGTACGACAGCGTGCCGCTGATCAGGGCTATGCGCTGCTCGAATTTCTCCGGCGTCAGCTTGCCCTTCTTCATCGTGTTTTCGTAATTCTTGCGGATCGTGGCGATGCCCTTGTCCAGCGCTTCCTGCTTCGTTTCGAGCAGGATCACGGGAATGCCGGCGTTGACGAAGTTCATTGCAATGCCGCCGCCCATGGTGCCGGCGCCAATGATGGCGGCCTTCTTGATGGTGCGCGTCGGCGTATCGGCCGGCACGTCCGGCACTTTGCTGGCAACGCGCTCGGACAAGAACGCGTGGCGCAGCGATTTCGATTCCGACGTCTGGATCAGGTGCAGGAAGCGCTCGCGCTCGAATTTGAGGCCGTCTTCAAACTTTTTGGTCACCGAGGCGGCCACCGTTTCGATGCATTCGAGCGGCGCCGGGAACGGGCCGGCCATCACCTTGACGGTGTTGCGGGTGAACTGCAGGAACGCTTCGTGGTTCGGGTAATCGACTTTGCGGTCGCGCACGCGCGGCAGCGGACGCACATCGGCGACCTTGTTGGCGAACGCGATGGTCGAGGCCAGGAAGTCGGCATCGGCGGCGAACACTTCATCGAACAAGGCGGTCTTGGCCAGCTTTTCAGACGGGATCGCGGTGCCCGAGACTACCATGTTGAGTGCCATTTCCAAGCCCAGCACGCGCGGCAGGCGCTGCGTGCCGCCGGCGCCTGGCAGCAGGCCCAGTTTGACTTCCGGCAGCGCGATCTGCGCGCCCGGCATCGCCACTCGGTAGTTGCAGCCCAGCGCCAGTTCCAGGCCGCCGCCCATGCACACGGTGTGGATCGCGGCGATGACTGGCTTGGTCGACCCTTCGGCGACGTTGATCAGCGAGTGCAGCGTTGGCTCGGTCATCGCTTTCGGGGAATTGAATTCCTTGATGTCGGCGCCGCCCGAAAAGGCTTTGCCAGCACCGGTGATCACGATCGCCTTGACCGCATCGTCGGCCAGCGCCTTGCGGATGCCTTCGACCGCCGCGGTGCGCGTCGCAAGACCGAGGCCATTGACTGGCGGGTTGTTAAGTGTGATGACGGCTACACTGCCATTGACCTGGTATTCGGCGCTCATGTCTCTTCCTTTAATAGTTCAAGCAATCCATCAACTATACATTATAAAAGTACGGTCGTATTATTTTTTAGGGTCAGGTCGGGCAATGCGCCATCACCCCGTGCCTTGTTTCTCTTCAAGGCCGACAGGACTTGCCTTCGTATTGATACCTGTGCAATGCGTACGCATGTCCATTCCAGCGCTCAACCGGAAAGCAAAAACCGGGACCGCCGATCTCGACGTCCGGCCAACCGTCGGCGCCCTTGGTGGAAAGAAATTGCGCGATGCCGGTGCCGTCAGTGATGCGCTGCCACTTGCCGTCAGCCTGTTTGCGCACCAGGCTGTAGCCAACCCCTGTATTGCCAAAACAGTTGGTACTGCCTTCGGAAATGATCACCACAGGGTGGCCGCCGCGCGCTGCGGTGTTCACCGCCGCAATCGCGCCCGGTTCATACGAAGGACTGGCATCGTCGCACTTGTGCCATTGCTTGCCCTTGAGGGCAAACCCGGCAGCCTTGAAGGCCCCGGCCTCGTCGGTGGCAGAGAGCTGGGCCGGTGCGGCAAGCGCAGACGCGCAGCAGAGCACCATATGCATTGCGGTTAGCAGGAGAGGCAGTTTCATGGCGAAGCTCCTTTAGCGGATAAACGGACTCCATTTTAGACCTCCAGCCACTCTTTGCGCACGATGGCATCCGCCTTCAACTGCGCTGGCGTGCCTTCGAACACGATCGCGCCATGCCCCATCACATACACGCGCTGCGAAATCTCCAGCGCGATGGCCAGCTTCTGTTCCACCAGCAGCACCGAGATGCCTTTCTCCTTGAGCGCCAGCAGGTACTCGGCCACCAGCGCCACGATCTTGGGCGCCAGCCCTTCGGTCGGCTCGTCGATCATGATCAGGTCCGGGTCGCCCATCAGGCTGCGGCACAAGGTCAGCATCTGCTGTTCGCCCCCGGACAGGAAGCCGGCAGCGACCGCGCGCCGCTCCTCCAGGCGCGGGAACATGCGGTACATGTCGGCGATCGACCAGCGACCAGCCACCCCGGTCTTCTTCTGGCCCAGGATCAGGTTCTGCTCCACCGTCAACGTGGGGAAAATGTCGCGGTTTTCCGGCACGTAGGCCAAGCCCTTGTGCGCGATCTGGAACGCTTTCAGGCCAAGCATTTGTTCGCCCTTGAACTGCACCGAGCCGGTCGCATTGACCTGGCCCATGACCGCCTTGACCAGCGTCGAGCGCCCGACGCCGTTGCGGCCCAGCAGGCTGACGATTTCGCCCTTGCCGATGCACAGGTCCACGCCGTGCAGGATATGGCCCTTGCCGTAGTACGCGTGCAAGTCCTTCACTTCAAGGATGTTCATGCGTGCTCCTGGCCGAGGTAAGCTGCTTGAACGGCCGCGTTGGAACGAATGTTGGCCGGCGTGTCGCAGGCGATCACCTCGCCATACACCAGCACGGCGATCTTGTCGGCCAGGCCGAACACCACGCTCATGTCGTGCTCCACCATCACCAGCGACTTGCCGGCCGTGACCTTGCGGATCAGCTCCACGGCCGCGTCGGACTCGGAGCGGCTCATGCCGGCGGTCGGTTCATCGAGCAGGATCACATCGGCGCCGCCGGAAATCGTGATGCCAATTTCCAGCGCGCGCTGCTCGGCGTAGGTCAACACGCCGGCGAGCATCTTGCGCTGGCGCTGCAGGCCGATTTGTTCTAGCACCTGTTCGGCGCGTTCGTGCGCATCGCGCAAGCCACCCAGGCGCTGCCAGAACGAGTAGCGGTAGCCCAAAGACCACAGCACCGCGCAGCGCAGGTTTTCGTAGACCGACAGGTTGTCGAACAGGTTGCTGATCTGGAAGCTGCGCGCCAGGCCAAGCCGGTTGATCTCGAACGGCTTCAAGCCGCTGATGCTGCGGCCGTTGAGGCAGATGTCGCCGCTGGTGATGCCGAAGCGTCCCGACACCAGGTTAAACAGCGTCGACTTGCCGGCGCCATTGGGCCCGATCACGGCCAGCCGTTCTCCCTTGGCCACTGTCAGGCTGGCGCCGCGGATGATCTCGGACTGCCCGAAGCGTTTGCGGACGTCCTTCAATTCCAGCGCGTTGTTCATGCCGCGCTCCCGCGTTGGTGGGCCGCGATATCGGCGTTGACGTCGCTCCAGGCCGCGCCATAGCCAGGCTGGATCTTGCGGTAGCCGACCAGGCCGGCCAATGCCAGCGCGCCCGCCACCAGCCATGGCGCAACCGCCTTGGCGTCGACCTGCTGGCCGAACAGCGACATGCCACTGCCATTGGCCGCATCGAGCGTCAGGTGGTACAGCATTTCGATCGCCATCACGAGCCCGGTCAAGCCGAGCAGCGACACCAGCATCAGCGCCAGCAGCGGCTTCCAGATTCGTTTGAAGTGGCCAAAGCTGGCAACGCGCAGCAGCATCAAGATCAGGCTGGCCAGTCCGGCCGGCGCAAAGCGCACCATCAGGATGAAGAACAGGCCGAGGTACAGCTGCCAGGCCGGCGTGAAATCGGACAGCATGACCGAAAAGAACACCCCGACCACGGCGCCCAGCAAAGGCCCGAAGAAAAAGCCGATGCCGCCGATGAAAACGAACAGCAGCACGGCGCCAGAGCGGATCGCACTGACGTTTTCGGCGCTGACGATTTCGAAGTTAATCGCACCCAGCGCGCCCGAGATCCCGGCGAAGAAGGCCGACAGGATCAGCGTCAGGTAGCGCACCCATTGCGTGTTGTAGCCGATGAATTCGACCCGCTCCGGATTGTCGCGCACCGCGTTGACCATGCGCCCCAGCGGTGTTTGCGTGAACGCATACATGGCGACGGTGCTGACGAACAGCCAGGCCGCGATCAGGTAGTAGACCTGGATCTGCGGCCCGTAGCTGAGGCCGAACTGCGCCGCGCCGCGCACCCGGTTGGTGGTGATGCCGCCCTCGCCGCCGAAGAATCCTGGAAACATCAGCGAGCTGGCAAACACCAGCTCCACCAGGCCGAGCGTGATCATGGCGAAGGTGGTACCCGATTTTTTGGTGGTCACGTAGCCGAACAGGACCCCGAACGCCAGGCCGGCCAGCCCGCCCACCAGCGGCATCAAGGTGGTCGGGATTGCCGCGCCGATGCCGGTGCTGTTCATCGCATGCACGGCAAAGAACGCGCCCAGGCCAGAATACACGGCGTGCCCGAAAGACAGCATGCCGCCCTGCCCCAGCAGCATGTTGTAGGACAGGCCGAAAATCATCGCGGTGCCGATCTGCGACAGGATCGACAGCGCTGCGCCCTTGGTGAACACCAGCGGCGCGACCAGCAAGATCAGCGCGAAGCCGCTCCAGAGCAGGTAGCGCGCGATGTTCAGCGGTGCGTAGGTGAGCCTCATTCGCGCGTCCCCATCAAGCCCTTGGGGCGGAAAATCAGAATCAGCACCAGCAGCAGGTACGGCAGGATTGCCGCGCTTTGCGAAATGGTGAGTTTGAGCAGTTCATAACCGGGCGTGGCGTCCGTGATGTTCGCGCCCATGCCGTTCAACAGCGACATCAGTGAATAATCGAGCGCCACGGCGAACGTTTGCAGCACGCCGATCAGAATCGAAGCGATGAAGGCGCCGGCCAGCGATCCCATGCCGCCCACCACGACCACCACAAAAATGATGCTGCCGACGGTGGCCGCCATGCTTGGCTCGGTGACGAAGGCATTGCCGCCGATGACGCCAGCCAGCCCGGCCAGCGCGCAGCCGCCGCCGAACACCCACATGAAGATGCGCGGCACATTGTGGCCCAGCGCTTCGACTGCATCGGGATGGGTCAGCGCGGCCTGGATCACCAAGCCGACCCGGGTGCGGGTGAGCACGAGGTAAATTGCGGCCAGCATCGCCATCGCCACCAGCATCATGAAACCGCGGTAGATCGGGAAACTGGTCGAGAATAGCGTGAACAGCGCGCCGTCGAGCTCTTTCGGAATCGGATACTTGACGGCGGCGCGGCCCCATACCAGCTGGACCAGCTCGACGATCAGGAACGACAGGCCGAATGTGAACAGCAGCTCGGGGATATGGCCGAACCTGTGCAGCGGGCGCAGGCCATAGCGTTCGACCAGCGCGCCGGCCAGGCCGACCGCGATGGGCGCGAGCACCAGCGCCGGCCAGAAGCCGAGCACCGAGCTGATGGTATAGGCCATGTAGGCCCCCAGCATGTAGAAGCTGGCATGCGCAAAATTGAGCACGCCCATCATGCTGAAAATAAGGGTCAGCCCGGACGAGAGCATGAACAGCAGCAGTCCGTAACTGACCCCGTTCAACAGAGTGAACAGGGTAAATTCCATGGGGGATGGAAGCTGCTTACGCGCCCGGTCGCTTCATCTGGCACGACGTCGGCTGGGTCGCGTAGTACGCGTCGATCTTCTTGTCCAGCTTCCAGCCGTAGCCGGTATTTTCCTGGTCGTACTTGACGGCCTTGCCATCAACTTTGCTCCAGGTGCCGATGTACAGCGGCTGCTGCAGCTGGTGGTCGACCTTGTTCATCATGACGCCGCCGTTCAGGCTCTGGAACTTGGCCCCTTCCATCGCGAACGCCACCTTGACCGGGTCGGTCGACTTGGCCGCCTTGATCGCCTGCGACAGCATGCCGATGCTGCTGTGCGTTTGCGCGGTGTAGAAGTCGTCGTTGTACTTCTTCTTGTAGCCTTCGACGATGTCCTTGCCGGCCGCTACTTCGGCATTGATCATCCAGTTGCCGACGATCTTGACGTGATCGGCGCCAGCTGCGCCCATCGCGGTCGGCACACCCGTGGTGACCGCGTAGTAGGTGTAGAAATTGGCCTTCAGGTCCGCATCCTTGGCCGCGCGGATCAAGAGCGCCAGGTCGGCGCCCCAGTTGCCGGTGATGACGGTGTCGGCGCCGGATGCCTTGATCTTGGCGATGTACGGGGAAAAATCCTTGACCTGCGCGATCGGGTGCAAGTCGTCGCCGACGATCTTGATGTCCGGACGCTTGCGCTTCAGGTATTCCTTGGCGGCGCGGCTGACGGCCTGGCCGAACGCGTAGTTCTGGCCAATGATGTAGACGTTCTTGATGTCCTTGTTGGGCGCCATGTAGGTCGTCAGCGCTTCCATCTTCATGTCCGAATTGGCGTCGAAGCGGAAGTGCCAGAAGCTGCACTTGCTGTTGGTCATATCGGGATCGATGGCCGCGTAGTTCAGGTAGACCACTTCCTTGCCCGGATTGCGCTCGTTGTGCTTGTTGATCGCGTCCAGCAGCGCCAGGCCCACGCCCGAACCGTTACCCTGGGTGATGTAGCGATAGCCCTGGTCGATCACCGCTTTCAACTGGGTCAGCGATTCTTGCGGACTGCCCTTGTTGTCGAAGCCGACCACGGAAATCGTATGCTCGCCGGCCCACTTCTGCTGGTTGGCCAGGTCGGCGATGGTCTGGAAACTTTTTAACTGGTTTTGGCCGACCGGGGCAAAGGGGCCGGACAAGGGATCGATGAAGGCAATCTTGACGGTTTCAGCTTGGGCAACAACGCTCAACAGTGCGAGCGATACAGCCAGGACCAACGGGCGCATAGGTTTGTTCATGTGGTTTTATCCCTGGTTTTAACAAACATCGAACATCGAAACTGGTCATGCCGTCGGCAGTTGGTATCCCTTGAACTGGTCGCGCAGCTTGTTTTTCTGGATCTTGCCGGTGGCGCCCATCGGCAGCGCGTCGACGAATACGACGTCGTCCGGCATCCAGAATTTGGCGATTTTGCCTTCAAAAAATTTGAGCAATGCTTCGCGCGACACTTCCTGGTCCGGGCGCTTGACCACCAGCAGCAGCGGGCGCTCGTCCCACTTGGGGTGCGCAATGCCGATACAGGCCGCCTGCAGCACCGCGGGATGGGCCATCGCGATGTTTTCCAGGTCGATGGTGCCGATCCATTCGCCGCCCGACTTGATCACGTCCTTGCTGCGGTCGGTGATCTGCATGTAGCCGTCGGCGTCGATGGTGGCCACGTCGCCGGTCGGGAACCAGCCGTCCTGCAGCACGTCGCCGCCTTCGTTCTTGTAGTAGCTGCTGATGATCCATGGGCCCTTGACCAGCAAGTGGCCGAAGGTGCTGCCGTCCCACGCCAGTTCGCGCCCGTCGTCGTCGACGATTTTCATGTCGACGCCATACACGGCGTGGCCCTGCTTTTGCAAAATCTTGCGCTGCTCTTCCTTGGGCAGCGCAAGATGCTTGGCCATCAGGCCGCCGGCAGTGCCAAGCGGCGACATTTCGGTCATGCCCCAGGCATGAATCACTTGCACGTCGAGTTTGTCGATCAGCGTGTCCATCATGGCCGGCGGGCAGGCCGAGCCGCCAATGACGGTACGCCGGAAGGTGGAAAACTGCAGCTTGTTTTGCAGCGCGTAGTTGACCAGGCCAAGCCAGACGGTGGGCACGCCGGCCGAAAACGTCACGCCTTCCGATTCAAACAGCTCGTATAGCGACTTGCCGTCCAGCGCCGCGCCCGGATACACCATCTTGGCGCCCGACAGCAGCACCGAGTACGGCAGGCCCCAGGCGTTCACGTGGAACATCGGCACCACCGGCAGCACAGTGTCGGCGGCCGACACGTTGAGCGCGTTCGGCATGGCCGAGCCATATGCGTGCAGCACGGTGGAACGGTGCGAATACAGCGCCCCTTTCGGATTGCCGGTGGTGCCGGAGGTGTAGCACAGCGAGGCGGCCGAGTTCTCGTCGAACAGCGGCCAGGCATAGTCGGCGCTGTTCGCTTCGATCAGGTCTTCGTAGCACAGCAAATTGGGAATCCCGGTGGCGGCCGGCATGCGGTCGCGGTCGGCCATCAGCACGTAGGCCTTGATGGTCTTGCACTGGGCCGCCACCGCTTCCACCAGCGGCAGAAAGGTCAGGTCGAAGAACAGCACCTGGTCTTCGGCGTGGCCACAGATGTACGCCAGTTGTTCAGGATGCAGGCGCGGATTGACGGTGTGCAGGACCAGGCCCGAGCCCGAGACAGCGTAGTACAGTTCCATGTGGCGGTAGCCGTTCCAGGCCAGCGTGGCGACCCGGTCGCCCATGGTGACGCCGAACTTGGCCAGCGCGTTGGCCATTTGCTTGGCGCGCACCTGGCAATCGCGGTAGGTATAGCGGTGCAGGTCGCCTTCGACCCGGCGTGACACAATTTCAGTACCCGGATAATGTTTTGCTGCGTAATCGAGAATGCTGGAAATCAGCAAAGGTTGGTTCATCATCTGGCCCATCAAGGGGCTCTGCGGGTATGGCGTCATTGACACTCCTGGCTGCTTGCACGATAGGATGATTGAGTTTGGCACGACCGTGCTAAAACCGTCCATGCATTTCGATTGTGCGGCGCACAAGAGTGCCGATTTGACACGCGTAACCTTTTGTAAGTGCGCGCCGCATATTCGTCAATACGGTAAAATTCTGCCATCTTTCGACCATTTGACGCGACTGGAACTGCCATTACTGCCAACGACCTTCCTTTCGACAATTCATTCGCCGCACTGCCACCCGCGCTGTACACCCGCTTGATGCCCACGCCCCTGCCCGCGCCCTACTTTGTCGCGGCCAGCGCCAGTGCCGCTGGCCTGGTGGACCTGGACCCGGCGCTGCTGGCACGTGATGACTTTGTCGCCGTGTTCACGGGCAACGCCGTGCCGGCGCGCTCGACGCCGCTGGCGGCCGTGTATTCGGGCCACCAGTTTGGCGTCTGGGCCGGCCAGCTGGGCGACGGGCGCGCTATCCTGCTCGGCGAACTGGCTACTGCCAACGGACCGATGGAAATCCAGCTCAAGGGCGCCGGCCTGACGCCGTATTCGCGCATGGGCGACGGGCGCGCCGTGCTGCGCTCGTCCATCCGCGAGTTCCTGTGCTCGGAAGCGATGGCGGCGCTGGGCATCCCCACCACGCGCGCGCTGATGATCACCGGTTCCGACAAGGGCATCCTGCGCGAAACGGTCGAAACGTCGGCCGTGGCCACCCGCATGGCGCCCAGCTTCGTGCGTTTCGGCTCGTTCGAGCACTGGTTCTACCGCGACAAGCCGGAAGAGCTGCGCACGCTGGCCGATTACGTCATCGCCACCTTCTATCCCGAGCTGGAAGGCGAAGCGAACCCCTACAAGGCGCTGCTGGCCGAGGTCACGCGGCGCACCGCGCGCATGATCGCGCACTGGCAGGCGGTCGGCTTCATGCACGGCGTGATGAACACCGATAATATGTCGATCCTGGGCCTGACGCTGGACTACGGCCCGTTCGGCTTCATGGAAGCGTTCGACTCCCAGCACATCTGCAACCACACCGACCAGCAAGGCCGCTATTCCTACGCCAACCAACCACAAATCGGCCACTGGAATTGTTTCGCGCTGGGGCAGGCGCTGCTGCCGCTGATCGGCACGGTGGAAGACGCGCAGGAAGCGCTGGGCGTGTACGAACCTGAATTTGCCAGCAAAATTGACGCGCTGCTGCACGCCAAGCTGGGACTGGAGCAGCTGCGCGATGACGACCGCGTGCTGTTCGAAGCGATGTTTGCGCTGATGCACGACAACCACGTCGATTTCACCCAGTTCTTCCGCAAGCTGAGCCTGTTGAAAGCGGGCGATCCCTTGCAGGACGGGCCGGTGCGCGACCTGTTCCTCGACCGCGCCGCGTTCGACGCCTGGGCCGCCAGCTACCGCACGCGATTGCAGATTGAATCGCGCAGCGACATCCAGCGCTGCCGCGCAATGGATCTGGTCAACCCGAAATACGTGCTGCGCAACTACCTGGCCCAGGTGGCCATCGAAAAGGCGCAAAATAAGGACTTTTCCGAGGTGGCCAAATTGCTCAAGGTATTGGAAAATCCGTTTGACGAACAAACTGAAAACGAGGCCTATGCGGCCTTGCCGCCTGACTGGGCCAGCCATCTTGAAGTAAGCTGCTCATCCTGACCTTTACACGAACGAGCCCAACCATGACCGACAAAGTCAGCAAGACCGACGCCGAATGGCGTGCCATGCTCGATCCGATGCAGTACCAGGTCACGCGCCATGCCGCCACCGAGCGCGCATTTACCGGCGAATTCTGGGATCACCACCAGCACGGCATCTATACCTGCGTGTGCTGCAACACGCCGCTGTTCGCATCCGACGCCAAGTTCGACTCCGGTTGCGGCTGGCCCAGCTACTTCAAGGCGCTCGACCCGGCCAATGTGATCGAAAAAACCGACCGCGCCCATGGTATGCTGCGCACCGAGATCATTTGCGCAGTCTGCGACGCCCACCTCGGCCATGTGTTTCCCGACGGTCCGCCGCCAACCGGCCTGCGCTATTGCATCAATTCCGCGTCGCTGCGGTTCGACCCAACTTGACCAGCCCATCTCATGAAATTCTTGTTTGATCTCTTCCCTGTCGCGCTGTTTTTCGGCGTGTTCAGACTTGCCAAGCTGTTCGAGCAAGCGGCGTACGCCTTCGTCAATACGTATATGGGCGTATTCATTTCCGGCGGCGCCATCAAGCCCGACCAGGCGCCCATCATGCTCGCCACCGCGGTCGTCATCATCGCCACCACGCTGCAGATCCTGTACGTGAAAGCGCGCGGGCGCACGGTCGACGGCATGCTGTGGGTGTCTTTTCTCATCATTGCGATCTTCGGCAGCCTGACGATCTACTTCCACAACCCCGACTTCATCTTGTGGAAGCCGACCATCCTGTACTGGGTGTTTGCGCTGTCCATGGCCGTGTCCCAGTTCGGCTTCAAGAAGAACCTGATGCGCCAGACGATGGAAGAACAGATCAAGTTGCCCGAACTGGTCTGGCACCGGGTCGGCCTGGCGTGGATGCTGTTCTTTGGCGCGCTCGGCTTCATCAACCTGCTGGCCGCGTTCGTCATCTTCAAGGGCAACGACAGCGCCTGGGTCAACTTCAAGCTGTTCGGCATCACCGGCATCATGTTCGCCTTCATCGTGGCGCAAACGCTGTACCTGGCCAAGTACATCGAAGAGGAGCCGACATGACCCGCCCCGAACGCATCCGCGCGCTGCTGAGCGAAGTGCTGCAGCCGTCAATACTCGAGCTCACCGACGAGTCGGCGCTGCATGCCGGCCATGCGGGCGCCGCTTCCGGCGGCGGGCACTACCGGCTGCGCATCGTGTCCGCGCGTTTCGAGGGGCTCAGACTCGTCATGCGACATCGACTCGTGTATGATTCCGTGCACGATATGATGCACACTGAAATCCATGCGCTTGCCATCACTGCCATTGCACCATCCGAGCTGTGAGCGCAGCACTGATTCAGCCGGGCTTAAGAAATCTATCTGACAATTAAAAACGCATTAAATAATCGAACTATTTTGTCCAAGTAACTTTCCCCAATCAGGATTCATAATGACCTTAAAGCCAGCCCGCTTGCTGTTAGCAATGATCGCCGTAGCCGCCCTGCCTGCCTTCGCGCAAAATGTCGCCATCGTCAATGGCAAAGCCATTCCGACTTCGCGCGTTGATGTCCTCGTCAAGCAGGTCGTGGCCCAAGGCCAGCAACCGGACTCGCCGCAATTGCGCGAGACGATCAAATCGAGCCTGGTCGCGCGTGAAGTGCTGATGCAGCAAGCGCTCAAGCTCGGTTTCGACAAGAGCCCGGATGTGAAAAAGCAGCTCGACAACGTGCGCGAAGACCTGGTCATTAACGCGATGATGCGCGAATACGCACAGAAAAACCCGGTGACCGAAGCGGAAATCAAGGAAGGCTACGAGTTCTACAAAAAGAGCCAGGGCGACAAGGATTTCCATGTGCGCCATATCCTCGTTGAGAACGAAGCGGACGCCAAAGCGATCATCGCCAAGATCAAGAACGGCGCCAAGTTCGACGAACTGGCCAAGGCTTCCAAGGATCCTGGCTCGGCCGACAAGGGCGGCGACCTCGACTGGGCTCCAGCAGGTTCCTGGCCCAAGTTCTTCACCGATGTCTTGACCGGCATGCAAAAAGGCGCTGTTGCTGCCGAGCCAGTCAAGTCCGAGCATGGCTTCCATGTGCTCAAGCTGGACGACACCCGTCCGGTGACGCTGGTGCCGTATGAAGAATTGAAGCCACGCATTGAAAACGAACTGCAGCAAAACAAAGTGCGCGCATTCCAGGAACAGATGGTCAAGAAAGCCGTCATCAAGTAATTTTGATTGTTTGGGACCGTGGCCTGCCAGCCAGGCACGAGCGCCCTCATTTTATAGGATCTGAACAATGAATTTGAAACCTGCCCGCCTGGCATGCGCCCTGGTTGCCCTGGTAGCCGCACCGGCTTTTGCCCAGACGTCCGCTGGCCAGACGTCCGTTACCGTGAACGGCAAAGCGATCCCGCTGTCGAAAATCGAACTGGCTGTCAAACAAGAAGTCGCGCAAGGCAAACAGCCCGACTCGCCGCAATTGCGCGCCTACATCAAGCAAGGCCTGGTGGTGCGCGAAGTGCTGCTGCAGGCAGCTGACAAGCAAGGCTTCGGCACCCGTCCGGAAGTCAAGGCCACGCTTGAAAACGCGCGCCAGAGCATCATCATCAACGCCATGCAGGCTGACTTCGTCAAGAAGCACCCCGTCACCGACGCTGAACTGAAGGCCGAATACGACCGCTACAAGGCGCAGCGCGGCGAGAAGGAATACCATGTCCGCCATATCCTGGTAGCGACCGAAGACGAAGCCAAAGCTGCCATCGCCAAGCTCAAAGCCGGCAGCAAGTTCGACGAACTGGCCAAGTCGGTGTCGAAAGACCGCTCGGCACCCAACGGTGGCGACCTGGTTGAATGGGTCAGCGTCAACGACTTCGTTCCGGAATTTTCGAACGCCATGGCGGCGCTGCAAAAAGGCGGCATCACCGACGTGCCGGTCAAGACTCAGTACGGTTACCACGTGATCAAGCAGGAAGACGTGCGCCCATCGAAGATCTTGCCGCTCGAAGAAGTCAAGCAGCAAGCCAGCGAAAACATTCAGCAGCGCAAACTGCAAGCGTTCCGCGACGACCTGATGAAAAAAGCCAAGATCGAATAATCCGGATCAGCGTCACCCAAAGCCGCCAAGGTCGAATCTGGCGGCTTTTTTTGTTCAAAAAGTAGTCAGGCGGACGCCTCAGGATTGACCCGCTCGCGCTCATGCTTGTCGAACGCACCGAGCAGAATGCCGCCCAGCTCGTCCGGGTTCCATGGCTTGGTGAGAAACTTGTAGATGGCCCCGAGCCGGATCGCGTCGGTCACGGTGCCAACGTCGGCATAGCCGCTCAGGACCAGGCGCACGGTAGCCGGATACAGCACCTTGACCTGGCTTAACAGCTCGACCCCGGTCATGCCCGGCATGCGGTGGTCCGACAGGATCACCCCGACATCGTTGTGGGCAAGGATGGCCAGCGCAGCCTCGGCCGATGGTGAGGTCAGGATGCGCAAGCCAAGCGGGCGCAACAGGCGCAACAGCGCCGAAAGGACGTTCGGCTCGTCGTCCACCAGCAGCAAGGTGCGCTGGGGCGCGGCAACGGGCATGTGCTCGGCCAGCGCCCTGAAGTCGATGGGCGCTGCTGACTGCGTGCGCAAGGCAAGCCGGCGCGCCAGGTAATTCGGGCCGGGCTCGGCGTCGAGCATGCTAATCAAAGGCTGGAACAAGGCCACTTCGTCCGCCCCAAGCGCGCTCGCGTGCAAGGCCAGGTCGCGTGCCAACTCGCGCATGCGCCACTGGATTTCACGGGTCGCCACGATCGCCTCGAACATGATGTCCTGGTCCTGTGCAGCATCTTCGTTGCGGCATGAATCGAGCCCGGTGCTGTAGAACGCGCGCTGGATGGCATCGATGCGCTGGATCGACAGGTCCAGCAGCGCGCGCGGCTTGCCCGCGTTCAGGCGCTGCATGTCGCGCATCTTGTCGCCCGTTTCGACCACCACGGCAATATGATCGAACAGGATCTTGGCCCGCTCATCGGCATGCTCGGGCGCGGCCCGCTTGGGCAGCCACGGCGCGCTGTGGTGCTGGCGCAGGGTGCTGGACACGGCCGACACGACTGCGTAGGCATGCTCGTTCGGAATTATGCGCAGCGCCAGTTCGACGCGCTCCAGCGGGCTGTCCGCTTCGCCCAGCATTTCTGCCATCATTTCGGCCACCGAAAGGATTTGTCCTGGCACGCTGATGTTGCGCCCCGCCAGCTGGGCCGGATAGCCGGCGCCACTGAAGCGTTCATGATGTTCGCCCACCGCCCGGGCCACGGCAGCGGGATAGTCTTCCAGGTCGGCGATGAGCATCTGCCCTATCCGTGGATGGACGATCACGTGGCGCCATTCGGCAGGCATCAGGCGCCGTTCGGGATCCAGAAATGCCGGCTCGATATACAGCTCGCCGATGTCGTGCAGCAGGCCGGCCAGCGCGACGTTGCCCTGGTTCTTCTGATCCATGCCCAGCTTGGCCGCCAGGCAGGCCGACAACAGGCTTACCATGACGCTGTGCGACAGTGCAGCCGGCCCGCCACGTTCGGTCAGTGTCAGCATCATGCTCATCGCGTTGCCGAACGCAATGTTGGACATGACCTCCAGCGGCGACTGGCGGCCCCTGCCCGCTTCCGCGACGATGTAGCCGATCGGCGCGTACGCGTCGACCAGCCGCAGCGCCTCAAGCACAATGGTGTTGGTGTTGACGCCGTCCTGCAATGCAATGCACGATTCGAGCGATTTGTGCAGCTTGTGGACGATCAGTTTTTCCTTGAGCGAGCGCGAGATGCGCGTGCCCTTGGCCACCAGCTTCAAGCCGCGCGCGTCAAAGATGTCTTCCGTGGCCGCCACATGGCGCTCCTCGGCAAGGTCGATCACGCGTTCGAGGTAGTGGGTATTGATGGAACTGCAGCTTGCAGTTGTGGCGTCGTTCACAATGACTATCCTTTCCCTGGGGGCGCGAGGCGCGAGGGGGATTCGTTAAAATGAGCAGAACGCCGGGGTTTGGGGCGCGCAGAGATGGACTACGAGCAACAATACTACGCGTAAATACAACCAACTGAAAGTACTATTCTGGGGGCGTGTACTTGTGTATCAGCCGTTCCACAGTGCCGTCCGCGCGCCGCGCTGCAATGGCCGCTTCGAGCGCCGGCAGGTACTTCAGGTATCTGCTTCTCTTCGACATGGTGATGTAAATGTCTTCCGTCGAGATCGCCATGGGCAAGTGGGTAATCATTCCCTGGTAGCCGTATTGCTTGATCTGGATCTGGCCGCCGTGCAGGCTGAACGGGTAGTAGTCGGCCCGCCCCAGCGCCAGCTTTTGCAGGCTCTGGGCAGGCGTGCTGACCCATTCGATTTGCAGCTTTTCCTTGATGAAGTCGTCGAACTTCTGGCCGTAGCTCTCGCCCAGCATGGCGCTGCCATGCTTGCCGATCAGGTCTTCCCATTGGTGAAATGGAAATTGCCTCTCCTGCAGCACCCACAACACATTCACGTCCTGCATGAATGGCGCAGCCGGATAGGCCATCGACCGGGTGCGCTCGGCGGTACGATAGGCAGCCACCAGGACATCGACCGCGCCGGCCGCGACTTGGGCCTGGGCCCGCTTCCAGTTCCCGCTGGGCACGCTAATGACGCTGAGCCCGACATCGCGAAAGACGATCTCGGCGAAGTCGGGGCCGATGCCGACGATGCGATCGCCGCGCTGCCAGGAAAATGGCGGCCAGTTGGGGTGGCCGGTCAGCTTGACAGGCTCGCCCGCCTGCGCCGGCATGGCCAGCGCCAGGCACAAGCTGCAGAGAGCAAATCGGTCGAAAAATGACATCGGGCGGCTCCGTCATCCAGAAACGAGGCGTTTTCACCTCCCACTGTATGCCAGTCCGCCCGATCCGCCTACTACCGTTTTAGCCGATGAATTTGCGCGCGTTGCGGAACATGCGCATCCACGGCGAATCCTCGCCCCACGATTCAGGATGCCACGACTGCTGTACCGAGCGAAATACGCGCTCGGCGTGCGGCATCATCACCGTGAAACGGCCATCTTGCGTCGTTACAGCGGTCAGGCCTGCGGGCGATCCGTTCGGATTGAACGGATACGCTTCGGTAGGCTGGCCGCGGTTGTCGACGTAACGCAGCGCCTTGACGGCGGCATCGATGTCGCCCGTCTGCGAGAAGTCGGCAAAGCCTTCGCCGTGCGCGATGGCGATGGCGGTCTGGGTGCCGGCCATGCCCTGGAAGAAGATCGATGGCGATTCCATCACTTCGACCATGGCGAAGCGCGCTTCGAACTGCTCCGACTTGTTGCGCGTGAATTTAGGCCATGCCTGCGCGCCCGGAATGATCGCCTTCAGGTTGCTCATCATCTGGCAACCGTTGCACACGCCCAGGCCGAAGCTGTCGGCGCGCGCGAAGAAGCGGGCGAACTGCTCGACCAGCTTGTCATTGAACAGGATGGTCTTGGCCCAGCCCTCGCCCGCGCCCAGTACGTCGCCGTACGAGAAGCCGCCGACGGCGATGATGCCCTGGAAGTCGTCCAGCTTGGCGCGTCCGGCAATCAAGTCGCTCATGTGGACGTCGACTGCGGTGAAGCCCGCCTGGTGCATGACCCACGCCGTTTCGATATGCGAATTGACGCCCTGCTCGCGCAGGATCGCCACGCGCGGACGCACGCCGGTGGCCAGGAACGGCGCGGCGATGTTCTCGCTGGCGTCAAACGTGATCTTTGGCGTGATGCCAGGATCGGTGACGTCGAGCAGGCGGTCGTATTCGGCGTCCGCGCAGGCAGGATTGTCGCGCAGGCGCGCGATGCGCCAGCTCGTTTCGCTCCACAGGCGGTGCAAATCGCTGCGCTGCTCGTTGTAGATCACCTTGGCGTCGCGCGTCAATTCGATCGCGCCGCGCTCATTGAGCTTGCCGATGATATGACTGCAAGCGCCCAGGTTATGCTCGCGCAGCACGTTCATGACGGCGCTCTTGTCGTCGGCACGCACCTGGATCACGGCGCCCAGTTCTTCGTTGAACAAGGCAGCCAGTGTCAGTTCGTTGCGGCGCTCGGCCACCTGGCCGGTCCAGTTCTTGGCGTCACCCACATCGGCCGCGTGTTCACCTTCCATCGCGAGGATGTCGAGGTTGACGGTCAGGCCGGCACGGCCGGCGAAGGCCATTTCGCACAGGGTGGCGAACAGGCCGCCGTCGGAGCGGTCGTGGTAGGCGAGCAGCTTGGCGTCGCTATTGAGCTGCTGGATCGCTGCGAAGAAGGCTTTCAGGTCGTCCGCGCTGTCGACGTCGGGCGTCTCGCAGCCGAGCTGCGAGGTTACCAGCGACAATGCAGAAGCGCCCAGGCGGTTCTTGCCGCGGCCCAGGTCCAGCAGGATCAGCGCGGTCTCGCCCAGGTCGGTGCGCAGCTGCGGCGTGAGCGAACGGCGGATGTCGGCCACCGGTGCGAACGAGGACACGATCAGCGACACGGGAGATGTGACCGCTTTCGCTTCGCCATCTTCCTCTTTCCAGGTGGTGCGCATCGACAGCGAATCCTTGCCGACCGGGATGCTGATCCCCAGTGCCGGGCACAGTTCCATGCCAATCGCCTTGACGGTGTCGAACAGGGCTGCGTCCTGGCCTGGCTGGCCGCAGGCGGCCATCCAGTTGGCCGACAGCTTGATGTCGGAGATATCGTTGATCGCGGCAGCGGCGATGTTGGTTACCGCTTCGCCCACTGCCATGCGGCCCGAAGCGGCGGCGTTGATGACGGCCAGCGGGGTACGCTCGCCCATCGCCATCGCTTCGCCCAAATAGCCTTCAAAGCTCATCGCGGTAACGGCACAGTCGGCCACCGGCACCTGCCATGGGCCGACCATCTGGTCGCGCACGGTGGTGCCGCCGACGGTACGGTCGCCAATGGTGATCAGGAACGACTTGTCGGCCACGGTAGGCAGCAGCAACACGCGCTTGGCAACGTCGGCCAGATCCAGGCCGGTTAGGTCGATTGCCGGGAAGTCGTTGTGCACGTGATGGGCGTCGCGCTGCATCTTCGGCGGTTTGCCGAGCAGGACGTCCATTGGCATGTCGACCGGCGAATTGCCCTGCTCCGGGTCGATCAGCTTCAACTGGCGCTCTTCGGTGGCCACGCCGACGGCGGCGAACAGGCAGCGTTCGCGTTCGCACATGGCGGTAAACAGCGGCAGGCTTTCCGGCGCGATCGCCAGTACGTAGCGTTCCTGCGACTCGTTGCTCCAGATTTCCTTGGGCGCCATGCCGCTCTCTTCGAGCGGGATCTTGCGCAGGTCGAAAATCGCGCCGCGCTTGGCGTCGTTGGTGATTTCAGGGAAAGCGTTCGACAAGCCGCCCGCGCCCACGTCATGGATCGAGATGATCGGATTGTCAGTGCCCATCTGCCAGCAGCGGTTGATCACTTCTTGCGCGCGCCGTTCCATTTCCGGGTTGCCGCGCTGGACCGAATCGAAGTCCAGGTCGGCCGTGTTGGTGCCGGTCGCCATCGACGACGCCGCGCTGCCGCCCATGCCGATGCGCATGCCCGGACCGCCCAGCTGCACCAGCAGGCTGCCGACCGGGATGTCGTTCTTGTGGGTGTGCTGACCGCTGATGTTGCCGATGCCGCCGGCGATCATGATCGGCTTGTGGTAGCCGAACACCACGTCAGGGGTGCCGGCGCACAGCTGGCCGACATTCTGTTCATAGGTGCGGAAGTAGCCGCCGAGGACAGGACGGCCAAATTCATTACTGAACGCGGCGCCGCCGAGCGGGCCTTCGATCATGATCTGCAGCGGCGAAGCGATGCGGTCAGGTTTGCCATAGGCAGCCTTGGGGGCGCGCTCGCCGAACGGCGCGGTGACGCTGGTCGCATTTTCCCAGGCCTGAACGGCACCGGGGATCATCAGGTTGGACACGGTAAAGCCACACAGGCCGGCCTTCGGCTTGGCGCCGCGGCCGGTCGCGCCTTCGTCGCGGATCTCGCCGCCGGCGCCGGTGGAGGCGCCCGGGAACGGCGAAATGGCGGTCGGGTGATTGTGCGTTTCCACCTTCATCAAGGTGTGGGTCAGCTCAACCGAGCTGGCATATTCGTGGTTCTCGCCCCGCGGGTAGAAACGCGTGACGGTGGCCCCTTCCATGATCGACGAGTTGTCGCTGTAGGCGACGATGGTCCCCTTCGGCTGCAACTGGTGGGTGTTCTTGATCATCTGGAACAGCGACTTGTCCTGTACCGCGCCGTCGATGGTCCAGTCGGCATTGAAGATCTTGTGGCGGCAATGCTCGCTGTTGGCCTGCGCGAACATCATCAGTTCGACGTCGGTCGGATTGCGCGCGGCGCGGGTGAACGCTTCGAGCAGGTAGTCGATTTCATCGTCCGACATGGCCAGGCCAAGGTCGGTGTTGGCTTTTTCAAGCGCGTGCTTGCCGGCGCCGAGCACGTCGATCGATTCGAACGGTTTGGCGTCGAGTTCGCGGAACAGATGGACCGCGTCGTCGGCGCTGCGCAACACCGTTTCGGTCATGCGGTCGTGCAGCAGGGCCGCGACCGCTTCGGTCTGGGCGTCGTCCAGGTGCTTGGTCGCGCCCAGGCTGCTGCCCAGGATGCCGCCTTTGAGCACCACCGTGTAGGCCACGCCGCGCTCGATGCGGTGCACCTGCGCCATGCCGCAGTTGTGCGCAATGTCGGTCGCCTTGGAGGCCCACGGCGAAATGGTGCCGAGCCGGGGAATGACAAAAAACGCTTCGGTGGCGCCGCCATGCGGATCAAGCTGGGCCGGTTCTCCATAGGTGAGCATCGCGTCCAGGCGGGCGGTGTCGGCATCCGACAGCGTGGCGCTGGTATCGATAAAGTGATAGAAACGCGCTTGCACTCCCACGACAGCAGGGGCGACGCCTTGCAGTTGGGTCAGGAGGCGGTGGCTACGGAAAGCGGACAGGGCATTGGAACCCGGCAGTATCAACATGATTGGGAGGTGGTTGATGCAGCGTGGCTGCGGGTTAAACTGAAAACCGTTAGGCCGACATTATACCGCGATGCACCATCGCAAGCCTAGCATCTGTATTGCCCTTGGCATCAACATTAGCGTATCGTACAGTTTAGAACGACTCTGCAGCCCTTTGTCCTGCCTACGAGAGCGAAAAACGATGCAAGACTATACGAATTTATCGGTGCTGGTGATCGACCCGAACCCCGGCATGCGCGGCAGCCTGCAAAACATGCTGGTGCAGGCCAATATCACCAAGGTCGAATTCGCCGTCAATTCGGGGACCGCTATCCGCCAGCTGGCCAAGCGCTCGTACGACATCATCCTGTGCGAATATGACCTGGGCGCCGGCGCCGACGGCCAGGATGGCCAGCAATTACTGGAAGACTTGCGTCACCATAAGCTGATCGGGCTGCTGACGATCTTTATCATGCTCACTTCCGAAGGCGTGTACAGCAAGGTCGTCAGCGCCGCCGAGCTGACCCCGACCGACTACATCCTCAAACCGTTCACGGTCGACGTGCTGAGCCAGCGCATTACGCGCGCGATCGAGCGCCGCGCGGCGTTCCTGGCCGTTTACCAGCTGATCGGGCAAGGCAATCTGCGCGAAGCGATCAAGGCTTGCGTATTCGCCCAATCGGCCCATCCCCGCTACGCCACCGACTTCATCCGGCTGCGCGCCGAACTGCATGCGAGCCTGGACGAATTGACCGAGGCCGAAAACCTGTACACCGACGTGCTCTCGACCAAGGCGGTCGGTTGGGCCCAGCTGGGCCTGGGCCGCACGCTATTCGCGCTGGGCCGCACCGAGGAAGCCGAGAAGGTGCTGAGCATCCTGATCACGGACAACCCGAAATTGATGGCAGCCTATGACCTGCTGGCGCGCTGCCGCGAGGCCAATGGCGACACCATCGGCGCCCAGCGCATCCTGGAGGACGCGGTGGCCATTTCGCCACACGTGATCCGGCGCCTGCGCACGCTGGGCGAAGTGGCGCTGGAAGCGGGCGACGTCGCGGCGGCCGAGAAATCGTTCAAGCAAGTCGTGGCCAAGGCCAAGTATTCGGAATTCCGGCGCCCGGAGGACCATGTGAACCTGGTCAAGACCTTGATCAAGAAAGGCGACCCGAACCAGGCCAGCGCCATCATCCGCGACATGGAAAAGTCCTTGCGCGGCAACGCCAATACCGACATTTGCCGCGCCATATCGACCGCCATGCTGCACGAGTCGCAAGGCGACGCCCAGGCCACCATCGCCGAACTGAACAATGCCGTGGGCGCGGTGCGCACTGCCGCCGGGCTGTCCTCCGGCCTGAAAATCGGCCTGGCCAGGAGCTGCCTGGCCAACCGGCTCGACAGTGCCGCCTCGGAGGTCATGCTGTCGGTCATGAATGATGTCGACAGCGGCGTGTCGATGCAGCAAGCGATGGGCGTGTTTCTCAAGGCTGGGCGCCAGGACTTGGCCGACGGCATGGGCAGCCAGTTGCGCGAGCAGTCGCTGAACCTGCTTGCGGTGGCGGCCGAAAAGACCAATATGGGCGACCTGAAAGGCGCGGTGCAAACGCTGCAGGAGGCGCTGCACAAGGCGCCGTCGAATATCCAGGTCATGATCGCGCTGGCCAACGGCATCTTGCGCCAGCTCGAGGAACTGGGATGGGATCACCACCTGGCCGAAATCTGCCACCACCAGATCGACACCATCCGCAAGCTCGACCCGGCCCACCTGGCGCTGGCCCCGCTGACCGACAGCTATGCGGCCGGCAAACGCAAATACGGCATTTCGACTTAGGCGCGCTTGGTTTTGGGCTTGACCCTGGCCTTGGCCATCAGCTTGGGATGGGCACGCTTGGGAGTCTTGGCCAGCTTGATGGCGCTGACTGGTAGCGGCTTTGCCACTTTTTTGACCGGCACAGGCGCCGCCTCGCGTGCCAGCAACACCAATGGCGGCAAGTGATCGGTGTGCGCGGCCACCGCGGCGATGGCCACCGGCTCCACAGCAGCGAGCTGGGCGCGCGCGATCACCGACGCCGACAGCGCGTGGTTATGCTCGTCGAACAGCCACATGGCGCCGGCAAACACCACCACCAGCGCGACGCATGCCCCGCCCCACAGCTTCCAGCCCGATAGTTGCTCATCCAAAATACAGCCCAATCTTGTTAATTCATCGTCACCGTGACTATTATCACAAAATTCGGGCATGTGGATCAGTCATGCGTCAATCGTGCCGTAGCCACCGCCGCCTGGCGTCTCGATGACGAACATGTCGCCGGGCGCCATCATGGTCTTGCCGATGTGCGCCAGCTGCTCGACGCTGCCGTCGGCGCGCACCACGCTGTTGATGCCGGTCGCGCCAGGATTGCCGCCGGCCATGCCGAATGGCGCGTGGATGCGGTTGTTCGACAGGATGGCCGCCGTCATCGGTTCCAGGAAACGCACTTTGCGCACCCCGCCATTGCCGCCGTGCCAGCGGCCAGTGCCGCCCGAGCCGTGCCGGATCTCGTAGCTTTCCAGGCGCACCGGGAAGCGGAACTCCAGGATTTCCGGGTCGGTCAGGCGCGAGTTGGTCATATTGGTCTGGACCACGTCGGTGCCGTCGAAGCCAGGTCCGGCGCCGGAGCCGCCTGAAATGGTCTCGTAATACTGGTAGGTGGCATTGCCGAACGTGAAGTTGTTCATCGTGCCCTGCGAGGCCGCCATCACGCCCAGCGCGCCATACAGGGCGTTGGTGATGCATGTCGAGGTTTCGACGTTACCCGACACCACCGACGCCGGATAGTGCGGATTGAGCATCGAGCCCGGCGGAATGATCACGTGCAGCGGCTTGAGGCAGCCGGCATTGAGCGGAATTTCATCGTCCACCAGCGTGCGGAACACGTACAGCACCGCCGCCATGCACACCGCCGACGGCGCGTTGAAGTTGTTCTGCAACTGGCCGGAGGTGCCGGTAAAGTCAATTTCGGCACTGCGCGCGGCCTGGTTGACCCGGATCGCGACCTGGATCTGGGCGCCGTTGTCGAGCTGCCAGGTGTACTGGCCGTCCTTGAGCGCGGTGATCACGCGCCGCACCGCTTCTTCGGCGTTGTCCTGCACATGGCCCATGTAAGCCTGCACCACGTCCAGGCCGAAGTGCGCGACCATTTTGCGCAGTTCGTCCACGCCTTTCTGGTTGGCCGCCACTTGCGCGCGCAGGTCGGCCATGTTCTGGTCCGGGTTGCGGGCCGGGTAGCGCGCGCCGTCAAGCAGCGCGCGCGCCTCGACGTCGCGCAGCAGGCCGTCGACGCCGTCGACCAGCTTGAAATTGTCGATCAGGACGCCCTCTTCCTCGATCACCCTTGAATCTGGCGGCATCGACCCTGGCGTGGTGCCGCCGATATCGGCGTGATGACCGCGCGAACCGACGTAGAACAAGATGGCCTGGCCGGTCTCGTCGAACACGGGCGAGATGACCGTCACGTCGGGCAGGTGGGTGCCGCCGTGATATGGGTCGTTGAGCATGAACACATCGCCCGGGCGCATCTGGCCGGCGTTTTCGACCATCACGGTCTTGATGCTCTCGCCCATCGAGCCCAGGTGCACCGGCATGTGCGGCGCATTGGCGATCAGGTTGCCGTCGGCATCGAAGATGGCGCAGCTGAAGTCGAGCCGCTCCTTGATGTTGACCGAATAGGCGGTGTTCTGCAGCCTCAGGCCCATCTGCTCGGCGATCGACATGAACAGGTTATTAAAAATTTCCAGCATCACCGGGTCGGCCGTGGTGCCGATCGCGCGCCGCTCGGGCAGCGCTTGCACGCGCGTGAGCACCAGGTGGTTGTGCGGCGTGACGCGCGCCTGCCAGCCCGGTTCGACCACGGTGGTGGCGTTGTCCTCGGCGATGATGGCCGGGCCTTTGATCACGTCGCCGATGCGGATGCCGGCGCGCTTGAACAGGCCGGTGGCGTGCCAGGCACCGGCGCCGAACATGCGCACCGTTTCATGCGCGGCCAGCGGGCCATTGCGCGGCGCTGCCGGCGTCACCGTTTCGGCCGGCGCGTCGGAGGCGCCGATCGCTTCCACCGACACCGCCTCGACCACCAGCACCTTGGCCGGCATCAGGAACGAGAAGCGCTTCTTGTAGGCGATGTCGAATTGCGCTTTCATCTTGCCGGCATCGTCGAACAGCACGATGATGGTCGAATCGGTGCCTTCGTAGCGCAAGTGCACGCGCCGCACCAGGGAAATGCGCTCATTGGCCACGCCTTGCGCGGCCAGTTCACCCACCACGGCTTCGCCCAGCGTTGCCAGCCGTGCCGCCAGCGCGTCGGGCGAAATGTCGGCCAGGCGCACTTCGACCGCCGCTTCGCGCATAGCCGTCTGGTCGGCCAGGCCCATGCCATAAGCGGACATGACGCCGGCAAGCGTATGAACGAATACCGTCTTCATGCCCAGCGCATCGGCCACCAGGCAGGCATGCTGGCCGCCAGCGCCGCCGAAACTGGTCAGCGCGTATTCGGTCACGTCGTGCCCGCGCTGCACCGAAATCTGCTTGATTGCATTGGCCATGTTGCCCACTGCGATCTGGATGAAGCCTTCGGCCACTTCTTCCGGCGCCGGCGTGGCGCCAGTGGCGGCACCGATGCGCGCGGCCATCTCGGCAAATTTGGCGCGCACCGCATCCGGGTCGAGCGGCTGGCTGGCGTCGGCGCCGAACACTTTCGGGAAGTGATCCGGCTGCACCTTGCCGAGCATGACGTTGCAATCGGTGACGGCCAGCGGACCGCCGCGCCGGTAGCTGGCAGGGCCAGGATTGGCGCCGGCGCTGTCGGGGCCGACCCGATAGCGGCTGCCATCGAAATGCAGGATCGAGCCACCGCCGGCAGCGACCGTGTGAATGCTCATCATCGGCGCGCGCATGCGCACGCCGGCGACCTGGGTTTCAAATACGCGCTCGAATTCGCCCGAAAAATGCGACACGTCGGTTGACGTGCCGCCCATGTCGAAGCCGATCACGCGCTCGAAGCCGGCCAGCTGGCTGGCGCGCACCATGCCGACGATGCCGCCGGCCGGGCCAGACAGGATGCTGTCCTTGCCCTGGAAGGTACGGGCGTTGGTCAGGCCGCCATTGGACTGCATGAACTGCAGGTTCACGGCCGGCATCTGGCCGGCCACCTGGTCGACGTAGCGGCGCAGGATCGGCGACAGGTAAGCGTCAACCACGGTGGTGTCGCCGCGCGCGACCAGCTTCATCATCGGGCTGACCTTATGCGAAACCGATACCTGGGTAAAGCCGATCGCGCGCGCGATGCGTTCAGTGGCCGCTTCATGATCGCTGTAGCGGTAGCCGTGCATGAACACGATCGCCAGCGAACGCAGGCCCTGGTCGTACGCTGCTTGCAGGCCTTTGCGGGTGGCCGCTTCGTCGAGCGGCACCAGCAGCTCGCCATGCGCGCCGACGCGTTCGTCGACTTCGATCACATGGCCATACAGCAGTTCGGGCAGCACAATGTGGCGGTCGAACAAGCGCGGCCGGTTCTGGTAGGCTATGCGCAGCGCATCACGAAAGCCGCGCGTGATGGCCAGCGCGGTCGGTTCGCCCTTGCGTTCGAGCAGGGCGTTGGTGGCCACCGTGGTGCCCATCTTCACCGCTTCGATAGCGGCAACCGGGATCGCCTCGTCGGGCGCAAGGCCCAGCAAATGACGGATGCCGGCGACGGCGGCGTCGGGATATTGTTCCGGGTTTTCGGACAGCAGCTTGTGGGTGATCAGGCGCCCGTCTGGCTGACGCGCCACGATATCGGTGAAGGTGCCGCCGCGATCGATCCAGAATTGCCAGTCCATGTTCTTCCTCAAGCTGTGGGGTGTGCGCTATTGTAGTGCCGACAGCTCAAAATTTTATGTGGAAAATACCGAAAATGACACCGTTATACAGCGTCGCCGAAATCCGCAACATCGAACACGCCGCGGCTGCCGCCTTGCCGCCCGGTACACTGATGCAGCGTGCCGGCCAGGCTGCCGCCGCCTGCGCGATGGAACTGATGCGCGGGCCAGACGTGCTGGTGCTGGCGGGACCGGGCAACAACGGCGGCGATGCGCTCGAAGCTGCCGCCAACCTGGACCAGGCGGGCATCAACGTCAGCATTTTGTACCTCAAGGGCAGCGCAGCGCTCGCGCCGGAAGCCGTGCTCGCACTTGAACGCGCGCAGGCCAGCGATGCGCGCTTTATTGACGCCCTGCCCCAGGATCAGGAATGGGGACTGGTGATCGACGGCCTGTTCGGCATCGGCCTGACACGCCCCCTCGCGGGCGCTGCGCGCGACCTGGCGCAGGCCGTCAATGGGCTCGACTGCCCGGTTCTGGCGCTCGATGTGCCAAGCGGGCTCGATGCCGACAGCGGCGCCGTGATCGGTCCGGACGGCGTGGCCATGCGTGCCAGCTGCACCCTCACCTTCATCGGCGACAAGCCGGGACTGCATACCTTCGCCGGACGCGACATGGCCGGCGAAGTATTGGTGGCGGAGCTTGGCATTGATGCCGCCTTGCTGCCGCAGGCCAGCTGCCTGCTCAATGGGCCCGAACTGTTTGCCAACAATCTGAAACCACGCGCGCACAACACGCACAAGGGCAGCTTCGGCGATGTGGCCATTGTCGGGGGCGCAGCCGGCATGGCGGGCGCACCGGTGCTGGCGGCACGCGGCGCACTGTACGCCGGTGCAGGCCGGGTGTTTGTCGCCTCGATTGCCCCGGGGCCGGCGTTCGATCCGGTGCAGCCCGAGATCATGTTCCGCGATGCGGCCGGCTTCGACGGCGCCAATTGCACGCTGGTGCTAGGCCCTGGCATGGGCGATACGGCCAGCGCGCTGCTTGCCAGGGCAATCGATGGCCCGGCGCCGCTGGTGATCGATGCCGACGCGCTGAACATGATCGCCTCCAGCGCCGATCTGCAAGGGCGCCTGTCGGCCCGTCCAAGCGCGGCAATCCTGACGCCGCACCCGCTGGAAGCGGCGCGCTTGCTGGGCATGACTGCCGCCGTGGTGCAGGCCGACCGCCTGGCGGCCGCGCGCGAGCTGGCGGCGCGCTTCGGCAAGGTCGTGGTGCTCAAGGGCTCAGGCAGCATCATCGCCGAACCGGGCGGCCTGGCGGTGATCAACACCACCGGCAATCCTGGCTTGGCCACGGGCGGCACCGGCGACGTGCTGGCGGGGCTTTGCGGGGCCTTGCTGGCGCAAGGCTGGCCGGCGCGCGAAGCGGCGCTGGGCGCCGTCTGGATGCATGGCGCAGCTGCCGACAGACTGGTGGAACAAGGCGTGGGGCCGATTGGCATGACCGCAGGCGAACTGCCAGCAGCCGTGCGCGCGGTATTGAATTTGCTTACACCAGGCGGCCAGCCGCGATCGTGATGATGCGTGCGCAGCGCGCCGCGATCGATGGATCATGGGTGACCAGGACCAGGGTCGAGCCGTGCTCGCGATTGAGGTCGAACATCAGCTTGATGACGGCCTCGCCGGTGGCCGCATCGAGGCTGCCGGTCGGCTCATCGGCAAACAGCAGCGGCGGCTCGGTCACGAAGGCGCGCGCCAGCGCCACGCGCTGCTGCTCGCCGCCAGACAAATACTTGGGATAATGCGTCAGGCGGCTCGACAGCCCGACCCGGCCCAGCATCGCGATCGCCTTTTCCCTGGCATCGGCCTCGCCGCGCAGCTCCAGCGGCAGCATCACGTTTTCCAGCGCATTGAGGTGCGCCAGCAATTGGAACGACTGGAACACAAAGCCCAGGCGTGCCATGCGCAGCGCGGCGCGGCCATCCTCGTCGAGCGCGTAGATATCCTGGCCGGCCAGATACACGGTGCCGCTGGACGGCGTGTCGAGCCCGGCCAGCAAGCCGAGCAGGGTCGATTTGCCTGAGCCGGAAGCGCCGACAATGGCGAGCGTTTCGGCCGGTTGCACTGTAAAATCCACGTTGTGCAAGATGGTGAGCTCGCCGCTGGCGTCCGCTACTCGCTTTGACAGGCCGGCCACCTCGATGGCGGTCTTGGTAACCTTACTTTTGGATGCATCAGGAATGTCACGCATGTTCGCCAGTCTCAAAATTTGGACGCTCTGCGCTGTGCTCGCGCTCAGCGCCTCATCGAACGCCTATTCTGCACCAAAAACAGTGCTGGTGCTTGGCGATAGCCTGTCGGCCGAATATGGCCTGAACCGCGGCAGCGGCTGGGTTGCGCTGCTCGAACAGAAGCTCAAAACCGAACATATCGACGCGCTGGTCGTCAACGCCAGCATCAGCGGCGAAACCACCAGCGGCGGGCGTTCGCGCCTGCCGGCGCTGATGGAACGCCACCATCCCGGCATCGTGGTGATCGAACTGGGCGCCAACGACGGCCTGCGCGGCCAGCCGGTCGCCGCGGCCGAAGCGAACCTGCGCGCCATGCTGGAACTGGCTGCCACGAACAAGGCGCGCGTGCTGCTGGTCGGCATGCGCATGCCGCCCAATTACGGGCGCGATTACACCGAGCGTTTCTTCTCCATGTACAAAGACCTGTCGGTCAAGTACAAGGCGCAGCTGGTGCCGTTCATGCTCGAGGGCGTGGCCGACAAGCCGGCGCTGTTCCAGGCCGACCGCTTGCATCCGAGCGCCGAGGCGCACCCCATCATCCTGGCCAATATCTGGCCGGCGTTCGCTCCCCTGGTAAAGACCCGATGAAATATCCCGCACTACTCAATTTCATGCACGTGCTGCCGCAGCTCGACCAATTCGACGCCATCATCGACGTGCGCAGCGAAGCCGAATTCGCGCTTGACCATATCCCCGGCGCGATCAACTGCCCGGTTCTCAACGACGAGGAGCGCATCCGGATCGGCACCATGTACAAGCAGGTCAACGCGTTCGAGGCCAAGAAGGTCGGCGCGGCGCTGGTAGCCAAGAACATCGCGCGCCACATCGAGACCCACTGGATCGACAAGCCGCGCGACTGGAAGCCTTTGATCTACTGCTGGCGCGGTGGCAATCGCAGCGGCTCGCTGGCGCACATCCTGGCCAAGATCGGCTGGCCGGCAATTCAGCTCGACGGCGGCTACAAGGCGTTTCGCGCGCATGTCAGCGCGGCGCTGGAAGATGCGCCAGCGGTGTCGTTCAAGGTTATTTGCGGCACCACCGGCAGCGGCAAGAGCCGCTTGCTCGAAGTGCTCGATGCGATCGGCGCGCAAGTGCTCGACCTGGAAAAGCTGGCGGCCCATCGCGGCTCGGTGCTGGGCAATCTGCCAAGCCAGCCGCAGCCCACGCAAAAGATGTTCGAGACGATGATCTGGCAAAAGATGCGCCAGTTCGATCCGGCGCTGCCGGTATTCGTCGAGTCCGAGAGCAAGAAGGTGGGCAACCTCAGGGTGCCAGACGCAGTGATGGAGAAAATGCGGCAGTCGCCCTGCATTTCACTGTCCTTGTCGCGTCCGAACCGGGTGCGCTTGCTGATGGAGGATTACCATCACTTCACCGACAGCCCCGACACGCTCAACACCCAGCTCGATTGCCTGGTCAAGCTGCACGGGCGCCAGAAGATCGACAGCTGGCATGCGCTGGCCAATGGCGGCGCCATGGCCGAACTGGTGGACCAGCTGCTGCTCGAGCACTACGACCCGGCATACCTGCGTTCAATCGACCGTAATTTCATTCAGTTCGATCAGGCCGCGTTGCTCGAACTGCCCGATATCGGGAGCGATGATTTCATGGCTGCCGCGCGCTCACTGCATCCTTGACGTGCCATGCACGAAAAAAAACCCGGAACGCGCAAGCGACCG
>JAZJXM010000010.1:271557-273868 GCA_040390915.1 Pseudomonadota bacterium
CTCCTTCAGTCAGTGGTTATTTTCGCCCGGTGGCGCAAGCGACCGGGTTTTTTTCGTGCAGGCTGATGCTTACTTGGCGGCTATGCCATTCAGGACCTTGGTTTTCGCCTTGACCTTGAGCGCCTCGACGTAACCGTAGTTATCAATTTGTCCGAGTACGCCATTGAGGCCTTCGGTCAATTGCGCGCTGCGGGCCGGGTTAGGCTGGTCAGGCTGCGACACCTTGCTGATGCGGTAGACGGCGTAACCCTTGCCTGGCGCTTCCACGCCAACATACGCTGGCAGCTTGGTCACGTCGGCACGCAGCACTGCCTTGGCAGCGTCGCTGTCCAGATTGGCCTGGTTCTCGCGGCTGACGACTTTAACTTCGCCGAAACCGGCGGCATCGCCCGACGCCTTGGCTGCGGCCAGCTTGGCCTCGCCCGCCTTCTTGGCCAGCTTGATCGCCTCTTCGCTTGCCACAGCCTTGCGGATGGCTGGCGTCACATCGGCCAGCGGCTGCATTGCGGCCGGCTTGTGCTCGACCACGCGGCCCGAGATCATGGTGCTGGCACCGACTTCAATCGCATGCGTGTTGCGCTTGTTCTTGAGCGTCTCGTCCGAGAACAGCGCTGCCAGGAACTTCGGATTGTTGAACGGTGCGGCGCCCAGCGCTGTCGACGGCGTACGGGTCAGTGCAACAGCAGTGTCGATCTTCAGGTGCAGCTTGTCGGCCACCGGCTTGAGGCTGTTGAACTGGTCTTCAACGGTATTGTTGAACTGTTCGGCCATCTCCGAATACTTCTTCGACATCTTCTGCTTCTTCAGTTCGGCCACGATCAGCGGCTTGACTTCGTCGAGCGGCTTGACCGTTTCCGGCTTGACGCCAGTGACCATGATCACGTGATAGCCATATTCCGATTCGACGACATCGCTGATGTCGCCCGGCTTGGTTTTGAAAACCGCGCCAAGCACCGCGGCCGGGAAGGTGGCCTTGTCGTTGACCTGGTCCATCTCGCCCAGCGCGCCGCCTTCGGCAGCGGTCAGCGGATCTTGCGACTGCGCCTTGGCGACAGCGGCAAAACTGGCTGGCGTTTTGCGCACTTCGGCCTGGATCGCGTCGGCCTTGGCCTTGGCCGCTGCCTTGTCACCGTTCTTGACCGAAATCACGATATGGCTGGCAGTACGCTTTTCCGGCGTGCCGAAGCTCTTGAGGCTATTGGTGTAAAAGTCGCTGATTTCGGCATCGGCGATGCTGATCTGGCTCTCGACGACGGCCGGGTCGAAGACCACGTATTCAATGCTGACCTGTTCCGGAATCTGGAACTGGGTCTTGTTCTTGTCGTAGTAGTCCTTGACCATCGCGTCGTTGACGTTGACCTGCGACAGGAACTCGGTGACCGGGAACAGCTGTTCCTGGACGTCGCGCCGCTGGTCGGTGATTTCGGCGACGCGGGCAATCAGCGCGCGCGGCGAGAATGCGGTGTTCGCAATGGCGCCATTGAGCTGTTGCAGCACCAGGTCGCGGCGCATGCGATTGTCGAACATTTGCGGGTTCATGCCCTGGGCTGCCAACGCAGCCTTGTACTGAACCATGTCGAAGGTCCCATCGGGCTTTTTGAAAGCGGCGATATCCTGGATCTGCTTTTGCAGGGCGGCGTCACCAATCGTCAGTCGGTCGTGCTTGATTTCGGCATCGATTGCGCGCTCGGCCATCAGGCCTTCGAGAACGGCTTGCTTGCTGGCGGGGGTTTCGAATTCTTTTTGATCGAAACGGGGGCCGAGCTGGGCGCGGTAACGATCGATCTGCTGACGCTGGGCGTCATCCCACTCCTGCTGGGTGATCTTGAAATCGCCAACGGTGGCCACGACGCTGGCGCCAACACTGCTGTCGCGCGAGCTCAACACGCCGGTGACGATGAACGACAAGATCACCAGTCCCATCAGGATCTGGATCAGCCGCCTGTGATTGCGAATATATTCAAACATGTTCTGCCAATTCGAAAATAGTAAACTGCGAGATAACCACAAACGAAAAAAAAGGCGAACTCTCGTTCGCCTTTTTCCTCAATGCTGGCGGAGCGGACGGGACTCGAACCCGCGACCCCCGACGTGACAGGCCGGTATTCTAACCAACTGAACTACCACTCCTGAATTCGTGTATTTTTTATTGGCGGAGCGGACGGGACTCGAACCCGCGACCTCCGACGTGACAGGCCGGCATTCTAACCAACTGAACTACCACTCCGAAAAAATACCTTGTGTTGCAATGCTTGGTGGTGGGCGCTGAGAGGCTCGAACTCCCGACCTAAGCCTTGTAAGGGCTCCGCTC
>JAZJXM010000011.1:0-128873 GCA_040390915.1 Pseudomonadota bacterium
CGTCGGCCGCGTCGCGCAGCGCCGTCACCGACACCACCGCCGGGAAGCGGCTGCCGTCCTTGCGGATGTACGTGAGCTCGTAAATGTCCTCGATCCCGCGCGAAGCCTTGAACACCAGTGCTTCGAAGCCGGGCGCGATCGGCGCGTCCAGCTCCAGCGACAGGCTCTTGGCGCGCGCGATCACTTCCTGGGCGTCCGAAATGTCGGCCGGGGTGATGCGGTCGACCACGTCGGCAGCCAGGTAGCCCAGCATGCGCTCGGCACCGACGTTGAAAATCTGGATCACACCCTGGGCGTCGGTGGCAATGCTGGAGAAATTGGCGCTGTTGAAAATGGCGTTTTGCAAAGCGCCGGCCTTGATCAGCGAGCGCGACACCGGGTGCGGCGTCGCGCTGGGCGCGGTCTGCTCCCGCGGCGCGCGCCTGCTGGCCGCAACCAGCATGCCGAAACAGGCGGCAAGCAGGGCGGTGGCGCCGAACATGGCGTTGGCGCTGGCGGGCGGCGCCATGCAGGCGAACAAGAACAGGGCGAACACGCTGGCGCCAAAGCCGAGCAGCGTCAGGCGGACGAAAAGCGTCTTATCAATGGTAAACATGAGCAGGAACCGGGGCCAGGTATGACTGAGCGCTAGCCTCGGCTCAAATAAGGTAACGGCGAAGCCGCAACGTCGGATTTCCATCGGACGTTTGCTGACGGATGTTGCATCCGCCACCGTTGCAGCGTAACACAGTCGGTCAATGTGGCACTAATACTTGCAGTTGTAACGAACGGACCATGTTGCCTTGGCAGAAATGCCCTGGCAGCAGCGCGGCCGGGCAAGTCGAAACTACCTCAAACAATGGCGAGACAATTCTTGATGGATTTTCTGCCTGAAGACGGTGCCGCTTAGCCCGGCAGGTTCAGCAGCGCCGCGCCGTAGGAGTTATCGACGATGCAGCGCCATTTTTCATCGTCGCCCAGCTTGAATACATAGGTGGCGTTACGCGTTTCCATGGTCGGCGCTTCGCTCTTCATGTTGGCGCGCACGTTGGTCTGGGCGATCACCAGCGCGGTGTCGCCCGCTTCGATGACGATCATGTCGCCCTGGGTTACGTACAGGGTGTGCTGGAAGTGCGCGGCCAGCGCCACAAAGGCCTTGCGGATTTCTTCCTTGCCGTTGGCGGCGCGCCCGGGCACCACCACCAGCGTGGCATCGTCGGTATAAAAATCCATCAGCGCGTCGAAGTCCTCGCGGTTGATCGCTTCATCGGCGGCCGCGATCAGGGCATTGATTGGATGTGATTGCATGGCAGCTTTCAGTTCAGTTTGCCAGCTAGTGTAGCAGGGGATCGGTTAAGCTTCGGTTCTTGTATTTTGCATCGCAGGTGAGCCGATTGAATCGTCAAAGTAATCGCATCAAGGCGGCCTCCCTGGCCGCGCTGGCCGTCGCGGCAGCGCTGGGCGTATGGCAGTGGCGCTCGGGCGGCGAGGCGCCGCTGGCGCGCATTGCGGCGCTGGCGCACAAGGCGCCGGCCACAGTCATGGGCTGGCCGGTGGCCATCGCGGACGCAGGCAGCGGCTTTGCCGATCCGTTCGGCGTGGTGCTCGACCGCGCCGGCAATCTGTATGTGGCCGACGCCGGAGACCATAACCAGATCGTCAGGATAGTCGCTGGCGGCGCGCGCACGGTGCTGGCGGGGCAGGGCGAGGGCTTCGCCGACGGGACCGGTGCGGCGGCCAAATTCAACACCCCGTCGGGCATGGCGTTCGACCCGGCCGGCAACCTGATCGTGGCCGACACCGGCAACCATGCGATCCGCCGCATCTCCATGGCCGGCGTGGTGACGACGCTGGCCGGCACCGGCGCGCCCGGCAACCAGGATGGCCCGGGCCTGCAGGCCCAGTTCAACGGCCCGGTCGGGGTGGCGGTGGACAATGCGGGCAATGTGTACGTGGCCGATACCTACAACGACCGGATCCGCAAAATCGCGCCCGACGGCAGCGTCAGCACGCTGGCCGGCGGCGCTGCACCCGGCTATGCCGACGGCATGGGCGCGGCGGCGTTGTTCGACACGCCCACCGGCATCGCGCTTGACGCCAAGGGCACGCTGTACATCGCGGACACGCAAAACAGCGCCATCCGCACGCTCGCCCTCGATGGCCAGGTCGGCACGCTGGCCAGGTCCGATCCGCAGGACGATACCGCGCTGCTGCGCCGCCCGCTGGCGCTGGCGCTGACCACGGACGGCTATGTGTATGTGGGCGACATGGCGCGCGGACGCATCTTGCAAGTGGCGCCGACGGGCGAACTGCGCGGCCTGACCGGGATCGGCATCGATATCGAGATCGGCGACAGCGGCTCGGTGCGTTTCTCCCGCCCGGCCGGGATCGCGCTGGACCGGCATGGAGCGCTGCTGGTGGCCGACGCGAGCGCGCGGGTGGTGCGCAAGGTGAGCCCGCGCGCAGCGGATGCGCCGCCATCGGTAGCCAGGGTCGCGCCGCCGGCGCCGGCCCGCAGCGGCAGTTTCCCATGGCCGTTCGCGCCGCAAAACGTGCGCCACGAGGTGGTGGGCATCGTCGGCGAAGTACGCGGCAGCTATGACGGCGAGAGCCGCGACCACTTCCACAACGGACTCGATATTCAGGCCGACATGGGCGTGCCGGTGCTGGCCGTGGCCGACGAAAAAGTCGCCAGCCCCTCGCCCAACTGGGCCTTCGACGGCCTGGGCGAGGGCATGAGCGTGGACGGTTTTGCGTACGTGCACATGCGGGTCGGGCGCACCATCCGCAACGCGCCGCTCGACGCCGAGCGCTTCACCATCCTGACTGACGAGAAGGGCAAGCCATGCCGGGTGCGCGTCAGGCGCGGCACGCGTTTTCATGTGGGCGACAAGCTGGGCACCGTCAACCGCATGTTCCATGTGCACCTGATCGAGCGTTTGCCTGGCGGCGAAGGCAATGCGATGACGCTGCCTTTTCCGGGCTTGCAAGATACGGTGACGCCGCATATCGTGGCGATCCAATTGATGGACCAGGCCAATCAGCGCCTGCTGGCCAAGCAGGGCAAGCGCTTGCTGGTGACGCGCGCGGGCGGTCCATTGTCAATCGTTGTCGACGCCTACGACCAGACCGACGGCAACGCGAAGCGGCGCAAGCTGGGCTTGTACAAGCTGGGCTACCAGCTGCTGGCGGCCGACGGCACGCCGCTGGCCGGCTTCGAGGCGCCGCTGATGAACATTGAATTTAACCGGTTGCCGCCGGATCAGGAGAGCGTGAAAGTGGCGTATGCGCCCAACAGCGGCATCACCGTGTATGGCAATGCGACCACCCGCTTTTTATACGTGGTCACCAACCGCGTGCGTGACGGCGAGGCCGTCAGCGGCAACTGGGACCCGGCGCCTTTGGCGCCGGGCGACTACATCATCCGGATTTTTGCGGCCGATTTCGCGGGCAATGAGGTCATCGCGGGGCGCGACCTGGCCATCACCGTGCAATAAGCTTTAGCGGCCGAGAACCGGGGTCAGACCCCCAACAGATACACCGGGGTCTGACCCCTGGTAGCGCGCCACGCCCAGGTCGTCGAACGGGATCGCAGGGCGCTTGGACGACATCAGGTCGGCCAGCATCTGGGCCGAGCCGCACGACATGGTCCAGCCCAGCGTGCCGTGGCCGGTGTTGAGGAACAAATTGGGCAGCGCGGTACGGCCAACGACGGGCGTACCGTCCGGCGTCATCGGGCGCAGGCCGGTCCAGAACGAGGCCTGGGCGGTGTCGCCGGCGCCCGGGAACAGGTCGTTGACCACCATTTCCAGCGTGGCGCGGCGGCGCGGATTGAGGCGCAGGTCGAAGCCGGCCAGTTCGGCCATGCCGCCCACGCGGATGCGGTCTTCGAAACGGGTCACGGCAATCTTGTAGGTTTCGTCGAGGATGGTCGACACCGGCGCCTTGGCCGCGTCGACGATCGGCACCGTGATCGAATAGCCCTTCATCGGGTACACCGGAATGTCGACCAGGCCCTTGAGCAGCGGCGTCGAGTGCGCGCCCAGTGCCACCACGTAGCTGTCGGCCTGCACCAGTTCGTCGCCACAATGGACGCCCGTGATGCTGTTGCCGGCCACGGCCAGGCGGTCGATCTGCACGTTGTAGCGGAACTTGACGCCCAACTGCTCGGCCATCTGCGCCAGGCGGGTGGTAAACAGCTGGCAGTCGCCGGTTTCATCGTTCGGCAGGCGCAGCGCGCCCACCAGCTTGCCACCGGCCGCGGCCAACGCCGGTTCGGCCTCGCCCAGCTGCTCGCGCGTGAGCAGTTGGTAGGGCACACCCGACTCTTGCAGCACGCGGATGTCCTTTTCAGCGCTGGCAAACTGCTGCTCGGTGCGAAACAGCTGCATCGTGCCTTGCTGGCGGCCTTCGTAGGTGATGCCGGCTTCGTCGCGCAATTGCTTGAAGCAATCGCGGCTGTATTCGGCCAGGCGCACCATGCGCTCCTTGTTGACCGCGTAACGGTCGGAGGTGCAATTGCGCAGCATGTCCCACATCCACTTGAGCTGGAAGGTGGTGCCGTCCGGGGTAATCGACAGCGGCGCGTGGCGCTGCAGCATCCATTTCATCGCTTTCAGGGGAATGCCGGGGGCGGCCCAGGGCGAAGCGTAGCCGGGCGAAATCTGGCCGGCGTTGGCGAAGCTGGTTTCCAGTGCCGGGCCGGGCTGGCGGTCGATCACCGTCACCTCGTGGCCGGCCTTGGCCAGGTAGTAAGCCGTTGTCACGCCGATCACACCGCTGCCAAGAATCACTACCCGCATACACACTCCCGATGAATTACGATGGAATATCCAGAATTTCCGCTATAGTATTCACATTTGACTAGTGTTTGTTCACGTATAACTGATGATATTTGGTGGATTTTCATGAGAATTCAAAAGCATTCGAGCCGTACGCTGGACAAACTCGACCGCCACATCCTGCGCATCTTGCAATTGGAGGGGCGCATCTCGATGAAGGACCTGGGCGAGCGGGTCGGGCTGTCGGTGACGCCGTGCATCGAGCGCGTCAAGCGCATGGAGCGTGACGGCGTCATCAGCGGCTATTACGCCAGGGTCGATCCGGCCGCGCTGGGGGCGACCTTGCTGGTGTTTGTGGAAATTACGCTCAACCAGAAATCGGCCAGCGCGTTCGAGCAGTTCCGGCGCGAAGTGCTGCGCATCCCGGAAGTGCAGGAATGCCACCTGGTGTCGGGCGACTTCGATTACCTGATCAAGGCGCGCATCCACGAGATGGCCGAGTACCGCAAGCTGCTGGGCGACATGCTGCTCGAATTGCCGGGCGCTGCGCAGTCGAAAAGCTATGTGGTCATGGAAGAGATCAAGGAAACGCTGGTGTTGTCGACCGACTAGCCGCGCGCGTGCTGCAGCGTGAATGCCGCGCGGATGTCGCCCACCACCATGCCGCGCGCGTTTGTCAGCAGCGGCTGGCGGTAGTGCGCGAGCTGGCGCCGGGTGCTGGCGTCGAGCAGGCCAAGCTGGTCCAGCACGCGGTAGACCGCCGCGTGCAGCGCGCGCGGGGCGCCGTCGGCAATCTTGATGGCAATGCCCAGGCCGCCCGAGCGGATCCCGATCGCCTGGGTTGCATCGGCGCCCGCCTTGCTGACCCAGTCGCCGGCGCCGGCCGTCGTGTAGACCAGGTCGCAACGGCCCTGGCCAGACACCATGTCCGGATGGGCGAGCATGGCGTCGCGCAGGTCGCCCATGGCCGCGCCATGTTGCACGTCGGCGCTGCCGCGCGCGAGGCGGGCGTACAAATGCGCCAGCCGTGCCAGCGGCAAGGCGTAATTGGGCGCCGAACAACCGTCCATGCCAACTGGCATGGCGAGCTCCGGCATGTCCACCGTGGCGGCCAGCGTGCGCCGGATTTCCTGCTGCAAGCGGTGCTGCGGCGCCACGTAGCCGGCGCTGGGCACGTCATGCAAGCGGCACCACGCCAGAAAACCGCTGTGCTTGCCCGAGCAATTATGGTGGACCGCGCTCCAGACGCGATCGTGCGGCACCGGCAAGCCGACGCTGTCGTAATACAGCGGCACGTGGCAGCCGCACTCGAGCGCGCCCTCGTCGCAGCCAATGCGCGCCAGGATGGCGCGCACGGCCTGCACATGCTGCTCCTCGGCTGAATGGCTGGAGCACAGCAGCGCCAGCTCGCCGCTGCTCAGGCCCAGCCGGGCCGGGCCATCGGCCAGCACGAAAGGCAGCGCCTGAAATGGCTTGAGCGCCGAGCGCGTAAAGACCATTTGCTGCGGATCGCCCGCATACCAGCGCAGCACCCCTGTGCGGTCGACCACGGCCACCGAACCAAAATGCACGTTCTCGACCGCCAGGCCGGTGTCCGGATAGCCGCGCGTGGTTTCAACCAGGGGAGCGGGATGCATGGCGCCTCCATCTATCGATGCAGGCCATGTTAGCCAGTTTGCCCGGCAAGGTCAAAAGCTGCGTGCAAGCTGCGCCATGGTTAACGCAGGATGGCGCCGCTGTTGACGCGCACCCGGTCGCCGGTACTGAACGAGGGGGCCCATTCCTGGGTGACAACCTGGGTGCTGCCATCGTCCAGGCGCAGCGTGATCCGGTAAGTGCGGTCGCCTGACGGGCTGGTGCCGGTGTAGCCGCTGGCCGAGCTGCCCATCGACGTGGAACCGCTGGCATTTGGCTGGCGCTGCAGCACTTCAATGCCGGTGACAGTGCTGTTGGGCGTGCTCGGGACGGCAACGGTGGTGACGGCCGTGGGGCTGCCGCTGGCGGTGCTGACACTGCCGGCAGTACTGCCGTAGGAACTGGTGGTGGCCGAGTCGCTGCTGATGGTGGTGCCGCTATCGCTGGTGCCGGCCGTGGCGCCAAGGCCGCCGCCCTGGGTTGCCGCCATGCTGTCGCTGGTGTCGCTGGTACCGGTGGAACTGCACGCTGCCAGTGCCAGCAAGCCTGCCAGAAGCATGCTCTGTTCGATTCGCTTCATGATCAACTCCTTTGGTTGGGGTGGCCGCGTGCCACTCCGGTTAGAGAAGCGAACTGCCATGCCGTTCCGTGGACAAACGAACGGCATGCGCTAGATCAAATTGCCATCCTGCCGCTCAGCAATAATGCCGTATCGAAACTTACGGAACTGTCTCATGAGTAACTTGAATAGCCTGATCGAAATACGACGCCTTAATGCTGGCTGGCGCGAGCGGGTGCGGGGAGCAGGGCCCACAGCAGGCCTGCGGTCAGGAATGCTGAACTGGCATCGACCATCCAGTCGCTGACGGCGCCATGACGGTAGGGCAGGAAACTTTGGACGCTTTCATCGATGGCGCCCATCAGCATCACCGTCAGCACGGCCTTGGCGGCGCGCTGGAGCGCGCTGCCGCGGCTGCCGGTGTACATCAGGAAAGTGATGCAGCCATAGGCGAATGCGTGCAGCACCAGGCCCGAGGCCAGGGTGGCGATTTCCATGCGCGCGCCCGGAATCGAGCCGATCGTCACAATCAGGATAAACAGCGTCAGCGCGGCGGCGCAGCGCCACGGGCGCAGGCGGTCGTCGAATACCAGCAGAGACAGGAAGGGCGGCATGGCGGGGACGGAAAGTGAGAAAAACGCCACCTTACCACGCCGCGCCAGCGCCACGCAGCGCCGTGATCAAATCGTCAGCGCCGACTTGCCGTTGCTGTAATGGGCGTCAAAACAGCCCAGGCATTCGCTGCAAAACAGGTGGGCCAGGCGCACGCGGCGCTGGCGCAGGACCAGCTTCAGATGGGCCGTGGCGCACACCGGGCACGTTTCGCGCACGCTGCCAAAGGTAATCAGTTCGATGGCCGCGTCGTGCGGCTCAAGGTGGTCGATCACGCGGTCGGAATCGAGTTCGGTCAGCACCAGCTGTTCGTCGGGACCGGGCTGGTGGCGCCGGCCGGGGGCGAAGGGCGCTCGTACGCTCAAATCCGGTTCCAAAAGATGTTCACTCATTCGAATTCTCCGTGTGCATGTTTTACCAATGTTGGTGGAAAAAAGCGGGCGAACTTCATCATAGTAGAAAGCGGGATACCTGCAAGTTCGGTTGCCGCCCTTTTTCACCACGCCCCATATTGGTGCTTACCGACAAAAAAAATGCCCGCTTTCGGGGCGGGCAAAACCCATATCGGGCCAAGAGTCGTGCAGCTTCGTGAAAAAATTCGGAAGGGTGTGCCGCCTGGAAGACTGCACACCTGGCCAGCGTCACGCATATCGGTTGCATGTACGTCGGATAGCTCAACTATAGGCGGGCTATATGACGCGGCCATGACATAGATCAAACATAGGGGGATTTGGCGGAACGATTTGCGTGCGAATTCTGGGCAAAAAAAAGCCCGCTGATGAAAGCGGGCTTAAAACTATCTTCTTGGAGGAGAATAGTGGAGACAGGCACTATTATGGTGCGCGGCGTTTCATGTGTCTAATTGTCATTTCTCATACCAGACATTCGCCGCGCGCATAACTCAGGCATTGACCGTCAGGCTGACGGCGATATTGCCGCGCGTGGCGTTCGAATACGGGCACACCTGATGGGCCTTGTCGACCACGGCCTGGGCTGCTGCCTGGTCCATGCCCGGGGTGCTCACGGCCAGCGCCACGGTCAGGCCGAAGCCGCCCTGGCCATTCGGGCCGATGCCGACGCTGGCGTTGACCGAGGTGGTGGCCGGAATCGGGGTTTTCATGGCGCCGCCCACCAGTTTCATGGCCGACAGGAAGCAGGCGGCATAGCCGGCTGCGAACAATTGTTCAGGATTGGTGCCAGCACCGCCGGCGCCGCCCAATTCTTTCGGGGTCGACAGGGCCACGTCCAGCGCCTGGTCGCTGGAAACGCCACGGCCGTCACGGCCACCGGTTGCTGTTGCATTCGCTGTGTAAAGTACTTGCATGGTGTTCTCCTGGGTTGAGGGCGGTAAGCTCCGCCGATGGCAAGAACTATAACGCACAATTAAATTGTACGCAATTGATTATGGCTATCGATCCGATGCATGGCAGCGTCCATCACCTCAGTTTTCCTGGTCGAGCGCCTTGAACAGGTCGTCGCGCACTGTGGCCAGTTCAGAACGCATGCGGCCCAGCGTGCCGATCTGCTGGCCGCTGGCGCACAGCACCTGTTCCGGTATTTTTTGGGCTTCAGTGCGCAGCGCCCGGCCTTGCGCGGTGAGCGCGATGCGCACCTGGCGTTCGTCGTGGGCGTCGCGGTTGCGGCTGAGCAGGCCATTCGCTTCGAGCCGCTTGAGCAGCGGCGTCAGCGTGCCCGAATCGAGAAACAAACGGGCCCCGATGTCCTTGACCAGGATCGCGTCCTGTTCCCACAGCACCAGCATGACCAGGTATTGCGGATAGGTCAGGCCGAGCCGGTCGAGCATGGGCTTGTAGGTCTTGGTCATGGCGTGCGAAGCCGAATACAGCGCGAAGCAGAACTGGTTGTCGAGCGCCAGCATGTTGACGCCGTCCTGCTTCGGGGCGTCGCTCATTCTGCCACCGGCACCGTGTAGTTCAGCGCCAGCCGGCCGCCATCGACGTACATGGTCTGGCCGGTCATGTAGGACGCGTCGTCGCTGGCCAGGAACGCCGCCACCGAGGCGATTTCCTCCGGCTCGCCGCAGCGTCCGGCCGGGGTGCGCGACAAGATCGTGTGGCGCGCTTCCGGGCTGGCCAGTACCGCCTTCTTGGCCAGTTCGGTCAGGATGGTGCCAGGGCCGATGCCGTTGACGCGGATGCCGTGCGGCGCCAGGTTCAGCGCCATCACTTTGGTCAGCTGGTTGATGCCGCCCTTGGAGACCACGTACGGCACCTGGTTCGGGATCGCCAGTTCGGCGTTCACGCTCGACATGTTGATGATGCAGCCGCTGTGCTGCTTGACCATGTGGCGCGCCGCTGCCTGGCTGCACAGGAACATCGACTTCAGGTTAATCCGCAGCACGCGGTCGAAATCGTCCTCGGACAGGTCAAGGAAGTCGGCCGCATGGGTCACGCCGGCATTGTTGATCAGGATATCGATGCGGCCGAACGCAGCCACGGTGGCGGCGATCATGGCATCGACATCGACCTTGAGGCTGACGTCGGCAGCGCAGAAATGCGCATGCTCGCCCAGTTCGGCGGCCACGGCAGCGCCTTCGGGCTTGATATCGACCAGCATCACGCGCGCACCCTCCTTGAGCAGGCGCTGCGCGCAGGCCAGGCCGATGCCCTGGGTTGCGCCAGTCACGATGGCCACTTTCTGGTCTAGTCTCTGGAGTGTCATAGCGTGCTTTCAGGCAGTTTGGTGGAAAGCGAATTTTAACCGTTTCAAGCGCTACAGAACCAGTGGCGCATCGGGCAGCTCGTTGGCGCGCGCGCCGCTAGCCGGGAATTGTTCGGCTAGCAGTGCATTGACCTGCGCGATGGCGGCCAGTGTGCTGTCATGAAACTCAGCGCGCGCGAAACCGGCCGTCATGGCCGCGCACACTTGCTGCCAGGTGGCGGCGGCGATGCGGCGCCCGATATTGCGGTCGACCACGATGTCGACCTTTTGCTCGGCCACGTTCACGTACACCAGCACGCCGCAATTGTCTTCGGTGTCCCACACGCCGTACTCAGCGAACAGGGCGATGGCGCGCTGGCGGTTGCTGATGCCGGCGCGGATCGCCGCGCTCGGCAGCCTGGTCTCGACGATCAGCCGCAGCTCGCCCCGATGGCGCTGTTCGCCAGCCGTGATGGCCGCGCCCACCGCGGCCAGCGTGGCCGGGGGAAACATGCGGCGGGTACGCGCCGCCGTGGTGCGCCAGTGGCGCCAAAGCCGTTCCATGGTGCCTGCCATTACCAGTCTCCCGAGGCGCCACCGCCGTCAGCGCTGCCGCCGCCACCGGAAAAGCTGCCGCCATCTGAAAAGCCACCATCGCCCGAACTGCCACCGCCGCGATTGTGCAGCGCGCTGTCGAGTACGCTGCCGATGATGAAGCCGGTCGCGCCGCTACCCCAGCCATTGCTTGCCAGCTGCGTGCCGCCGCGCGGGCGAAATAACCAGAGCAGCACCAGCACACCGAAAAACAGCAGCGGCATGGGCAGTGACGTGCCGCCCGATTGCTGCTGGGACCGGACTGGCGCCTTGGGTGGCGGGAACTTCTCGGTATTGAGCAGGGTTTCGATGGCGCTCACGCCGGCCACCAAGCCCTCGTAATACTGTTTCTCCCGGAAGTGGGGGGCGATGATATCTTGCAATACCTGCTTGGACTTAGCATCAGTCAGCACGCCTTGCACGCCGCGGCCAGCCTCGATCCGCAGGCGCCGCATGGCGCTGGTATTCTCCGGGGCGATCAGCAACAGCACGCCGTCGTCGATTCCCTGCTTGCGGCCCAGTTTCCAGGCATCGAACACGCGGATGCCGTATTGCTCGATCTGCTCGGGGGCGGTGCTCTTGACGGTGAGCACCGCGATCTGGCTGCCGGTCTTGGCTTCATAGTCGGCCAGCTGGGCCTCCAGTCTGGCGCGCTGGTTGGCGTCGAGCATGGCCGCCTGGTCGGTCACCCGATGCGCTAGCGCCGGTACCGGCAGCAAGCCCTGCGCCTGCGCCGCGCCGCTCAAGAGCAGTGCGAACAGGGAAGCCAGCAAGATGCGCGGCAAGCTCATCTTATTTGCCGAAATTGACGGTCGGCGCGGTCGAAATGGCTTTTTCGTTTTCCACCGTAAACGACGGCTTGACTTTGTAGCCGAACATCATCGCCGTCAGGTTGGACGGGAACTGGCGCACCTGGACGTTGTACTCCTGCACCGCCGCGATGTAGCGCTGGCGCGCCACGGTGATGCGGTTCTCGGTGCCTTCAAGCTGCGACTGCAGGTCGCGGAAATTGCTGTTGGCCTTCAAGTCCGGATAGGCTTCGGTGACCATCATCAACTTGGACAATGCGCTCGACAGCTCGCCCTGGACTTGCTGGAACTTGGCCAGCGCGGCCGGGTCATTGAGCACTTCGGGGGTGATCTGGAAACTGGTGGCCGCTGCGCGCGCGCGCGTGACCGCTTCGAGCGTCTCCTTTTCGTGCGAGGCATAGCCTTTGACGGTGTTGACCAGGTTGGGAATCAGGTCGGCGCGGCGCTGGTACTGGTTGACCACTTCGCCCCAGGCGGCCTTGGTCGCTTCATCCTTGGTCTGGAACGTGTTGTAGCCGCAGCCGGACAGCATGGCGCTGAGGACGAGGGCAAAAAACAGCTGGGTCCAGCGCGGGAAAGAAGGGGTGCTCATGTGTGTGTTCCATAACAGTGTTTGAATGGTCAAAAATATACCCTAAAAGCCCTCCGAGTGCCCGTTTCGGTACAATGCGGGTTAACAATGCAAACGAGGGTCTGCCGTGAATTTCATCAATAAACTGTCCGCCGCCTGGACCAACAACAATTCCCTGCTGTGCGTGGGCCTGGACCCGGACGTGTCGCGCATGCCGGCCGCCATGCAGGCCGATCCCGACGGCATCTTCAATTTCTGCAAAGAGATCATCGACGCGACCGCCGACCTGGCCTGCTCGTTCAAGCCGCAGATCGCCTACTTCGCCGCGCTGGGCGCCGAACGCCAGCTGGAAAACATCTGCACCTATTTGCGAAATACCTATCCGGACATCCCGCTGATCCTCGACGCCAAGCGTGGCGACATCGGCGCCACCGCGCGCCAATATGCGCGCGAAGCGTTCGACCGCTACGGCGCCGACGCGGTCACGGTCAACCCTTACATGGGCTTTGACTCGGTCGAGCCGTACATGGAGTGGGACGATTGCGGCGTGATCGTGCTGTGCCGCACCTCCAATCCGGGCGGCTCTGACCTGCAGTTCATGGACGTGGACGGCCAGCCGCTGTACCAGCACGTGGCGCGCTTGGTAGCCGACAAGTGGAACCGCAACGGCCAGTGCGCGCTGGTGGTGGGCGCCACGTTCCCGCAGGAACTGGCAGCCGTGCGCGCGATCGTCGGCGACATGCCGCTGCTGGTGCCGGGAGTGGGCGCGCAGGGCGGCGATGTGGAAGCGACGGTTCGCTCGGGCAAGAGCGCCGCCGGCGCCGGCATGATGATCAATTCCTCGCGCGCTATCCTGTACGCGCCGGTGCAGGGCAAGGAAGACTTCGCCCAGGCCGCGCGCCGCGTAGCGCTGGAAACGCGCGACGCGATCAACCTGTACCGCTAACGCGACGGCGCGATTTCTCCCGCATAGTCGTACAGCGCACCGAGGATTTGCTCGGCGCGTTCATCGGCGTCTTCCGACAGCGCATCGATTTCGGCAAACAGCTGCTCGATCGTGCGCGCAGCGCCGGCGCCATCGAACAGGCGCGCGGCGCGGTGCTGTTCCCAGTGCGCCAGTTCCGCTTCGTTCAAGGTGTGCGGGAAATTGCGCGCGCGGTAGCGGAAAAACAGCTCCTGCAAACGCTCGTCATCGAACGCCGGCCGCGCGGTGGCCAGGCGCTCGGGCTTGTCGGCGCGCAGCGATTCGAGCTTGCGCTTGTCGTTGTTGTTGATAAAGCCGCCGTACAAATCCTCGTCCACATCGGTAGAGCCATCCGGCGCCGGGCGCTGGTAGACCTGGTCCCACAGCACGCCCATGTCCGGCCCGGCCGCCACTGCGCGCGCATGGACCAGGCCTTGTTCAATATCGATATCCCAGCGGCTGGCCATGGCCGGCGTCAGCGTCTTCAGGTTGGCCACCAGCATCGGCGACTTGTTCATGTGGATGCTCTTGATCGGCAAGCGCGTCACGCCCTCGGGCAGGTCGGCCGATTTGCTGAACATGCGAAGGCGGATCGTGTCGGCGTCCAGCGCGAACAGCTCGGCCGGATCGTAGCGGCAATCCCACACCAGGATTTCATTCTTGTTGCTCGGATGGGTGGCCAGCGGATAGACCAGCCCGATGCAGCCGCGCTCGGCCGGGAACATACCCGTCACGTGCAGGAACGGCTGGCGCTGGTCACGGGCCAGGTGCATGCCCATCTCGGTGGCCACGCGGTCTTTCTTGTGCAGCGCCAGGCAGAAGTCGAACAGTTTGGGCTGCTTGTCGCGGATTAGCCGCGCCAGCGCGATCGTGGCGCGCACGTCCGACAGCGCATCGTGCGCCGCTTCATGCAAAAGACCGTTAGCCTTGGCCAGATGTTCCAGCTTGAAGCTGGGCTTGCCATCTTCGCGCAGCGGCCATTCCATGCCTTCCGGGCGCAGCGCGTATGTCATGCGCACCACGTCGAGCAAGTCCCAGCGCCCGCAACCGTTTTGCCATTCGCGCGCATACGGATCGATCAGGTTACGCCAGAACATGAAGCGCGTGATCTCGTCATCGAAACGGATGGTGTTGTAGCCGACCCCGATGGTGCCGGGCTGGCTGAACGCCGCTTCAATGGTGGCGGCGAATTGATGTTCGGGCACCCCCCATTCCAGGCACTGCTGCGGCGTGATGCCGGTGATCAGGCAGGACACCGGGTCTGGCAGGAAATCAGGTGCCGGCTGGCAATACAACATGATGGGATCGCCCACCTCGTTCAGGCTGGCATCGGTGCGGATGGCGGCAAACTGGGCCGGGCGGTCGCGGCGCGGCTGGGCGCCAAAGGTTTCGTAGTCGTGCCAAAGAAAAGTGTGTGTGGTCATACAGTTTCTGTAAAGTGTGCCGATAATAATGAACTACGGAATGATGCGCCGCGCGTTGGCGCCTATGCTGACTAAGGAGTATGACCATGTCAATCCCTGTTTCCATTTCCCACGGGAAATCTGCCGCCGCGCCGGGCCACGACCCGGACCATCACAAGGTCAAGGACCAGGAGCACGGCAACAAGGTCAAGGATGTCGACAGTCCGGCCTCGGCCACGGCCAAGCTGCATGCCTCGCTCAACAGTTCGATCGTCCAGACCTCGCTGACCGTGGCAATTACGACTGGCAATGATCCGCTGGCGCTGCTGCTCAAGGCGGCCATCGAAGGCGTCAATGACGCGCTCAAGCCGACGTTTGGACCCAATGCGATCCAGAATGCCGCCGCCAACCAGGACAATTCGGCCGAAGCGACTGCCGACCGCATCGTCCAGCAGTCGACCGCTTTCTACGACCAGTACCGGACCAAAAACAAGCTGGAAGACAACGCTGAAACGCGCGGCAAGTTTATCGACCTGATCCAGGGCGGCTTCGAAAAAGGCTTCAAGGAAGCGCAAAACGTGCTGAGCGGCCTGAAAGTGCTGGAAGGCGACATCGCCGCCGGCATCGACAAGACCCACGAACTGGTATTGGCAGGTTACGCCGCGTTTCGCGCCGGCCCCATGACTGCGCCAGCACCTACGCCGGACCCGCAGCCGACCCCGGCGCCAGCGCAGCCGACGACCTAAAGCGAAACCCGGTCGCGCCCGCCGTGCTTGGCACGGTAGAGCGCGGCATCGGCAGCGGCAATCAAGCCCAGTTCGTTCATGCCGGCCGCCAGCACCGCCACGCCCATCGACGCGGTCAGGTGTGGCAGGGGCGAACGCATGTCCGGGAAGATGGCCGCGGTTCGCATGCGCGCGCACAGGCGTTCGGCCACCATCAGCGCCAGTGGTTCGGGCGTGTCGGGCAGGATCACCATCATTTCTTCGCCACCATAGCGCACTGCGAAATCGGATGGGCGCAGCGCGCCGCTGATGACGGATGCGGCGGTGCGCAGCGCGTCGTCGCCGGTCAGGTGGCCATGGGTGTCGTTAAAGCGCTTGAAGTGGTCCAGATCGATCATGACCAGCGCCAGCGGCGTGCCGGCGCGCTGCGCAGTGGCCAGCACCTTGGGCAGCATGTCATTGAGCCAGGCCCGGTTGTACAAGCCGGTCAAGCCATCGTTCATCGACAGCTGGCGGTAAAATTCGCCGAGCTTCTGGCGCCGCCGCAACAGCGCGTTGGCCGCGCGGATGCGGAACGACAGCATGCGCAGCAGGTTGCGCGCCAGGCCGTTGGACAGCTCGATCATGGCCCACACCAGTTCGCCGTCGATGACCAGCAGCTCGGTGTCGACGATGGCCGACATCACCGACAGGTTGGCGCTGTCGTCCAGCACCGCCTGTTCGCCCGCGCTTTCGCCCGGCAGCACGCGGCTCAAGGTGCCGTCGGCGCTGCCGCTGTGGGAATCGGCCGCCACTGCCAGCGCGCCGGCCAGCACGATGTACAGGCGCGCGCGCGCCGCGTCGGCAATGACCTGGCCAGCGGGCAGGCGCATGACGGGGCAAGCGGCCAGCATGGGCAGCAGCTGCGCGTGGTCGGCATCCTGGAATAACTGCAAATCCTTGATGCTGTATCCGGATTGGCTGAAAATGCCTGTCTGTTCCACTATTCTCTCTCGCTGTTGAGCCACGCCATCCTTGGCAAGCGCATCATATCAGTGTTCCAATAGCGCCTACTCTGGTTTCGGAAAACCCGCCATGCCCCTGATCGACGCCCTCGGCACCCACCACGCACGCGCGCCTGGCGCGCGCATCGTTTCGCTGGTGCCCTCCATTACTGAATTATTGTGCGATCTGGGCCTGGCGCCGCAGCTGGTCGGGCGCACCGGCTTTTGCATCCACCCGGCCCAGGTGGTGCAGGGCATCGCCAAGATTGGCGGCACCAAGGACGTCAACCTGGACAAGATCCGCAAGCTGGCGCCCACCCACGTGGTGGTCAATATTGACGAAAACGAAAAACCGACCGTCGATGCGCTGGCCCAATTTGTGCCGCACATTGTTGTCACCCACCCGAACGCGCCGCGCGACAACCTGGCGCTGGCGCAGCTGATGGGCGCCATCTTCGGCGCCGAACAGCAAGCTGGCGCCTGGTGCGCCGAATTTGAAGCGGCCTACGCCATGCTGCAGGCAGCGCCCAAGGGAGCGGCCGCCAAGGTGCTGTACTGCATCTGGCAAGACCCGTGGATGAGTATTTCCAGCGACACCTACATTGCCAGCATGCTGGCCGAAATCGGCTGGCGTACGCCGCAGCTGGGCACGGCGCGCTATCCGAGCTTTTCCTGGAGCGAAGAATTAGTCGCCAGCATAGATGGCGTGCTGCTGTCGAGCGAACCGTACCGCTTCACGCAAGCGCATGCGGACGCGCTGGAAAAGCAGATCGGCAAGCCGGTCCATCTGGTCGATGGGGAAATGATGTCGTGGTATGGCAGCCGCTCGGTGGCGGGACTGCATTATCTGCGCGATCTGGCACAGCAGCGATGGTGGTGACAACAGGTCCAGCCCGATAGAGCTGGACCGGGCAAGCTTACTCGCTGACTTCGTCCGGCTCATCGATCACGCTTGGCGTGGCATGCAGCTTCTTGTCATGCAGGCGGCCCAGTGCGCTGTCGATCGCGCGTTTGAGCTTGTCGGCGGCGCCACTGATAGCCTGGTGCAAGGTGGGGCCATGGTCGCTGACGGCGATCGGCTGGTAGCCGGTGACGCGCGCCTCAAGAAGGACGCGATTACCGCCGTCGACTGATTTTTGGCTCTGTTCGTCACTGAGGTGAACTTCGACACGGGTGATTTGTTCGGCAAAGCGCTGCACTGCGGCGGACACCACGGCATTCACATGGTCGTCCAGGCCTTGATGGCGCTCGATCGTCTTGTCGGTGTTGATATTGATTTGCATAAGCTCACTCCCGGTTGTTCATAAAGGTCCAGCGCGGGCTATCGTGTGCGGCAGATGCCAGGTACTGCATCCTGCCCGGGCTGGCTACTTCCTTGCGCACACAGCTTTATCTTACACCTTTCAGTACCGCTATTCCGATTCGCTACGACAGCTTGTTTTCTTGTTCGTGGTGGGGAAACCTGTCCATGCGCGACAAGATCGGGAACTTGACGATCCACAGCGCCGTGACCGCCAGCGTGGCGGCGCCGCCGAACAGGATCGCGCGCACCAGGCCGAACCAGCCGGCGGTCAAGCCCGACTCGAATTCACCCAGCTCGTTGGAAGCGCCAATGAAGACTGCATTGACCGCGCTGACGCGGCCGCGGATTTCATCGGGCGTTTCGAACTGCACCAGCAAGTGGCGCACGTACACGCTGACCATGTCGCCGGCGCCCAGCAGAAACAGGGCGATCAGCGCCAGAGGAAAACTATCGGTCAGTCCCAGCGCGATGGTGGCCACGCCGAACACGGCCACGCCGCCAAACATCCAGGCCCCGACCCGGCGCTGGATCGGATAGAACGCCAGCGCCACCGAACACAGCGCCGCACCCACGCCAGGCGCGGTGCGCAGCAAACCGAGGCCGGTGGGGCCGGCCTGCAGCACATCGTGCGCGTAAGCTGGCAGCAGCGCGGTGGCGCCACCGAACAGCACCGCAAACAAGTCCAGTGAAATGGCGCCCAGCATGATCGGGCGCGACCAGACGAAGCGCAAGCCTTCGAGCACCGTGTGCCAGGTGGCCGGCTCGGTGCTGATCGCCTGCGGCGCGGCCTTGGTGCGCGCCATCAGCAACACCGACAGCACCAGCAGCGCCGCCGCCACCAGGTACACGGTGGACGGCCCGGCCAGGTACAGCAAGCCGCCCAGCACCGGGCCGGCGATCACCGCCACATGGAAGGCGGACGAACTGAGCGCGACGGCCTGGCTGAAGTGTTCGGTGGGCACCATATTGCGCAGCACCGCCTGGGTGGCCGGCATCATGAACGCGCGCGCGCTGCCAAACAGCACCAGGATGGCGAACACCGGCCACACCACGCCGACCCCGCTATGGGTAAACGCCAGCAGCAGCAAGCCGCACAGCAACTGCGTGGCCAGGCACAGGATGATGATGTTGCGGCGGTTGTAACGGTCGGCGGCGTGGCCGGCGACCAGGATCAGCAACAGGAAAGGCGCGAACTGGGCCAGGCCGATCAGGCCCAGGTCGAACAGGCTGCCGGTCAGTGCATACACTTGCCAGCCGATGGCCACGCTTTGCATCTGCACCGCCAGCGTGCCCAGGATGCGCGCGCTCAAATAAAACGAAAAATGACGGTTGCGCAGGACGCTGAAACCATTCGACGGCGACATCACGGACATAGGCACTTTCAGGCGGGGCATGCAGGCTGGGTTAAAATAGTGCTTTAAAGAACCACTGCCGCTATTGTGCCCGATGTTGTGCGCGCCCGCTGACGGGCGCCGCGAAACGGCCAGCGCCCGCCATGCACCACACCATCTTCGAAACACCGATCGTCAACAGTGCCATGCGCACCCTGTCGCAAGTGACGCTGCGCGCGCTGGGCTGGCGCACCGAGGGCATGACCCCGGACCAGATTGCCGCCTACCCCAAGTACGTGCTGATTGCCGCGCCACACACCAGCAACTGGGATTTCCCAATTACCTTGATGGTGTGTTTCGTGTTGCGCCTGAAGGTGTACTGGATGGCCAAGGCCAGCCTGTTTGGCTGGTCGACCGGGTGGATCGCGCGCTGGCTGGGCGGGATTGCGATCGATCGCAGCGCCTCGAATAACACGGTCGACAACACGGTTGCCGCGTTTGGCGCGCGCGAGCGACTGGCCGTGATCGTCGCACCGGAAGGCACGCGCGGCAAGGTCACGCACTGGAAGACCGGCTTTTACCACATGGCGCACGGGGCGGGGGTGCCGATCGCGCTGGCCTACCTGGACTTCAAGCGCAAGGCCGGCGGGATCGGGCGCATGTTCCATACGACCGGCGACATCGCCGCCGACATGCTCGAGATCCAGCAATTCTACAGCGGCATCACCGGCAAGAACCGCGACCAGTTCGACGCCAGCACCGTCAAGCGGCGCTAGGCGCGCGCGGCAACACCGGGCAACACCGGGGTCAGACCACTTTTGCCGCAGAACAGGGGTTCTGCGGCAAAAGTGGTCTGACCCCGGTGTGCGCTACACCGCGCTAACGGCGGCTGGCGGCGCGGCTTAGGCGTGCAGGTCCGCTTCGCTGGTGAAGGCGTCGGCGTAGAATTCGTCGGCCGGCAGCTGGCATTGTTCGACGTAGTCGCGCCGCGCGGAATCGACCACGATCGGCGCGCCGCAGGCATACACCTGGTAGCCCGACAGGTCGGCGATGTCTTGCATGACCGCCGCGTGCACGAAGCCGCTGCGCCCGCGCCAGTTGTCTTCCGGCTGCGCATCCGACACGACCGGGATGTAGCGGAAATTGGGCAGGATGGCGGCCCACTGTTCACACAACGCGTTCATGTACAGGTCGCGCGGACGCCGTCCGCCCCAGTACAGGCTGACCGGACGCGCCGAATTCAGGTGGATCAGGTGCTCGACCAGCGCCTTGATCGGCGCAAATCCCGTCCCCGAGGCCAGCAGCACGATCGGCTTGTCCGACTCTTCGCGCAGGAAGAAGCTGCCGTGCGGTCCTTCGAAACGCAAAATGTCGCGCTCTTTCATGGTGTTGAATACTTGTTCGGTGAACAGCCCGCCGGCCATGTGGCGGATGTGCAGCGATAGCGGCGCGTCCAGGCTGGGCGCGCTGGCCATGCTGTAGCTGCGCCGCTTGCCATCGCGCAGCATGAATTCGATATACTGCCCGGGACGGTAGGCCAGCGCTTCGTTGGCCGGCAGTTGCAGCGTGATGATGGCCACGTCCGGCGCGACCTTGGTGATGCTGGCCACGCGCGATGGCATCTTGCGCACCGGGTATTCGCTGCTGCCGCTCACTTCGCGCGCTTCGATCACCAGGTCTTGCGCCGTGGTGGCGCAGCAGAACAGGGCGAAGCCTTGGGCTTTTTCGTCGTCCGTCAATGCGCGTTGCTGGTGCGCCTTGTGCTCGACCGCGCCAGCAATCAGCTTGCCTTTGCAGGAGCCGCAGGCGCCGTTCTTGCAACCATAGGGCAGGCCGACGCCGGCGCGGATCGCCGCTACCAGTACGGTTTCGTCCGCTTCGCAGGCAAATTGGTGGCCGCTAGGCTGAACAGTAATCTGGAAAGTCATACAATCCTTAAAATGAATATCAATCAACGCTCTTTGAACCGGCCGCGCTTGCTCATCCTCGGCTGCGGCGATGTCGGCATGCGCTTGCTGCCGCTGCTGCGCGCGCGCTTTCGCGTCTACGCCGTCACCAGCAATGGTGCGCGCTGTGCCGAACTGCGCGCCGCCGGCGCCGTGCCCATCGTGGCCGACCTGGATCAGCCGCACACGTTGCGCCGCCTGGCCGGATTGGCGCGCTACGTGGTGCACCTTGCGCCGCCCCAATCGAGCGGCGTGCGCGACCAGCGCACGCGCAATCTGTGCGCCATTTTACCTGAGGGCGCGCGCCTCGTTTATGTCAGTACCAGCGGGGTCTATGGCGACTGCGGCGGCGCGCTGGTCGAGGAAACGCGCCCGGTGGCGCCGCACAACGGACGCGCACTGCGCCGGGTCGACGCCGAACAGGTGCTGCGCGCCTGGGCCCGGCGTGCCGGCGCGCGCCTGGCGATTCTGCGCGTGCCGGGCATTTATGCGCGCGAGCGCTTGCCGCTCAAGCGCCTGGCGCTGGGCACGGCGGCGCTGTGTTTTGATGAGGATGTGTATTCCAACCACATCCATGCGGACGATCTGGCGCACATCATTGCGCTGGCCTTGTTCAGGGCTTTGCCTGGACGGATTTATCACGCAGTCGATGATACGCGCATGAAAATGGCCGATTATTTCGACGTAGTTGCTGATGCATTCGACATGCCGCGTCCGCCCCGCGTGGCGCGCGCGCAACTGGTGACCAGCGTGTCGCCGATGCTGTTGTCGTTTATGTCGGAATCGCGCCGCTTGAGCAACACGCGCATCAAGGCCGAGCTGGGGGTGCGCTTGCGTTATGCGCAGGTGGCGCCGGCAGTGCAGGCCATGGGCCGCGCCACGGCGCTCAGTGACGCCGCCGCCACCGAATAAAACGGTTTCTTGCGCGCGCGCTTGATATGGCGCAAGCGCGCGCTGGCTGTCGTCCGTATCGTGAGCAATGTCGCCTCACTTTCGTTGTCTTGTGCTAGAGCCTGGAGATCGAGTCCGCCATGCCAAACCGCATTACGCAGCCAAGCAAGGAGCAGGTGCGCGCCTACATGGCGACGCGCGAGCTGGCGCGCCGGCCGCCCCCGCCGCCCGAGGAAATCCGGCGTCAGCTCGGTTGGCGCTTGCAGCGGTGCGATGAAGATCGGTTGCTGCTTCAATTCTATCTAATTCCCACAAACTACACGCAGATGGCCACCCAGATCGTCGTCGACTGGATGCTCGCCTTGTTGCGTTCCCCTCTGGGCGCACGCCGCCAGCGCTGAAAAAAGTATTTGAAAGACAAGCTCATCTGTGTGAAAATGTCACAGCTTGGACAATAGTCAACATTTACGTGTATGATGTCCCTGAGATAGCAATTTCCGCATTTTTCTCTGTGTTTTATTCATCATGCCGTGCTTTATGCTGGTTTGACTTTGTGCGAGGCGAATAAGCCACGGAGTGTGATTTTTTGAAAGAATTGAGCCATGACGACACGCCATATCCCCGCAGAACCTAGCTACGACCCGAACAAGGTCCTCGATGCGATCATCGAAAAGCTGAACTTGAAAAACGACGCGGCCCTGTCGCGCGCGCTGGAAGTGGCCCCACCGGTCATCAGCAAGATCCGTCACCGGACGTTGCCGATCGGCGCGACCATCCTGCTGCGCATGCATGAAGTGAGCGAGTTTAGTATTCGCGAACTGAAAGCATTGATGGGTGTGGAAATTACGCCATTCAACGCCGCCGCTTGAAATAAGTGACAGGCCGGGGCTGAAAAGCCTGGCCGGACTGAAGCTGGACTGCCCGTACCGGCAACGCGCGCGGCTTGCCGATACGGGGAGCCGGGCAGCGCTTACGCGGCCTGGCTGGCCGACATTGCGGGACGGATCGGCGCCGGCGCGCCGTTAGGGCACATGCAATAGGCCGTCTCGTTTGCCACCTGCACGCTTGCAGGGCGGCGCATGCAGTATGCCGCTTGCATGGCTTCACTAGGACGCATCATGCAATACGCAGCCTGTGCGCCTTGCGCTTTCATGTCGCGCGATTGCCGCATGCAGTAGGCCGCTTGCGCGCCAGGACGCAGCATGCAATAAGCCGCTTGCGCCGCTGCTGCGCCATATGCCTCGGCGCGAATATATTCTTCGCCAAAGGTCTGTTCATACAGTTCGCGCATGCGATCGCCGCCGCGCTCGCCGGCGCCGTCGACGGCATCGGTTTCCAGGCCCACGTACGGGTAATGGTGCAGGAAGTAGCCGAAGGTATTTTCGCAGTCGAGCGCATATTTGGCCGTATCGAGAATATGGTAGTGCCAGAACGTGTCGACATCGACCGTCGGGGCTGTTTCTTCATTCGGGAAAGCGTGCATCAGGTACAGGAAGCGGCGATATTCGACATCCAGCGCGTCGACTTTGCTGCGGCTCCAGCCTTCGCCCGACGCAACGTGCATCAGCTTGGTCTTGACTGGCTCCAGATCGAGTTCGGCGATGGCTACCATGACGTTTTTCGTGTTCATATCAAACCTCTTTTAGAGTGTGATTGTAGGTACTGCATCCCTGGTTTTTTACTCGCTTTGCTGCACTTTCCTGGCAACCTCCTTTCCTGATCCAGTTGGAAAAAATTTCCTGCGCTACCTTGATTTTCCTTACTAGATGAGGATGTTGCTCCGGCGCGCCTGGACTTGTTTGACCAAACTCAACAATTACTTCCGCCTATTCCGAGCGCATATGGCATGCACTGACATCCTTCCCGGCCGTTAGCGCTGCATCTGTTTAGGACAACGCGAGGGGGCGCTTCAGACAACAGCCAGCGGCGCTGTTGGCGCAGCGTGCTGCTCGTGCGTGCCGAAGTGATCCGGTTCGGCTTGTATCGGCACCGACACGCAGACCGTGGTGCCGTCGCCGTCGGTGCTGCTGATCGAAAACGCGCCGCCCAGGATGTTGATGCGTTCTTCAATGCCGACCAGGCCGAACGAGCCGATCTTGCCGCGTTCGCGCGCGCCCAGGCCGATGCCGTTGTCGCTCACCGTCATGGTCAGCTGACGGCCGGTGCACTGCAGTACCACGCGCACGCTGCTGGCATGCGCATGGCGCACGATGTTGCTCAGTGACTCTTGCAAGATGCGGAAGAAGGCCGTCGCCGCATGGTCGCCCAGCACCACTTCCTTCGGTTCGTCGACCAGTTCGCAGGCGATGCCGGTGCGGCGCCTGAATTCGGCAATCTGCCATTCGACAGCGGCCGACAGGCCCAGGTCGAGCACGTTCGGGCGCAGGTCGTTGATGATCTGGCGCACGCTCTTGATGGTCGCGTCGATCTGGAACAGCGTCGAACGCGCCCGCGCATGCAGGCGCGGATGGCGCTCGCGCGTGCGGCTGGCCAGCATGTCGGCCTCGATGCGCAGCGCCAGCAGGTTCTGTCCCAGGTCGTCATGGATTTCGCGTGCAATGCGTTTGCGTTCGCCTTCCTTGATTTGCTCGGCGTGCGCCGCCAGGCGGCGCAGGTTCTGGTGCGACTGCTGCAGCTTGGCCTGGCTGTCGCGCAATTCGCGCGTCATGCCCTTGGCCATCTTGATGGCGCGCCGGCGCGACGAGGTCAGTGCGTGAAACAGCGCGTACAGCAGCATCGAACTGATGAAGCCGCCCAGCATGGCCAGCCATGGCACGAATTCCTCGAAGCCGCTGTGCAAGTCGCGGGCCGCGACGCTGAACGTGGCGTCCCATTGGCGGCCGTTGAAATCGATCGGCAAGGTCTTGGTGTAACGGTCATTGAGCAGCAGCGGGCCAGCGGTGCTGGCCGCTTCGCTGGCCGTGTCGAACAGCACGCGCCCGCGTTTCTGGTCGATGCCGACCGCGGTGTCGACCAGCGTCAGGCGCACATTCTTGATCGGCATTTCGTCGATCACGCCCAGCATCAGCTTGTCGACGCTGAACGCAATGCCGACCGAGCCGACGAAGGCGGCGCGCCGTTCTTCCATGCTGCCGGTAGGCGCCTGCGGCAGGTAAATCGGCAGGCGCATGCCCAGGCCGGTGCGGTTGCGCCCGGCCATCACGGAGATCGGCATGCCCGACGAAATGAGCTGGCCATGGTCGCGCAGCGCGATCTGGTTGGCATGCTGCAGCGGATTGGCTTGCAGGTCCAGGCCGATCGGCTTGCTCGACGCATCCAGCGGTTCGATGAAGGTCAGCACGCTGTACTCGGCGCGCCGCCCCGGCGGCTTGATATGGAAGGCGGCGTCGCCCGCCGCATCGGGCGTCAGTTCGGCATTCATGCGCCGCTCGAAATTTTCGCGTTCGCCGTCCCTCACATACTCGGCGAAGGTGATCGCTTCGATCGCGGGAAAGTAGCGCGCCAGGTCCAGTCCTTGCACGTAGCCGTGGAACTGGCGGCGCGACAGCGGGTAGCTGGTCTGGAAAATGCTGGCGGTGCCGCGCAGGACGTCGGTATACGACTTGATGCGCGCCACCACGATGTTGCGGGCGTTCTGCGCGTGCGCCGAAAAGCGCTGGCGCGAATCGGCTTCGATCGAGCGCGCCGTCGTTGCGTACAACACCAGGCCGACGGCAATCGAGAGCGGCACGCCGATCCACATCGCAGGGCGCGGGGTCGACAGAAAACGGAGTGATGTTTTTATTCGCATTGCGCGTTGCAATCCTCTCGATAGCCGCAAATGGCGATGCAGTGTTTGATCTAAAGTAACCTGGCGTTACAAATCACAGTACCTAGCGGTACTGATAGGTTTTCAATTCGGGCAATTGATGAATGTCAAAAAATCCCGCTGCGGCGTGGGCCGGAGCGGGATTCTGGGCGCGAAAGTGTCGCGCCAAGGCGACTGTGCCGGGATTACTTGCCCCAGCTGTCCTTGAGCGTCGTGACGCGGTTGAACACGGGCTTGCCCGGCTGGCTGTCGACGCGGTCGGCCACAAAGTAACCGTGCCGTTCGAACTGGAAGCGCTGGTCGGGCAGGGCGGCGCTCATGCCCGGCTCCAGGTAGGCGGTGATCACTTCGAGCGCGTTCGGGTTCAGTGCGGCCTTGAAGTCCTTGCCGCCGGCGTCGGGCTGGGCTTCGGAAAACAGGCGGTCGTACAGGCGCACTTCGGCGGCCAGCGCGGTGGCGGCGCTGACCCAGTGGATGTTGCCCTTGACCTTGTAGCTGTTCGAGCCTTCGGTGCCCGATTTGCTGTCTTCAAAATAGTTGACGTGGACCGCGGTGACAACGCCATTGGCGTCCTTGTCGTAGCCGGTGCATTCGACCACGTAGCCGTGGCGCAGGCGCACGCGGCTGCCTGGCGCCTCGCCCATCGGCGGATAGAAGCGGAAGTAGCCCTTGCTTGGCACTTCCATGAAGTCGTCCTGTTCGATCCACAGTTCGCGCGTGATCGGGAAGGTGCGCAGGCCGCGCTCGGGAAAGTGCGGGTGCACCGGCGAGGTGCATTCGATCGACAGATCGGCCGGGAAGTTATCGATGATCAGCTTCAAGGGACGCAGCACGGCGGTGGCGCGCGGCGCCTTCGGATCGAGGTCGTCGCGCAGGCTGCCTTCAAGGATGCTCATGTCGATCCAGCCGTCGGCCTTGGACACGCCGATGCGGTCGCAAAACAGCTGGATCGCTTCGGGCGTGTAGCCGCGCCGGCGCAGGCCGACGATGGTTGGCATGCGCGGATCGTCCCAGCCCGACACGATGGCTTCATCGACCAGCTGGCGCAGCTTGCGCTTGCTGGTGACGACGTAGGTCAGGTTCAGGCGCGAAAATTCGTACTGGCGCGGCACCGGCTGGGCAAAGAAGCCGCCTTCGGCCAGGGTCGCGAGCAGCCAGTCGTAGAACGGGCGGTGGTCCTGGAATTCGAGCGTGCACACCGAGTGGGTGATTTGTTCGAGCGCGTCCGAAATCGGATGCGTGTAGTCGTACATCGGGTAGATGCACCAGGCGTCGCCGGTGCGGTGATGGTGCGCGTGGCGGATGCGGTAGATGGCCGGGTCGCGCAGGTTCATGTTGGGCGAGGCCATCGCCTCTTCGCTGACCTTGGCGCGCACGATATGTTCGCCGTCCTTGTATTTACCGGCGCGCATGTCGCGGAAAATGGCCAGCGATTCGGCCGGCGCGCGGTTGCGGAACGGCGAGTTGGTGCCAAGCGTGCCGAAGTTGCCGCGGTTTTTAGCCATGTCGTCGGCGCTCTGGCTGTCCACGTAGGCGTGGCCCGACGTGATCAGGTATTCGGCCATCAGGTACAGCTGCTCGAAGTAGTCGCTGGCGTAGTACAGGTGCTCGGTGCCTTGCTGCTCCCAGCTGAAACCGAGCCACTTGACGCTGTCGATGATGGTGTCAACGTATTCGGTGTCTTCTTTTTCCGGATTGGTGTCGTCGAAACGCAGGTGGCAGCGGCCATTGTAGTCGCGCGCCAGGCCGAAGTTCAGGCAAATCGACTTGGCGTGGCCGATGTGCAGGTAGCCGTTTGGCTCGGGCGGAAAGCGGGTAATGACCGGCGGCAGGCCGGCGCGCGCGTGGGTGCCGGCGGCCAGGTCGTTGTCGACGATGGCGCGCAGGAAGTTCGACGACGGCGCATTGGGCGCCGCGGCAGCTTTGTTTTTGTCGTTGCTCATAGGGGGCAGGGCTTTGAAATGATCAGGTTGCGGCATTTTACCGTACCGCGAGCCTTGCCATGACGTCAATAACGCGTGCGCTCCCCGGCTGGCCGCTTTCTATAGGATAATCACCTATTATTGATTTTGGCTGTAGCCGGGAGTTCCCTCGTGGAAAATTTGTACAATGTCCTCGGAGTGGCGCCCAATGCGAGCGACGATGAGATCAAGAAGATCTATCGTTCGCTGGCCATGCGCTACCATCCGGACCGCAATGACGCGCCGGGCGCCGAGGTGCGCTTCAAGAGCATCACCAAGGCGTACGAAATCCTGTCCGACCCCGCCAAGCGCGACGAATACAACCAGAGCGTCAACCACCGCATCATTCTCGATGCCGAAGCGGAAGCCTTCGAGTTGTGGCGCTCGCTGTTCCAGCTTAACGGCGTCACCCTGCCGGCCTGACCGCGCCGCAGCACGCATTACCACCAGGATTACATTATGAGCAGAAGAATACATCCCGAATTTGCCTACCAGTCGCGCGAATTGGGCGGCCAGATCGACGGCATCCTTGGCGATCCGCCCAATCGCAAGAACTATCAGCTGATGGTGTCGGCGCTGGTATCCGAATACGCTGACGGCGGCGGCATCGAAGACGTCAACATGATGAGCTTTGCGCTGGTCGACCACATCACGTTCAGCAATCCCAAGGGCTTGCTCAAGGAAGCGGGCGATTATGAAGGGGGCGACCCGTCCAAGGTATTTGCCATGGCCGCCTGCGAAGGCGAAGCCGGCGCCATGTACGCCGCCATCACCGAGAACCACCCGGAACTGGCGCGCCAGGCGATCATCACCGCCTTCCTGTTCAAGCATCCACGCCAGTGGGACGACGAGGACCAGTCGCTCGATCAGCTCTCGGCCAACGATGACGGCGAAGAGCAGCGCGACGACTACGACGACGAAGGCGGCGTGACGGACGACTTTGCGAACATGTTCGACCAGGAGGAATGAGCAATATGAGCGTGAAGAACCTCGAAAAAAAATCCAACCTGCCGGCCCTCTCCAAGCAGGTCAGCGAACTGGTGCTGGCAGGTTCCCTGCATCACGCCGAACAGGCGTTTTCGGAAGCGGTCGAAACCCACGGCGACCTGGCCGTGATGGAAGTATTGGGTTCGCTGGCGCCGCAGGTCACTGCGCTGCACCTGTCCGGCTTTGACGGCGGCAAAACGTCGCTGGCCACGCTGCTGGTGCCGCCCAAGGCCTGGGCCGACAGCCTGGCGTTTTTTGCCGCCACCTGGTCCGACGACATGATCGAGGACGACCCCGAACGCGTGGCCGAGACGCTGTTCGCGCACGTGCACGGCATCGTGTTCTCGACCGATGACGTCGAGCGCCGCCATGAACTGCTGGCCGAGGCATCGGCCTCGGATCACGGCTCGACCGCGTTCGCGATCCTGTTCTCGATGGCGCCCAAGGAAATTCTCGAAGTGGCCGGCGAAATCCTGGCCAAGGGGCCGTACATCACCGGCCAGACCTCGTCCGACAGCGACATCGTGCCGCTGGCGATCGAACTGGCCAAGGCGTCCGAAGACGGCTGGGACCGCGCGCTGTTCGAGCTGTTCCCGGACTTTCGCCACAGCGGCGACCTGGCCGACGCCGAGTTCTCGGACGACCCGGACGAAGAGCCGAAATTCCTGCAGCGCTCGACCAAGGAACTGCTGTACCGCTTGCGCAAGCAAGTGCCGTCGGCGCGCAGCAGCGTGCCGAAACGGGGCGGTCGCAAGAGCATCGGCACGGGAATTTTCTCGTGATGGGTGGCATGCTTCCGGCCATTGTCGAAGAGCGCCGTCCGCGCCTGGTGCGGGCGATCCGCTGCCTCGGCGCGCGCGAGGTCGAGGACGATTGCGTGATCCTGGCTGACGAACTGGCCGGCATCACGGCGATGGTTGCCGAGAAATTCACCAACGACAAAACCGCCGAAGGCATCGCGCGCGCCTACTTTCTGACGGTGGGCTGCGTCTCGCTCGGGCTCGAGCATGAACTGGTGCACGAAGGCGATGAAGCGGCGCTCGATTTCCTCATCGAGCACGGCGCCGAGCATGTGTTCCAGTGCGGCTTCCGCCTGGTGCGCGACTTGTCGGCGCTGCCAGAAGACGCGCTGGTGGGCGAATACGATCAGGACCCGGTGTACATGCACCGCCGCCTGAAGGAGCTGTTCGCCGACATCTGCAACGCCGATCCGAGCCAGAACTGGGCCGGCTACGAAAAGTACGAGACGCTGCACCAGCAGCGCAAGGAAGTGCAGGCCATCGTGCGCGCTGCCGGCTGGCTGCGGCGCCACCATTATTCGGGGCCGATCAACGATCCTGACCTTAATGCCGAAGGCGTGATCGCGGTGGCCATCATCACCGCCATCGAAGGGGGCGGGCGCATCATGGCGCGCACCTCGCAAAAAGAATTCGAACGCTTCGTCAAATCGGTACGCAAGAACAAGCCCGATTTCGAAGCCGGATGGGCCGAACTGCTGGCCAAGGTGCCGGCCCAGCACCAGCCGGTAATCGCCGAACGGATCGCTTCCTACCGCACCCATTGCAGCGTGATCCAGAAGATGCTCACCCGTACCGCCATGAAGACCATGTGGCTCGAGTTCGAGAACTATGCCGGCTCGGAGCTCGACGCCGACTACGGCTGATGCGTCAGCGCGGCTTTTGCGGCGCGCCGGGATCGAAGTAGTAGCTCACCCGCTTGCGTGGATTGAGGTAGCGGTACACGTCCGGCGCCACTTGCGCCGGGCGCACCGCCTTGACGATGCTGACGTCGCTCTCATGTTCCATGTCGACCAGGATCGCTTCTTCCTTGGGCACGTTGCCATCGTAAATCATCAGCATGGGCTTCATCGGGTTGCTGGTGTTGACGGTGGTGACCATGCCCAGCACCCCATTCGACAGTTCGACGATCGAGCCGGGCGGGTAGACCCCCAGGCTGCGTATGAAAATCTGCAAGATCCTGGCGTCGAACTTGGCGCGCAGCTTGGCGAACATGTGCGCCAGCGCTTCGTGCGGGGTGAGCGCGTCGGCGATGTTGACCGGGTTGCACAGTTCATCGTACGTATTGGCGATGGCCACGATGCGCGAGAGCAGGCCGATCGCGTCGCCCTTCAACTTGGCCGGGAAACCGCTGCCGTCGACATGCTCGTGGTGCTCGAGCAGAATGGCCTGGACCGGCAGCGACAGCTGCAAGCGCTTGGCGATGTCCTGCCCGTACACGGTATGCAATTCGAATAGCGTGCGTTCGGCCGGGGTGAAGGCTTCCATTTCGCGCTGCAGCCGGTCAGGGATGTTGCGCTTGCCCACGTCATGGAACAGCGCGCCCATGCCGAGCGCGATCACAATCGGCGGCGGCAGCTTCAGGTCGCGCGCCATCATCATCGACAGGATCGTCACGTTGAGCGAGTGGAAGTACATTTCCTCGCTGCCGGTTTCGCCCATCACGTGGATCGCCAGTTCGGCTTCGGACAGGATCGAGCTGGCAATCTGGCCCACCAGCACGTTAGCCTGGCGCACGCTCTCTTCGGGGCGCGCGAACAGGTTCTGGTCGATCGCATGGATACTCTTGGCAGTTTGCACAAACGCTTCGGTGACGCGGGCGGTGGCTGCGCGCTGGCGCCCGATGCGCTTGATCATGGCGTTTTTCGCCTCCAGCGCAGCGGCGATCTCCGGTGCGGGGGCCGGCGTGGCCGGCTTGTCCTGCAACCCCAATGCGGGTCCCGGCACCGCATTGCTCAGTTCCGGGTTGTAGCGGATGCGGGGCAGGCCGAGACTGCGGATCACGCGGATCTGCTCTTCGCTCTTGATGCGGAAGTCGCCAAACGCAAACGGCTGGTCAAACCACTTCATGTCAAGGTAGATGTACAGGCCGACCCGCAGTTGGTCCATCGTGAGCATGACGCTATCGGACATGGTGGCTTTCGCTTTCGACCCTTTGAGTTAAAAGCAGTCTAGCATACGCGATGGGCTCCTTGCCGATTGCGGCTGGACCCTTACAAGGCCTTCAGGAACGCGGCCAGATCGTTCGCTTCCTGCGCGCTCAAACCCATCTGGAAGCGGCGGTCATAAAAGCGCACCACGCTCTCCAAGTCCGGTGCCGAGCCGTCGTGGAAAAACGGCGCACGGGCCGAGGCGCCACGCAGGTTGGGTGTCTTGAAGCGTCCCACATCGACCCATTTTCCAGTCACCATGGCGCTGCCCGGATCGGTGGTGTCGAGCGTGTCGCCGGTGGTGCTGTTTTTCAGCGTGTACAAAGGCATGTCGGGGGTGCGCCGCAAGGCGGCCGACACGCCGGTGTTGAACATGCGCGCCACCGAATGCGAACCGCTGTTGGGCGCATTGTGGCAGCTGGTGCAGCTGCCGCGCTGCTGTTGCGTGAAGCCGGGCACCTGCGTGATGTTCATCGGCCGGTTGTTGAATATGCCTTCGCCGCGTGCGATCGACGCGCGCGCCTGGTCCTGGCTCGACGTGCCCGGCGCCAGGTTGCGCCAGGCGCCGAACAGCGTCATCGCATTGCGGTTGAACGGCGCGCGCGTCAGGTAGTCACCGGAAAATACGTCGTTGATGCCGAAATAGAAATCCTGGTTGGCGAGGCGCGCCGGTCCTCCCAAGGCGCCGGCCTGGGTCAGGTCGCCGGCCGCGTTGTCACTGAGCTGGGCGATGAACAGCCCCTTTTCAAAGTCGACGATCAGGCGCTGGTCGGCTGCGCTCAAGTCGGTTGTCGCCTGCGCGTGGCCGCGCACGGCGCCATTGGCCTGCTTGGCCAGGTCAACGTCCAGCGCTGCGAAGCACTGCGGCGGGGCGGCGCCCAGGATGCAGATGGCGGCATTCGGATCGGCGGCCGTTTCGCGGCCGTCCCACATCACGGTGGCGGCGAATTTCAGGTTCGCGCTGGGAAGCGGGCGGCGAAACAGCGACAACTCGCTGGCGCTGGCGAAGCCATATGGGTCGTCGGCGCGCACCAGCGTGAATTCGGCAGCGGCCGGTATCGCAAGCCCGACCCGGATGACGCCCTTGGTCAGCAGCATGCTGTAGGCCAGGCGCTTCTGGTCCAACGTTTGCGCCAGCGCCAGCGGCGAGTTGGCGCCGTCGATCAGGCGAAACACCGGGTCATCGCCGGCGCTGGCGTTAAAGCGCGCCTGCAAGCCTTGCGGCGTCACGCTCCAGCCATCGGCCTGGCCGTGGCAGGTGGCGCACGAGCGGCCATTGCCGAGCGGCTTGAAGAAGGGGTTGCTCAAATCGATGCTGCCGCTTGCATTGAAGGTCAGTGCCGCGCCAGTGCGGTTGGGCTGCTGCGCCAACGGCTGCACCGGCACCGGCACCAGCACGGGTGGCACGCTGGCCACAACCGGCACCGCAGCCGTGGGGGCACTGGCGCCGCCGCCGCATGCGCACAGCAGCGACAGTGCGAATGAGAGCGAGGCCCGCATTGGTAATTGAATAAGGTGGTTCATGCCCGCGCTCCTGTTTGATCGACAGGACCGAGAATGCAGCCAAATTGTGCAGCAAAAATGGAGAAGCGATTATTCGTTGGCGGCGGCGATGGCCAGCGCCACGAACGCATCGACCAGCGGCGCGTGTTCGGCTTTTCTTCGTGCCAGCAGCAGCGTGGTGGTGGCGCCCGGGTCGAGGATGGCGCGGTAGGCCACGCCGTCCATGCGGATGCGGTCGAACGAGGCTGGCAGCAGGGACACGCCGCAGCCGGCGGCCACCAGGCCGATGATGGTGGACGCTTCGCCGGCGAACTGGCCGATGCGCGGCACGAAGCCGGCCTCGCGGCACAGGCGGAAAATTTGCGGATAAATGCCGGTGCCGGCGCTGGCCGGGTACATCACGAACGGCATGTCCTTCAACTGCGCGATGGCGATGCGGCGCTTGCGCGCCAGCGGCAATGCGGCCGGCAGCACCGCCATCAACGGGTCCTGGCGCAGCGTGGTCAGTTCCACCGCCTGCGGCAGCGCATGCTCGAGCGGGCGCACGAAACCGAGGTCGAGCGTACGGCCAGCGAGCGCGTCGAGCTGGGGCTGGGTCGACATTTCGTGCAAGGTCAGGCTGACGGCGGGGAACTGCTGGCGATAGCGGTTGATGACGGTCGCAAACAGCGGCGTGAGCGGGGTCGAAAACGTGAACCCGATGCGCAGCTCGCCCGCTTCGCCCCGTTCGGCGCGGCGCGCCGTGTCGGCGGCCTGCTCGGCCAGCGCCAGGATGCGGCGCGCATCGAGCAGGAATAATTCGCCGGCCCCGGTCATGCGCACCCAGCGCCGGGTGCGCTCGAACAGCTGCGCGCCGACGTCCGCTTCAAGCACCTGGATCGCCTGGCTCAGGGGCGGCTGACCGATATGCAAGCGTTCGGCCGCGCGCGTGAAATTGAGCTCCTCGGCGACGGCGATGAAATAACGGAGGTGGCGCAATTCCATGTGTGATTGATTTAATCGATGACAGAGGCCTCTAATATATATTGGACAGTATTACAGCGCAATCCTAACATCGGTGCCATCGACGCGCTATCAGGAACGCACCATGTCCAGTTTCAAACGCATCAACCGCGCCATGCTGGCCGGCGGCTTTTCAGCCTTCGCGCTGCTCTATTGCGTGCAGCCGCTGATGCCGCAGCTGGCGCTGCAGTTCGGCTTGACGCCGGCCCAGAGCAGCTGGTCGCTGTCGATTGCCACGCTGGCGCTGGCGTTGTCGCTGGTGCTGTCAGGCGCGCTGTCCGAACGGATCGGCCGCAAGCGCCTGATGGCCGCTGCGCTGATCGGCGCCGCGCTGGTGACGCTGCTCTCCGCGTTCGCCCGCAATTTTACCGAGCTGCTGGTGCTGCGCGCGCTGCTCGGCGTGGCGCTGGGCGGCATGCCGGCGGTGGCCATGGCCTATCTGAGCGAAGAGATCGCCCCGCCCAAGCTGGGATTGGCGATGGGCCTGTATATCGGCGGCACGGCGCTGGGTGGCATGGCCGGGCGCGTGGCCGCTTGCGTCATCAGCGACTACTATTCATGGCGCCTGGCGATGGCGGTGATGGGCGTGGCCGGCCTGGCAGCGGCGTGGGAATTCTGGCGCTGCCTGCCGGCGTCGCGCAATTTCAAGGGCATCAGCGGCGGCTGGGCGGCGTTGCTGCGCGGCGCCCACGGCCATTTGCGCGACGCCGGCCTGCCCTGGCTGTTCGTGCTCGGCTTCCTGCTGATGGGGGTGTTCGTCAGCCTGTACAACTACATCGGCTATCGGCTGCTGGCCGCGCCGTTCGGCCTGGGGCAGGGCGCGGTGGGCCTGATGTCGGTGCTGTACCTGATCGGCATGGGCAGTGCGGTCTGGGCCGGGCGCCTGGCCGACCGCATCGGCCGGCGCAACGTGCTGTGGTTCGTCATGCTGTTGATGTTGGCCGGCCTGCTGCTGACGCTGTCGAACGCGCTGCCGCTGATCGTGGCCGGCATGGCGCTGTTCACCTTTGGTTTTTTCGCGACCCATTCGGTGGCCAGCAGCTGGGTCGGCATGCGGGCCCGCGCGCCGCAGGAGCTGGCGTCGGCCATGTATTTGTTTTTCTACTACCTCGGTTCGAGCGTGCTCGGCTCCCTGTGCGGGACGGTGTGGAGCGCGGCCGGCTGGCCCGGCGTGGTGAGCGTGCTGGCGCTGGCGCTAGCAGCGGCATTCCTGATCGCGCTGCACCTGCGCGCGCTGGCGCCGCTGCCAGCCTGCGTGCCCGCATAAATCCATATTTGCTGCACATTTGGCAGGTATGATGGCGGCTTGATCAGGAGGCCCCTCAGATGTGCAAGCAAGACCCTGTGCCATGCGCTTGACGATTGCGCGCAAGATTGCGCTGGCGGTCATTGCGATCGTGATCCTGTGCGTCGGTACCATGGCCTGGGTCACCAGTTCGAACCTGCAGCGCGGCTTCATCGCCTACCTGAACCAGATGCAGGAACGCGACCTGGAGCAGGTAGGCGAACTGCTGGCCCGGCGTTACCGCACCGAAGGCGACTTCGAATGGCTGCGCGGCGATCCGCGCGCAATGCGCGAGGTGCTCGGGCAGCTGACCCCGCAAATCCAGGCCGAAGGGGGACCGGAGCGGCGCCGCCGTCCACAGCCGCGCGACGATGGCTATGGCCCGCCGCCACGGCGCGACGGCCCGCCGCGCGAAGCAATGCAGCCGCCTGGCGCGCGCGATCCGATGGGGATCGGCTCGCGTCTTTCCATTTTCGATAACCAGGGCCGTCCCCTGGTCGGCCCGCCCGACGTGCCATCCGGGATCGCGCGCGCCATCGTCGTCGACGGCAAGAGCGTTGCCATGATGCGTCTGCGCCCGCTGCGCCAGTCCGGCAACGCCGATGCGAATGCCGCCGGCTTTCTGCGTGAGCAGGTGCGCGACATCGTCATCGTGGCCTTTGGCATGGTGCTGGTGTCGGTGCTGCTGGCGTTCTGGCTGGCGCGCCACCTGCTGCGGCCGGTGGCGGCCTTGCGCGATGTGACGGCGCGCCTGGCGCGCAGTCAGTTCGATGCGCGCGCGCCGTTGCTGTCGCGCGATGAACTGGCCGAACTGGCGCTGCACGTGAACGCGATGGCCGAAGCGCTGGAAACGAGCGAGCGCAATCGGCGCAAGATGCTGGCCGACGTGGCCCATGAATTGCGTACCCCGCTGACCGTGATCCGGGGCGAGATCGAAGCGCTGATCGACGGCATCCGCACGGCCGACCCGCAAGCGCTGCAGTCGCTGCACGCGGAAGTGCTGCACTTGAATAAACTGGTCGACGACTTGCACCAGTTGACGCTGGCCGACGCCGGCGACCTGCATTTCGCATGGCAGAATCTGGACCTGGCCGCGCTGGTCGCGCCGTTGCTGGAGCGTTACCATGCGCGCGCCAGTGACGCCGGCCTGGCATTGACGCGCAGCCTGCCGGCGCTGCCGTTGAACGTCAAGGGCGATCCCGGGCGGCTGACCCAGGTCATCGTCAACCTGCTGGAAAACAGCGTGCGCTATACCGACGCAGGCGGCCAGATCCATGTTGAACTGGCGCGCGACGGTGGCGAGGCTTGCCTGGTCATCGAGGACAGCGCGCCGGGCGTGCCGGACGGCCAGCACGACGCCATCTTCGACCGCCTGTACCGGATCGATGCGGCCCGTTCGCGCGAACGCGGCGGCAGCGGGCTAGGCCTGTCGATCTGCAAGGCGCTGGCCGAGGCCCATGGCGGCAGCATCGCAGCGGCCAGGTCGCGCCTTGGCGGCGTGCGCGTCACGCTGCGTCTTCCGATTGCGAACCTATGACTATCCCGCACATCCTGATTGTCGAAGACGATCTCAAAATCGCCGCGCTGCTGGCCGACTACCTCGAAGCGGCCGGCATGCGCACCACCCGCATCGGCGACGGTCAGCTGGCGGTCGACTTCGCGCGCGCCAACAAGGTCGACCTGATCTTGCTGGACCTGATGCTGCCCGGCCTGGATGGCATCGAAGTGTGCCGCCAGGTGCGCGCCTTCTCCGGCGTGCGCATCATCATGCTGACCGCCCGCGTCGATGAGATCGACCGTCTGCTGGGACTGGAAACGGGCGCCGACGACTATGTCTGCAAGCCGTTCAGCCCGCGCGAAGTGGTCGCGCGCGTGCAAGTGCACATGCGCCGCACCTTCGGCGCACTGGCGCCGCAGCCGCTGGTGGTGGAGCGCTCCACGATGCGGGTGCTGCACGCCGGCGCCGCGCTGCCGCTCACGCCGGTCGAATTCCGGATACTGGCCGAGCTGATCGAGCATCCCGAGCGCGTCTATTCGCGTCACCAGCTGCTCGACTTCGCGCACGAAGACCAGCGCGACATCAACGACCGCACTATCGATTCGCATATCAAGAATATCCGCCGCAAGGTGGCCGCCAGGCTGCCCGGCGCCGATTGCCTGCAATCGGTGTATGGTGTCGGCTACCGCTTCGAAATGCCCTTGTAAGGATTGCGCCTGGCCGTGCGACCAATACGGACATCGATCACGGAGGCAGGCATGAAACGACTACTTATCGGCTTGGCGGCAGGCGCCTTCCTGCAAGGCGCACTGGCGCAAGGCTGCAGCGCGCGCAGTCCGGCGCACACGATCGCGCTGGTGGAGCTGTATACCTCGGAAGGCTGCAGCAGCTGTCCACCGGCCGACGTCTTTCTGAGCAGCCAGCGCGGCGCCGGCGTGCGCACCGACCAGGCGGTGATGCTGTCACTGCATGTCGACTACTGGAATGACATCGGCTGGAAGGACCCGTATTCGCATCCGGTTTTCACCCGGCGCCAGAACTGGTTGTCCGACTTGGCCCATACGCGCACCGTCTACACGCCGGAGTTCTTCGTGGCCGGCAAGGAGGCGCGCGACTGGAACGACGGGATCAATGTGAACATCAAGCGCGTCAACGCCACCCCTGCGCGCGCCAATATCGCGATCAGCATCGGCGCACCGCTCGCTGCCGGGGTGCCGGTGCAGGTCAGCGCCAGCGGGCAGGCCGGCGCCAAACTGTACCTGGCGCTGGTGGAAAACGGGCTGGCCACCAAGGTCGCGGCGGGCGAAAACCGCGGCCGCATCCTGCGCCATGACTATGTGGTGCGCGACTGGTCGGCGCCGGTCACGCTCGGTGCGGACGGCAAAGCGCTGCTGGCGCGTACCTTGCCGGTGCCGCGCGGCGCGGCGCCGTCCAAATTCGGCGTGACGGCCTTCGTGCAGTCCGAGCAAGGCGCGGTGCTGCAGGCGCTCTCGCTCGATGCCTGCGGCGGCTAATGCCTACATCTGGCGGAACAGGTGCGCGTACAGGGGGCTGACGCGCAGCTTTTCCGGACGCGAACGCAGGTTCAGCGAAACCTTGCCCAGTTCATCGCGCGCCGAACTGAGCACGCAGCTGGCGTTGACGATGGTGCCGCGATGGATCTGCCAGAACACCTTGTCATCCAGTTGCGGCAGCAGTTCCTTGAGGCTGGTGCGTATCAGCGCTTCACCGCCAGCGGTGACGACATTGACGTATTTGTCGAGCGCCTCGAAAAACACCACGTCGCCGATCGGAATCATGCGTACTTCGCTGCCGACCGCGGCCCGGATCACGTTCAACTTGTCGCAGCTGGGCGTTGGCAGCAGTGCGCGCATCTGCGACAGCAAGTGCGACAGGTCGCCGCTGGCCGGGGCGGCCGCCAGGCGCTTGCGCAGCCGCTCGATGGTCTTGCCCAGGCGCGCATCGTTGACCGGCTTGAGCACGTAATCGGCGGCGGCATGCTCGAACGCGCTCACCGCATAGTCGTCGTAGGCGGTCACGAACACGACTTGCGGGAACGGCTGCGCCGGATCCCACAACTCGGCCAGTTCCTCGACCGCTTCCAGGCCGCTCTTGCCCGGCATTTTGATATCCATGAACAGCACTTCGGGCTTGAGCGCGAGCGCCTGGGCCAAGGCCTCGATGCCGTTCGGGCAGCGCGCCACAATGTCCAGTTCCGGCCACAGGCGCTGCAGCGATTTTTCAAGTACCGCAGCCAGTACGGGTTCGTCTTCGGCGATCAGGGCGCGGATACTCATGCGGGGCTCATGGGAAGGGTCAGGCGCGCAGTCGCGCCCTGTGGCGGGTTTGCTTCAAGTACCAGCGAGGCATGCACGCCAAACAGCGCCTGCAGCCGTTCGCGTGTGTTGGCCACGCCGACGTGGGTGCCGCTGTTGGCGGGCGGCGCATGCAGCCCGAGCCCGGTGTCGGTCACGCGCAGCACCAGCATCTTGCCTTCGAGGGCCGCGCTGACGGTGACGTGGCCGCCGTCGACCTTGGGCTCGAGGCCATGGATGATGGCGTTTTCCACCAGCGGCTGCAGCAGCATCGGCGGCAGGTGCGCGCCGCGCAGCGCGGCCGGCAGCTGCAAGGCATACACCAGGCGCGCGCCCATGCGCACCGACATCAGTCCCAGGTAGGCATCCATCAGCGCGAATTCTTGCGCCAGCGTGGTCGTTTCGGCGCGCGAGGACGTCAACGTCGCGCGCAGGTACTGGATCAGTTGGTCGAGCATCAGCTGCGCGCGCTGCGGGTCGAGCGCGATCATGCCCTGCAAATTGGCCAATGTATTGAACAGCATGTGCGGCTCGATCTGGGCCTGCAGCAGTTGCAGCTGCGCTTGCAAGGCCTGGCGCGCAATGGCTTCGGCGCGCGCCTTCTCTTCGGCGGCGGCCGTTTCGGCGCGCTGCAGCCGGTCGCGGTTGTGCATGAACAGGGTGGCGGTGGCGGTCATGATCAGCGTGAACAGCAGCATGCGGTTCGACTCGCCCGAAATGAGCGCCTTCAAGGGCGGACGTTCGATGCCAAGCAGCGTGCTGGCCAGCATGGTGCCACCAAACTGGGCGATCGGCACGGATACCAGCAAGATGGCAAAGAACGGCAGTTTCGGGGGGCGCACGGCGCCGCCCCATAGCAGCAAGCGGGTGACGTCGATCAGCATGAAGGCAATGCCGCCGATGACCAGCGAAAACACCAGGTTTTGCAGGAAGTAGGCGGGTTGGCCGGAGATGGTGGTAATGATCAGCGCGCACGCCAGGCACAGCACCGCGACCACGACGCCGTCCTTGGCCAGGTGCCGGAACGGGAATCCGGGACGGGCAGCGGCGCCGGCCTGGTCACGCACTTACAGCACGCCCTTGGCGCGCAGCGCGGCGATGTCGGCGTCGCTGCGTCCGAGCAGTTCGCGCAGCACGGTGTCGGTATGCTGGCCCAGCATCGGCGGCGGCAGCGCCGCCTCGGCCGGCGTAGCCGACAGCTTCATGGGGCTGCGCACCAGCTTGACCTTGCCGGCGGCCGGGTGGTCCATCTCGAACGCCACGCCGCGCGCTTTTACTTGCGGGTTGTCGAATACTTCGCCGATATCGTTGATCGGGCCGCACGGCACGCCAACCGCTTCGAGCTGGTCGATCCAGGTCTGGCGGCTGCGCGTCTTGACCATCTCGGCCAGTAGCGGCACCAGCACGTCGCGGTTTTGCACGCGCAGCGGATTGGTGGCGAAGCGCGGGTCCGAGCCCAGATCGGGGCGCTGGCCGGCTTCGACGAATTTCTGGTACTGGCCGTCGTTGCCGGTGGCGACGATGAGGTGGCCATCAAGGCAGGCGAAGGTCTGGTAGGGCACGATGTTGGCGTGCGCATTGCCCCAGCGCTTGGGCGCTTTGCCGCTGTTAAGGTAATTGCTGCCCATGTTGGCCAGCATCGCCACCTGGGTGTCGAGCAGCGCCATGTCGATGTGCTGACCGACGCCGGTGCGGTCACGGTAGGTCAGCGCGGCCAGCACTGCCACGGTCGCGTACATGCCCGTCATCAGGTCGGTCAGGGCGACGCCAGCCTTTTGCGGGCCGCCGCCGGGCAGGTCATCGCGCTCGCCGGTGACCGACATCAGGCCGCCCATGCCCTGGATCAGGAAGTCGTAGCCGGCGCGGTGCGCGTATGGCCCGTCCTGGCCGAAGCCGGTCACCGAGCAGTACACCAGGTCCGGCTTGAGCGCCTTGAGGCTGTCGTAATCGAGGCCATAGCGCTTGAGCTGCCCGACCTTGTAATTTTCCAGCACCACGTCCGACTGCAGCGCCAGTTCGCGGATCAGGGCCTGGCCTTCCGGGCTGGCGATATCGACCGTGACCGAGCGCTTGCCGCGGTTGGCGGACAGGTAGTAGGCCGCTTCGCTGGTGTCGTTGCCGTCGGCATCTTTGGCGTACGGCGGGCCCCAGGCGCGCGTGTCGTCGCCCACGCCGGGACGTTCGATCTTGATCACGTCGGCGCCGAGGTCGGCCAGATTTTGTGAACACCATGGGCCGGCCAGCACGCGCGACAAATCGAGTACGCGGATGTGGCCCAATGCGGTGGGCATGCCAGTGAAAGCTTGTGTCATGTTGATATTGGTTGCTGTTTAAAGGGGAATGGCGGCGCCACCGCGGGCGATGGTCTGCACGATCGAGGATTTGGGCGCGAGCGCGTGGGCGATGACGTCGAGCGCCAGCTTGGGCTGGGCGTCGCCGCACATGAAGATGTCGGCCGCGGCAAAGCCGCATTCGGGCCAGGTATGGATCGAAATATGCGATTCGGCCAGCAGCACCACGCCGGTCACGCCCATGGCGTCGCCGAAGCTGTGGAAGTGGCTGTGCAGGATGCGCGCGCCGGCCGCTTCGGCAGCCAGGCGCAGTTGCGCGTCGATGTCCTCGCACGATACCAGCCGGGCGGCGTCGACGCCGTAGAAATCGGCCAGCAAATGGGTGCCGGATGGACGATGGGCGTGGCTGTTCATTTGTGGCCGCCGCCACCGCCGCCGAAGCCGCCGCCGCTGCTGTGCGAACTCCAGACGCTGCCGTGGCCGCTGGAGCCGGACGACGATCCGGCCATGCTGCTCCAGTTGATCACGGTGGTGACCAGGGTCAGGATGATCGCGTAGAAAAGGTATTTTCCGTTCATGATTCGCCCTGGAAGTATTTGGCCGGATAAAACAGGGCGATCAGCGCAATGAGCACGATCCAGAAGCTGGCGCCGAAGTTAGCCAACAGCGGGACCGCGTTCAGGCCCAGTATCCACCACACGAATTTCATCTGGGTGGCGCGCACGCTGCCGGCGCTGCCGGCGCCGCTGGCCGCGGCCGGGCCGTCGCCCTGGATGCCGGCCCCGAACCAGGCCTTGAGCTGGTCGAACGGGACCGGGGTCGAGCGCGACCAGGTCAGCTCGCTGGCCGTCATTTCGGCGGCCAGCTTGGTTGTGCCGTTTTCAAATTCGGAGACCCGCACCTGGTCGCCCGCGGCCACGCGCCAGTTGAAGGCGCCGGCCGCGTACTTGACGGTGGCGGTGTAGTCGTACAGCTTGCGAAACGTGGCCTTGTCCAGGCGCGGCATATCGCCTTGCGCGAAATTCCCCTCGGGCCAGGCTGGCATCACGCTGGCGCGCGACCAGCCTTCGCTGGTTTCCACCAGCCAGAAAAAACTGGTCTTGGTGCTGTACAGCAGATATTCGGTCCACTCGGTGCCTTCGTCGTCGACTCGCACCATGGCGCCGATCACCGTATGGACGCTACCCTGGATATTGGCGGTGGCGCCCAGCTGCAGCGTGGTCAGGGTGCGCGCCACCGATTCGCCCGCTGCCAGCACGGTCGCTTCGGGGCCGGCCGCGTCCAGCTGCGAGCTGCAGGCCGGGCACACCAGGTTGGTGGTCACGCCGGGCAGGTAATTGATGGTGCTGCCGCACTTGGGGCAGTCGAGCGCATCGAGCTTGCCGCGGTATTTGCCGGCCGAAGCCTTGATCTGTTCGTCGTCGCGCAGCAGCTGGAACTTCAGCTCCGCCAGCGTGACGGCCATGCCGTTGTACACCACCGGCACTTCGCCATCGGTGTAGTCGAGCGTGACGAAGCTGGCGCTGCGGCGCAAATCGGCAACCCGGATGCGCCAGCCGTCGCCGACCCGAAACGGCAGTTCGCCCTGGCCGCCGATGCATTCGGCCTCGCGCTTTTCAGCGACCGTGAACGGCTCGCCGCCAACCTGGACTTGTGATCCTGGCGTGAGATCGGTAAAGCAGGGCAGGGGGCCGGCCACCTCGCGCGCGGTGGTGATGGTGTACAGGCCGGACGAGTCGCCCAGCCACGAGGCGCTGGCGTCGTCGAACAGCAGATACCATTCGTTCCACATGCCCTGTTCGTAGCGCAGCTGGATGCGTCCGACGACGGTGAAATTGCGTCCGCCGAACACGCCTGCCGCCTGCATCTGGATGGGTGAAAAATCTTCCAGCACGGACGAAATCTTGCCGATGTCCTTGACGTCGTCGGCATCCTTGAGCACCGCGGCGCGGCAGAACTCGCACACCGCCATGACGGAAGCGTGCGAGCGAAATTGCACCGGGGCGCCGCAGCTCGGGCAGGAAACAGTCTGCATGGCGTAGCGGTCAGCCGATCAGTTTCTTGAGCAGCTCGGCCTTGGTGCTGTCGTAATCGGCGGCCGAGATCAAGCCCTTGTCGAGCATGCCCTTCAGTTTGGTGAGGCGGTCTTCGATCGACACTTCGGCCGGTGCTGCCGGCGCCGCGGGCGCTGCCGGTTGCATGGCTTGCGCCATGGTCTGGCCCAGCAGGGCGCCCGCGCCCAGGCCGGCGCCGATGCCGGCCAGCCCGCCTTCGTTCTGGGCCGCCAGCGGAATGCTGGAGGCGACCTGGAACTTGGTGAAGCCGCCCATCTTGTCGGCCGACAGGCCGCCCTTCATGCCGGCCGAAATGCGTTCGTCGAGCGCGGCTTGCAGTTCTTCGGGCAGGCTGACGCTGGCGACGTTGAATTCATCGAGCCCGATGCCATAGCGCGCGAACGCGGTGGCCAGGTCGCCCTTGACCTGCTGCGCCATCAGCGCCTGATTGGCCGCCATGTCGAGGAAGGCGACGTTGGCGCCGCCCAGGGAGGAGGCCATGGTCGACATCAGCAAGCCGCGCAACTGGTCTTCGACTTCGTCGCGGGTGTAGATTTCGCGGGTGCCGCTGATCTCGGTGAAGAATTTGCGGGCGTCGGCCACGCGGTACGAGAACATGCCGAACGCGCGCACCCGGATCATGTCGAAGTCCTTGTCGCGGATCGTGATCGGTTGCGGCGTGCCCCACTTGCGCCCGGTCTGCACGCGCGTGCTGAAATAATAGACGTCGGACTTGAACGGCGAATCGAACAGCTTGTCCCAGTTTTTCAGGTTGGTCAGCAGCGGCAAGGTCTGGGTGGTCAGCTTGTGGGTGCCGGGGCCGAACACGTCGGCGATGACGCCTTCGTTGACGAACACCGCCACCTGCGACTCGCGCACGTTGAGAATGGCGCCGTTCTGGATTTCAAAGTCCTGCATCGGGAAGCGCCAGGCCAATACGCCTTCGGTCTCCTCGTTCCACTGCAGGACGTCGATAAACTGCTTCTTGATGAATGAGCCAAGTGACATGACGTCTCTCCTCTGGATGCTGTAGTGATGAATCAGGAAATGGCGCCGGCGTTGACCAGGCCGATCGACAAGGAGATCGCGCCCAACAGGCCGCCAAAGGCAGTGTTGTCGGCTTCGATCTGGTCTTTCGACATCTTCAGCAAACGCGTGGCAACGTGAAATACGAGCACCTGGACCAGCATGGCGCCAGCGGCCCAGCCCAGAAATTGGTAATAATCGGGAGTGTGCATCAGGGCCGATGCAATTGGCAGCGCGAACCCGAGCAAGGTGCCGCCCAGCGACAGGGCGGCCGCGTTGTTGCCCGACCGGATAAGCGCCACTTCGTCGTACGGCGTCATGCGGCAGTAAATGACGAAAAACGCCATTACCAGCGCAACGGCTGTTGCAAGGTGGAGCAGATAGTTTAGGATGGCGGGCACGCGGTCCTCCCCAGGTAAGATAGTCAAAATGACAGCACTACGGAATCTTAGATCAAAAGACGATACATGACCAAACGAATTCTTATACTTTCCGTCTTTGTGGTCGCATCCTGCGGCCTGGCATACGAATTGATTGCCGGCGCCTTGTCGAGCTATTTGCTGGGCGACTCGATCCTGCAGTTTTCCACCATCATCGGCTGCTACCTGTTTGCCATGGGCGTGGGCGCTCACCTGTCCAAATATGTGCACGACGATGACGTGCTGGCGCGCTTCGTCGACATCGAGCTGGCGGTGGGCCTGATCGGCGGCCTGTCGGCGGCGCTGCTGTTCATGACGTTTTCGTGGATGACGGCACCGTTTCGCACGCTGTTATATGTATTGGTGTTCATGATCGGCGCGCTGGTGGGCATGGAAGTGCCGCTGGTGATGCGCGCGCTCAATGCGCGCGACACCGCGTTCAATGAACTGGTCAGCCGGGTGCTGACGTTCGACTATCTGGGCGCGCTGGCCGTGTCGCTGCTGTTCCCGCTGGTGCTGGCGCCCTACCTGGGGCTGGTGCGCACCGGCTTTCTGTTCGGGATGCTCAACGTGGCGGTCGGCATGTGGACCTTGTACGTGTTTCGCCACGAACTGGAGAACGCCGGCGGGCGCGTGCTGCGCGCTTCGGCTGTCATGCTGGCGCTGGTGTTCGGCTTCGGCATGTCGGACCGCATGGTGCAGTGGGGCGAACATGGCCTGTTCGGCGACGAGATCGTGTATTCCACGACGACGCCTTACCAACGGCTGGTGATTACGCGCTGGAAGGACGACATGCGGCTGTACATCAACGGCAACCTGCAGTTCTCGTCGCGCGACGAATACCGCTACCACGAGGCGCTGGTGCATCCGGCGCTGCAAGCGCTGCCCTGGGCCAGGAGCGTGCTGGTGCTGGGCGGCGGCGACGGCCTGGCGCTGCGCGAGATTTTGCGCTATCCGAACATCACCCACGTTACCTTGGTCGACCTGGACCCGGCCATGACGGGGGCCTTTACCACGCGCGCCGAACTGGTCAAGCTCAATCACGGTTCGTTTTCCGACCCGCGCGTAACCGTCATCAACGCCGACGCCGCGATCTGGCTGCAAAACGCGACCGACATGTTCGACGCGGCCATCATCGACTTTCCCGATCCGTCCAGTTTCGCGCTTGGCAAGCTCTATTCGGTGCCGTTCTACGGTATGGTCAAGAAGCATCTGGCCGCCAACGGGCTGGTGGTGGTGCAATCGACGTCGCCGTTTTTCGCGCCCAACGCGTTCTGGACCATCGACGCCACTTTGCGCGACGTCGGCATGCACACCTGGCCGTACCACGCCTACGTGCCCTCGTTCGGCGAATGGGGCTTCATCATGGCCTCGCCGCAGCAGCAGTACGCGCCGCCGGCGTCGTACCGCCTGCCGATGCGCTACCTGAACGCGGCCACGACCCGTGAAATGTTCGAGTTCCCGCCCGATATGCAGCGCCGCGAGATGGCGCCCAACCGGCTCAACACGCAATCACTGGTGCACGAGTTCGAGCATGACTGGCGCCAGGTGATCCGCTGATGGAACGCCGCAGTTTTCTGGCCGTGGCCGGCGCCGCCGGTGCGGCCGCGCTGAGCGGGGCCGGCTTCTTGCGCTGGCAAGAGGTCACGCCCACGCTGCACTATCCGGGGCGCGACGAAGGCCACTTCCTGCGCGACCGGCGCCGCCTGCCCGCGCCCAGCCGCACCATCGACACCGATATCGTGATCCTCGGTTCCGGCATCGGCGGCTTGACGGCCGCCTGGAAGCTGAAAAAATTGGGGCATGCCGGCGCACTGATGATCGACGGGCCGCAACCGTTCGGCAATGCCGCCGGCGGCCATTTCGGTGAGCTTGCCTATCCGACGGGGGGCCACTATTTGCCGCTGCCATCGCCAGAATCGGTGCACGTGCGCGAGATCCTGTTCGACCTTGGCATCATCTTGCGCGATCCGCTGGCCGAAAAGCCGTACTACGACGAGCGCTACATCCTGCACGGCCCGGAAGAGCGGTTGCTGTTCAACGGCCGCTGGCAGGACGGCTTCATTCCCACCGAAGGTGTCAGTGCGGCCGAACTGGCCGAGCACAAACGCTTCTTTGCCGAAGTCGACCGGCTGCGCCAGCTGCGCGGCAGCGACGCCAAGCGGATGTTCGTATTTCCCACCGTGGCCTCGTCGCGCGACCCGCAATTTGATGCGCTCGACCAGCTCACCCTCAAGCAGTGGCTGGAGCAGAACGGCTACCATTCGCCGACCCTGCACTGGTATCTCAATTACTGCTGCCGCGACGACTACGGCACCCGCTACGACAAGGTGTCGGCCTGGGCCGGCCTGCACTACTACTGCAGCCGCTGGGGCCAGGCCGCCAACGCCGGCAATGGCGCCTGGCTGACCTGGCCGGGCGGCATGCAGCCGGTGGCCGACAAGCTCGCTGCCGCCTCCGGCGTCGAACGTCGCGCCGGCACCGCGGTGTCGCTCAAGCGCATCGACGGCGGGGTCGAGGCGCTGTGCTTCACCCTGAATAACGGCGTGCCTGAAACCTATGTGGTGCGGGCGCGCAAGGCGATCTGCGCGATGCCGCTGTACGTGGCCGCGCGGGTAGTGGAAGGCATCGCCGGCATGGGCTTCGATCCCAGGCTGCATACGCCCGCGTATGCGCCATGGATGGTCGCCAATTTCCTGATGAAGGCGTTTCCGGCCGAACTGCCGGCGGCGCCGCTGGCGTGGGACAACGTGGTGTACCAGGAACCGGGTCTGGGCTACGTGGTGTCGACCCACCAGGATATCCGCACCACGCCGCCGGCCAAGACCGTCTTCAGCGCCTACGTCGCGCTGTCGGACCGCACGCCCGATCAGGCCCGCAAGTGGCTGGAAGCGGCCACGCCGAGGCAGCTGGTGGAGCTGGCCTCGGTGGACTTGAAATCGGCGTATGGGTGGAAGTTTGGCGCCTGCGTCGAACGGGTCGACATCACGCTGCGCGGCCACGCGATGGCGGCGCCGTTGCCCGGCTTTCGCAGCAACGCCGGCACCAAGGCGCTGCGCGAGGCCGACGGCCCGATTTTGTTTGCGCACGCCGACCTGTCCGGGTTTTCGGTATTCGAAGAGGCGGCGTGGTGGGGCTGCGAAGCGGCGCGCAAGGCGTTCGCTTATTCGTAGGCTGCGGCGGCGCGGCGCCAGTCGGCGTCCGCTGGCAGCTTCCTGATCAGCGGCGCCAGCTGCTCGTACACCGTCGCCTGGCGGTGCTGCACCAGGAAGCGCCGTTCGGCGCTGGGGCCCGGCATCGGATACAGGCGCAAAGTGTTTGCCAGCTGGCGCGTGCGCATGAAATAGCGCGCCATCGACTCGGCCACGATCACGCAGTCGACCCGCCCCAGCAGCAGCTTTTCGATATTCTTTTCATCGCTGGCGCCAATGCTGCTCTGCAGGCCGGAGCTCACCAGCCAGTCGTCCAGGCCGGGATAGACATAGCCGACGGTAATGCCGATGCTGCCCGTGCTATGCCTGGGCCCATCCGGGCGCACCGGTTTCGATGCCAGCGAGGCCAGCACAAAACGGTCGCTGGAGAACGGTGCGGTCCACAGGTATTTTTTCTGCGCGGGGTCTGCCATCCATTCGGGCATCATGCCGATCACCACGCCGTCCAGCGAGCCTTCCTCCAGCTTGACCTGGAGCCGCTTGCGCGGCATGTACAGCAGGCGAAAAGTGAGCCCACCCGGCTTTTTCCGGTTCAGGTGCGCGATCAGGTCGGGATAGATGCCGCGCCCGTCGCCCAGCATCAGCGGCGCGAAACTGGCGCTGGTATAGACGTTGACGACGTCGGCGCGCGCAGCTGCCGCCAGCAGCAGGGCGCACAGCACGAACAGCGCGGCGCGCACGATCTTCATTCGGCCAGCGTGGCCAGGAACAGCTGGCGTTCGACGTCCACCAGGCGGTCCACGTGGGCCGCGTCCATGCCTACCGCTTCGAGCACGAAGGCGGACAACTGCAGGCTCGCTTCCAGCGTTTCCGGCACCACGATGGTGGCGCCGGCCAGCTTGAGCGCGCGCGCATGCTTTTCGTCGCGCGAACGGGCGTACAGTGGCACGTTGGGAAATTCGCGCCGGATGCCGCGCACCGCGTGCAGCGCCGAGGCGGCATGGTCCATGGTCAGCACGATCGCCGGCGCGTGGCCGGCGTCGACCCGCTGCAGCAGTTCGGCGCGCGAGGCGTCACCGAAAAACACCGGCAAGCCTTCGGCGCGCAGCCTGGCGACCAGGCGCGCATCGTTTTCAAAGGCGACAAATTGAATGCCTTGCGCGGCCAGCAGCTTGGCCAGCTGGCGGCCCACGCGGCCGAAGCCGGCGATGATGATGCGTCCGCGCGCCGATTCCAGCTGCGCCAGGTCGAGCGCGGCGGCGGCCAGGTCGGCGCGATTTTCCCAGCGCTCGCCGATCGCCCGTCCCAGCCGCGCCAGCGGCGGCGTGATGAACAGCGACAGGCCCACGGCCAGCATCACGCGCGCTCCCAAGGCCGGTTCGACCAGCTGCGCGGCGCTGGCGTAGCCAATCACGATGAAGGCGAATTCGCCGCCCTGGCCGAGCAACAGGCCGCCCTGGATCGCGCGTCCCCACGCCAGCCCGCCGCGCCGAAACAGCAGCGCGATCACGCCCGCCTTGAGCATGACCAGGCCAAGCACGACCAGCGCCAGCCACAGCGGCGCTTGCGCAACCTGGCGCAAGTCCATGCCCATGCCGACGGTCATGAAAAACAGCCCCATCAGCAAGCCCTTGAACGGCTCGATCATCAGTTCGACTTCGTGCTTGAATTCGGTCTCGGCCAGCAGCACGCCGGCAATCAGCGCGCCCAGCGCCATGGACAGGCCGGCCGCGGCCGACAGGCCGGCGATGCCCAGCGTGGTGAGCAAAATCAGCGCCATGAACACGTCCGGCTGGCGGTGGCGCGCAAACGCGCGAAACAGCGGCTGCACGATGCGCGCGCCGGCCAGGTAGATCAGCGCGATTGCCAGCGCCGCCTTGGCCATCGCGATGGCCACCAGCGCGCCCAGGCTGCCCGCCCCGCCCTGGCCCATGGCGCCAATCAGAATCAGCAGCGGCACCACCGCCAGGTCTTGCAGCATCAGCACGGAAAACGCAGCCTGGCCGAGCGGCGTAGCGGTATTGTTCTGGGCCGTCATCAGCTGCATGACGACCGCGGTGGACGACAGCGACAGCACGCAGCCGAGGATGACGGCGCTGTCGAGGCGGCCGACCAGCAGCCACACGATGGCGCCGATCAGCGTGGCGCAGATGGCCACCTGGGCGGTTCCGGCGCCAAACACCCAGCGCCGCAGCGCCCACAGGCGGGCAGCCGACAATTCCAGGCCGATCATGAACATCAGGAACATCACGCCCAGTTCGGCCAGCGCGACCACCCCTTCGGCGCGCGGGAACGTCAGGTAGGACAGCCACGGCAGCGCGGACGCGAACAAGCCCAGGCCGAACGGCCCGAGCAGCGCGCCGACTGCCAGAAAGCCCAGCACCTGGTTGATGCGCAAGCGCGCCAGCGTGGGGATCAGGATGCCTGCGAGCGCGAGAAACAGCAGGGTTTCTCGCAAAAACGGAAAAGCGTGGGGCGCTTGCACAGGGGCGGCCTGATCGACGGGTTAGGGTGGGGGCATTCTATAACACCCGCACCCGGGCGCGCCGCTGGCGGGCCGCGCCCGCACTGCGCCGCCAGCCTAGTCGCGCAAGTCGGCCGGCACTTTGCCGCCGTTGGCGGCCAGCCGGTTCATCACCTGGCGGTGCAGCCACTGGTTCATGGTGGCGCTGTCGCTGGTGTCGCCCTGGTAGTCCAGCTCGTGCGCCAGTTGCTGGCGGGCTTGCAGGCTGCTGTCGAGGTTAAGCAGCTTGAGCAGGTCGACGATCGAGCTGCGCCAGTTGAGCGCGCCCGCTTGCGGCTTGGCGCTCAGGATGGCCTCAACGTCGACGATGTCCATCGGCGCGCCCGGCGGCGCGCTGCGCTGGGGCTGGGTGGCCTGGCCCGGGGTGGCCGACTGCATCGAGGCGCTGTTGCTGGCCTGCGGGTTTTGCACGGCCGGGTGCGATGACGGGAAGATCTTGTGAAAGATATTGCTCAGTATGCCCATGATGTTCTCCGTAGTGAGAGGTTGGGGTTAGTGCTGCATGCTTTGCGCCACGCGCCCGAGGACGATCGCCAGCGCGGCGCCGCCGATGGTCTTGACCAGTTGCGGGTGCTCGGCGTAAAAGTCGCCCATGCGCTCGACAATGCCGGGGTTGTGCTGCTCGGCCTGTTCGGCGATCTGGCGCACCTGGTCGGGCGACATGGTGGCAGCCTGCTCGGGCGTAATGGCGGCAGTGGCGTCAGTGCCGTGCAACAGGTGGCTCAGGGCGCCGCCGGCAACCGAATTGAGCAGACCGGGCCCGGCCCCGCGCAGCAATTGGTTGAGCATGCCGGCGCGCTGGGTTGGGTCGCTCTTGTCGAACAGCTGGCCAACCATGTGCGCAAACGGCGGCGTCTGGTCCGAGCGCAGCGCTTCGCTCACGCCCTGCGCCATGGCCGAGCGGGGCGCGTTGCGTGCCACGTGCTCGAAGTCTTCCAGGGCGCGGCTGGCGTTGGCATTGGCTGAGCCGCCCAGGTATTGCTGAAGTAAATTGCCGATGTCGAATGCCATGCGATCCCCTTGTGCCATGCAAAAGCCAAGGGTAGGGCCGGCGCGCCGGATGCTCTGTACGGCAACTCACCGAACATGAAAAAAGGAGCCGAAGCTCCTTGATTTACTGGTCGCCGATCAGCTGGGCGGCATCGACATATTTGTAACCGCGCTGCACGTTGTTGGCGAAGGTGTACTTGACCGTCTTGACCTTGTACGCTGTCTTGGGGAAGGTGCGTACAAACCAGGTGCGCGCGCCGCGATGGTCTTGCTTGACGTCCGACAGGCCGGTCCAGATGGTATTCCACTTGCCGTCGGTGTCTTGCAGTTCGACCTTGCTGAGCGCTTCAATGCCGCGCCCATCTTCAATCACCAGCCGCACTTCGGTCGCCGCCACTGGCTTGGCATAGTCCACGGCCAGCCAGTCGAAGCCGATTTCCTGGTTATTATTGATCCAGTGCTTGCCGTCGACCGGCCCCACGGCGGACGTTTTCGGCAGGTTGCCCTCGTCCGGTTTCGGGTCGCCATAGGTGCTGCTGGCCGAGGCGCCCGACGCCCATTGCGCGCGCGGATCGTTGATGTACTTGTCTTCCATGGCGCCGTAGTCGAAGCGTTCCTGCTTTTCAGCCTGGTCGCGCTGTTCGGCAGTCATGCTGGCCGGGTCGACGGCGGCAGGCGCCGCTGGCGCAGCGGCAGTTGGCGCGGCAGCAGGGGCGGCCACGGGGGCGGGAACGACCACGGCCGGCGCGGCCACCGGTTCCTTTTTTTGGCAAGCAACGAGCAAGACCGGGGCCAGCAGCAGGGCGAGACGGGAAATGGTTTTCATGGTGTCCTGGATAAAATTGATGTAAAAACAAGGTGGCTATAGTCGCATATAAATGCGCAAGCGGCAATCATGTTTGGACAGGAATCCGGTCGCGCACTACACTGAATGTTTCCACTAATCACTAATGCCATGCGTACCCTGATGTTTCTCCTTTTCGCGGCGATCTTCGCGGCGGCGGTCACCCAGTGGCACATGACGCCGCTGGTGGCCGGCGTGTACGTAGTGGCAAGCGTGGTGTGCTTCGGCATGTACGCCGTCGACAAGGCCGCGGCCAAGGCCGGCCGCTGGCGCACGTCCGAAAACACGCTGTTGCTGCTTGGCCTGGCCTGCGGTTGGCCGGGCGCGATGGTGGGCCAGACCCTGCTGCGGCACAAGGCCAACAAGCCCTCGTTCAAGCTGCGCTTCTGGTGTACGGTAGTGCTCAATATCGGCGCGTTCGCCTATCTGAGCTCGCCGCTGTCGGTGCTGCGCCACCCATAAGGAGACACCATGTGGATCTATCCGCGCTACCTGGCGCACCGCGGCGGCGGCAAGCTGGCCCCTGAAAACACCATCGCCGGCCTCGAATGCGGCCTGGCGCACGGCTTTCGCGCGGTCGAATTCGACGTCATGCTGGCGCGCGACGGCGTGCCGGTGGTCATGCACGACCCCTATCTCGGGCGCACCGTGGCCGGTTCCGGCAACGTGTTCGACTACGACGCGGCCGAACTGGTGACGTTTGATGCCGGCAGCTGGTTCGGTGCCCAATACCGCGACGTCAAGGTGCCGCTGTTTACCCAGTACGTGGAATTTTGCAAGGCCAACGGCATCTGGATGAACATCGAGATCAAGCCGGCGCCCGGGTTCGAGCTTGAAACGGGCAGGGTGGTGGGCCAGCTGACGCGCGCCCTGTTCGGCCTGGAAATCGCGCAAGACGATGCGGCGCTGCTACCCTTGCTGTCGTCATTCAGCCCGCAGGCGCTGGCCGCGGCGCGTGACGCTGCGCCCGATCTGCCACGCGCGCTGCTGCTCGACGTGCTGCCGCCCGACTGGGAAGCGCAGGCGCGCGCACTGGCCGCGGTCGCGATCCACACCAACCAGAAACATTTGAGCGCGGATCTGGCGCGCCAGATCAAGGATGCCGGCTTCGGCCTGTTTTGTTACACCGTCAACGACCCGCAGCGCGCGCGCGAGATCGCCGGCTGGGGCGTGGACGGCATGTGCACCGACCGGATCGACCTGATTGGCCCGGACGGACCTACGCTATAATCATTTTTTTATAGCATGCTGCCCGAACGCGCCCATACAACATGAAATCATCCGAAATTCGCGATAAATTCCTCAAGTTCTTTGAATCCAAAGGCCACACGATTGTCCGTTCCAGCTCGCTGGTGCCAGGTAACGATCCGACGCTGTTGTTGACCAACAGCGGCATGGTCCAGTTCAAGGACGTGTTCACCGGCACCGACAGCCGCCCGTACACGCGCGCCACCTCGGTGCAGCGCTGCGTGCGCGCCGGCGGCAAGCACAACGACCTGGAAAACGTCGGCTACACCGCGCGTCACCACACCTTCTTTGAAATGCTGGGCAACTTCAGCTTCGGCGACTACTTCAAGCGCGACGCCATCAACTACGCGTGGGAACTGCTGACCAAGGTCTATGGCCTGCCGGCCGACAAGCTCACCGTGACGGTCTACATGGAAGACGACGAAGCCTACGACATCTGGGCCAACGAGATCGGCGTGCCGAAAGAGCGCATCATCCGCATCGGCGACAACAAGGGCGCGCGTTACGCGTCCGACAATTTCTGGGCCATGGCCGACACCGGCCCGTGCGGCCCGTGCACCGAAGTGTTCTATGACCACGGCGCCGACATTCCGGGCGGTCCTCCCGGCTCGCCCGACGAAGACGGCGACCGCTTCATCGAAATCTGGAACCTGGTGTTCATGCAGTTCAACCGCGATGACGCGGGCGTGCTGCACAAGCTGCCAAAACCGTGCGTCGACACCGGCATGGGCATGGAACGCCTGGCCGCCGTGCTGCAGCACGTGCACTCGAACTACGAGATCGACCTGTTCCAGAACCTGATCCGCGCCGCGGCGCGCGAAACCGGCGCCACTGACCTGGAAAACAAATCGCTGCGCGTGATCGCCGACCACATCCGCGCGTCGGCCTTCATGATCGTCGACGGCGTCATTCCCGGCAGCGAAGGTCGCGCCTATGTCCTGCGCCGCATCATCCGCCGCGCGCTGCGCCACGGCCACAAGCTCGGTCAGACCAAGCCATTCTTCTACAAGCTGGTGGCCGATCTGGCCATCGAGATGGGCGCCGCCTATCCGGAGCTGCAAGAAGCCAAGGAGCGCGTGGCCCAGATGCTCAAGGCCGAAGAAGAGCGTTTCGGCGAAACGCTGGAAACGGGCATGAAGATTCTCGAAGCGCAGCTGGCCAAGGACAGCAAGGGCCTGGACGGGGCCACCGCATTCACGCTGTATGAAACCTATGGCTTCCCGCCAGACCTGACGGCCGACATCTGCCGCGAGCGTGATATCGCGTTTGACCAGGCAGGCTACGACGCCGCACTCAAGGAAAGCCAGGACCTGGCCAAGGCCGGCGGCAAGACCAAGAAAGACAACAAGGTCGATTACGCAGGCGAAAAGAACACCTTCGTCGGCTACGACAGCCTGGCGCATGCCGGCCGTATCGTGGCGCTGTACGCGAACGGCACCTCGGTGCAGGAACTGAACGCTGGCCAGGCCGGCATCGTGGTGCTCGACACCACGCCGTTCTACGCCGAATCGGGCGGCCAGGTGGGCGACCAGGGCGTCATCAGCGCCGGCGCCAGTCAGTTCGTGGTCGAAGACACGCTCAAGATCCAGGCTGACGTGTTCGGCCACCACGGCGTGCTCAAAGCCGGCGCGCTCAAAGTAGGCGACACCGTCAACGCCAACGTCGACGAAGCGACGCGCGCGCGCACCATCCGCAACCACTCGGCAACGCACCTGATGCACAAGGCGCTGCGTGAAGTGCTGGGCGGCCATGTGGCGCAAAAGGGCTCGCAGGTTGACGCCGAGCGTACCCGCTTCGACTTCTCGCACAACGCACCATTGACGGCCGAAGAAATCAGCAAGGTCGAGACCATCGTCAACCGCGAAATCATCGCCAACCAGGCTACCGTGGCGCAGCATATGTCGTTCGACGACGCGGTCAAGCACGGCGCGATGGCGCTGTTCGGCGAAAAATACGGCGACGAAGTACGGGTGCTCGACATCGGCTCGTCCAAGGAACTGTGCGGTGGTGTGCACGTGACCCGGACCGGCGACATCGGCCTGTTCAAGATTATCGCCGAAGGCGGCGTGGCATCCGGCATCCGCCGCGTTGAGGCCGTCACCGGCGAAGGCGCCGTGGTGCTGGTGCAGGCGCTCGACAAGAACCTGAAGGAAGCGGCAGCCGCGCTGAAAACCAATCCGGACGAACTGGGCGCGCGCATCGCGCAAGTGCAGGACCATGTCAAGTCGCTGGAAAAGGAATTGGCGGCGCTGAAGTCGAAGCTGGCGTCGGGGCAGGGCGATGAACTGGTGACCCAGGCGGTGGACGTGAACGGCATCATGGTGCTGGCGGCAACGCTGGAAGGGGCCGACGTGGCGCGCCTGCGCGAAACCATGGACAAGCTCAAGAACAAGCTGAAAACTGCCGCCATCGTGCTGGCCAGCGTGGCCGACGGCAAGGTCAGCCTGATCGCCGGCGTGACCGCCGACGCTACTGGCAAGGTCAAGGCTGGCGAGCTGGTCAACTTTGTCGCGCAGCAAGTGGGCGGCAAGGGCGGCGGGCGTCCCGACATGGCGCAAGCCGGCGGCACCGACCCGAGCGGCCTGGCCGCGGCCTTGGCCGGCGTGCCAGCCTGGGTCGGCCAGCGCGCCTAAAACGTCCAATCGGGGTCAGACCTCTCTCACGATGTGAGAGAGGTCTGACCCCGATGCTGTATTGACCCTGAATTTTTTAGAGCATGCAATTGCGACATGTGAATTGTCGTTGTGGCCATGCAACAAAAAACATAAATTTTTGTGCGGTGCGTCAAAATGCAATAATTGGAGTATATTGGGCTTGTAAACACCAACCTACCCAGCAGAGCATGCGATGAGCGACACCACATTCGACAGCGACATCATGGAATTTCAGAAGGAACTCGACGCGCGCGGCCTCAATTGCCCCTTGCCTATCTTGAAGGCGAAGAAGGCACTGGCCGAGATGGCGACGGGCGAAGTGCTGAAGATCGTCGCCACCGATTCCGGTTCCGTGCGTGACTTCCAGGCATTCGCCAAGCAAACCGGCAATGCCCTGCTGTCGCACTCCCAACACGGGCGTGAATTCACTTTTTTGATGCGCCGCAAATAAACAGCCTGACCGGGGCAGCACGCTGGCCCGGATTTAGGCTTTTTCTTCTACTAAAAAAGGCACGATCGTGCTTTAATTTGGTGCTGAATGGTTTTTCCTCTTATAATCTAGGCCACTTGAAGTCCGTCACCAAATTCCATTTCCCAAAGGTATACCTATGAAAGTCCTGGTTCCCGTCAAACGCGTTGTCGACTACAACGTCAAAGTACGCGTCAAGTCCGATGGCAGCGGCGTCGATATCGCCAACGTCAAAATGTCGATGAATCCGTTCGACGAAATCGCCCTTGAAGAGGCGATGCGCCTCAAGGAAGCGGGCAAGGTCACCGAAGTGATCGCCGTTTCGTGCGGCGTGACCCAGTGCCAGGAAACGCTGCGCACCGGCATGGCCATTGGCGCCGACCGCGGCATCCTGGTGGAAACGGCGGCCGAACTCGAGCCGTTGGCGGTAGCCAAGCTGCTCAAGGCGCTGGCCGACAAGGAGCAGCCGCAGCTGATCATCCTGGGCAAGCAAGCCATTGACGACGACTCCAACCAGACCGGCCAGATGCTGGCGGCCTTGCTGGGCTGGCCGCAAGCCACGTTTGCCTCGAAAGTGGTGCTCGAAGACGGCAAGGCCACGGTCACCCGTGAAGTTGACGGCGGCCTGGAAACGCTGTCGCTGACGCTGCCGGCCATCATCACCACCGACCTGCGCCTGAACGAGCCGCGCTACGTGACGCTGCCGAACATCATGAAGGCCAAGAAGAAGCAGCTCGACATCGTCAAGCCGGAAGAACTTGGCGTCGACGTGGCCGTGCGCCTGAAGACGCTGAAAGTGGTCGAGCCAGCCAAGCGCTCGGCCGGCATCAAGGTCCCGGACGCAGCGACCTTGGTCGCCAAGCTGCGCAACGAAGCCAAAGTTATCTAAGACAGGACATATCATGACCGCATTAGTCATCGCAGAACACGACAACGCCTCCCTGAAGGGGAGCACCCACCACACCGTTACCGCAGCGCTTCAATGCGGCGGTGATGTCCATATCCTGGTCGCCGGCAGCAACTGCGGCGCCGCCGCTGCGCAAGCTGCCCAAATCGCCGGCGTGACCAAAGTGCTGGTGGCTGACGCTGCCCACTTCGCCGACGGACTGGCCGAAAACGTGGCCGAGCAAGCACTGGCGATTGCCGGCGCGTACTCGCACATCCTGGCGCCAGCGACCGCCTATGGCAAGAACATCCTGCCGCGCGTGGCCGCCAAGCTGGACGTGGCCCAGATCTCGGAAATCACCAAGGTCGATTCGCCGGACACGTTCGAGCGTCCCATCTACGCCGGTAACGCGATCGCCACCGTGCAATCGTCCGACAAGATCAAGGTCATCACCGTGCGCACCACCGGTTTTGATTCGGCCGCCTCCACCGGCGGTTCGGCTGCGACCGAAACGCTGGCAGCCGTTGCCGACATGGGCAAATCGGCCTTCGTTGGCCGCGAACTGGCCAAGTCGGACCGTCCTGAACTGACGGCCGCGAAAATCATCGTGTCCGGCGGGCGCGGCATGGGCTCGGGCGAAAACTTCAAGATCCTCGAGCCGTTGGCCGACAAGCTGGGCGCAGCCATGGGCGCGTCGCGCGCTGCGGTCGACGCCGGCTTCGTGCCGAACGACTGGCAAGTTGGCCAGACCGGCAAGATCGTCGCACCAGCGCTGTACATCGCGGTCGGCATCTCCGGCGCGATCCAGCACTTGGCCGGCATGAAGGACTCCAAGACGATCGTCGCGATCAACAAGGATCCGGAAGCGCCGATCTTCTCGGTGGCCGACTACGGCATCGTGGGCGACTTGTTCGAAGTCGTCCCTGATCTGGTCAAGCAATTAGGTTAAACGCACGCTCGCACAAAGGCGCATTCCACCAACGTTGGAATGCGCTTTTTTTTCGCACTGACTAGGAGAATATGGTGAGCTACAAAGCCCCACTGAAAGACATGCTGTTCGTGATGAACGAACTGGCCGGACTGGCCACCATCAACGCGTTGCCAGGCTGTGAAGACGCTACCGCCGACACGGTCGAAGCGGTACTCGAGGAAAACGCCAAATTCTGCGGCAACGTGGTCGCGCCGCTGAACCATGGCAGCGATCAGGCTCCGAGCTTCTGGCATGACGGCCAGGTCACCACGGCCAAGGGCTTTAAAGAAGCCTTCAAGGGCTTCGCCGAAGCTGGCTGGCAGGGCGTGCAGCACCCGACCGAATTTGGCGGTCAGGGCTTGCCGAAACTGGTGGCTACGCCGTGCATCGAAATGCTCAACGCCTCGTCGATCTCGTTCGCGCTGGTGGCGCTGCTGTCGGACGGCGCGATCGAAGCGCTGCTGACGGCAGGCTCCGATGAACAGAAGGCGACCTACCTCGAGCCTCTGATCTCGGGCAAATGGACCGGCACCATGAACTTGACCGAGCCGCAGGCCGGCTCCGACCTGGCCGCCGTGCGCACCCGCGCCGTGCCGCAGGGCGACGGTACCTTCAAGGTGTTCGGCACCAAGATCTTCATCACCTACGGCGAGCATGACATGGCCGAGAACATCGTGCACCTGGTGCTGGCGCGCACGCCGGACGCGCCGGCCGGCGTCAAGGGGATCTCGCTGTTCATCGTGCCGAAGTTCATGGTCAACGCCGACGGCTCGCTGGGCGCGCGCAACGACGCGCATTGCGTGTCGATCGAACACAAGCTGGGCATCAAGGCCAGCCCGACCGCGGTGCTGCAGTTTGGCGACCATGGCGGCGCCATCGGCACCTTGGTCGGCGAAGAAAATCGCGGCCTGGAATACATGTTCATCATGATGAACGCGGCCCGCTTCGGCGTCGGCATGCAGGGCATCGGCCTGGCCGATCGCGCCTACCAGCAAGCCGTGGCGTTCGCCAAGGACCGCGTGCAGTCGCGCGACCTGGCAGGTTCCGCGGGACCGGTGTCGATCATCAATCACCCTGACGTGCGCCGCATGCTGATGTCGATGCGTTCGCAAGTGGAGGCGGCGCGCGCGCTGGCCTACGTTGGCGCTGGCATCAGCGACGTGGCGCACCACCACCCGAACCTGGACATTCGCGCAGCCAACCTGGCCGTCTATGAATACCTGGTGCCGATCATCAAAGGCTGGTCGACCGAAATGTCGCAGGACGTCACGCGCGACGGCGTGCAGGTGCACGGCGGCATGGGCTTCATCGAAGAAACGGGCGCGGCGCAGCACTACCGCGACGCCAAGATCCTGACCATCTACGAAGGCACCACCGCGATCCAGGCCAATGACCTGGTCGGACGCAAAACGGTGCGTGACGGCGGCGCCGTCGCCAAGGGCATCATCGGCCAGGTGCGCGAAGTGGAAGCGCAACTGGCGGCAATGTCGGGCGAGGACTTCAAGGCGATTCATCGCGCGCTGTCCGAAGGCAGCGTGGCGCTCGAGGCCGTGGTTGAGTATGTGGCCGCCAACATGAAGAGCGACATCAAGGCCGTGTTCTCGGGCAGCGTGCTGTATCTGAAGCTGGCCGGGATCGTGCTCGGTGGCTGGGTGATGGCGCGTGCCGCGCTGGTGGCGCAGCAGAAGCTCGATGAGGTGGAAGGTGATGCGTCGTTTTACAAAGCCAAGATCGCCACTGCGCGCTTCTTTGCCGACCATATCCTGACCCAGGCATCAGGTTTGCGCACGGCGATCGTCGAAGGCAGCGCCGGTGTGCTGGCGTTGAGCGAAGACCAGTTCTAAGCGTTGTCGTCCTCGCGAACGCGCGCCAAGGCGCTACCCCATGCTGAGCATCTTCAGTATGGGTCCCCGCATGCGCGAGGACGACGAGTCACTTAGTAGCGCTGAATCGACTGGCCGGCGTTCTTGACCCGGTCGCCGCGCTGGATTTGCGGATCGCGGTCAAAATTGAACGAGGCGCGATTCCCGTTATCGTATTGCACGTCAATGGTCCAGATTTTCTTGGTGTTGGCGTTTTCCTGAATTTTCTTGCCCGCGTACGCGCCGCCAACCGCACCGGCCACCGTGGCCAGCTTCTTGCCGGTGCCGCCGCCGACCTGGTTACCCAGCAAGGCGCCGCCAACGCCGCCAGCGATCATGCCCAGCGCATTGCTCTCGCCCTTTTTTTCACTTACATTGACTGCTGTGACCTTGCCGCAATCGAGGCAGGCCATGTTGCCCTGGTGCCCGCCTTGGGAGCCGTATTGGGCCTTGGCGTCGGCCAGCATGCGGTTGTTTTCGCTTTTCGCTTCGCGCATGCATTTCATGCGCTGACCCTGGTTGCGTTCGTCGTTGCAAATGGCGCGGTCTTCGGCGTAACGGGTAGCCGCTTCGCGCTTGGCCGAGTCGTATTGCGGGGAAGCGGCCTGGGCCATCGACATGACGCTGCCGAATAACACGGCGAGCAATAGTGGACGATTCGTCATAGTTGTACTCCTGATCAGTTTTATCTTGCTTGTGGGGAAATCTGCGGCTATTGTATGCCACTTGTTACGTTCGATACACGCCTCGCTGCGCATTTTCATGCAGAATGGGGCGTGCTATGTCTTGACGGCAAAACTTGCCGTGAAATTTAATCTGCTCAGGAACTTCTCGTGAAAAATCATCTTATTGTGCGCAGTATGCCCCTGGCGGCATCGCTGGCGCTGTTGTTGGCCGCTTGTGGCGGTGGTGGTGGCGGTTCGTCCGGCACCACCACGCCGCCGCCGCCGGTGACGGCATGTGGAATCAAGATTGTCGCTGATGCGACCGTTGCGGCCGGCAAGACGGCAGGCGCTGCGGCGCTGTCGTGCGGCGCCCCGCTCAAGAGCATCCACTGGGTGCAGGTCAGCGGTCCGGCGGTGAAACTGCTGGCCGACGGCAGCCCGACCGTGGCGGTCGAATCTCTCGTCGCTGGCACCATCCGGCTCAAGGCTGACGCGGTGCTGGCCGATGGCAGCAATGCGTCCGCGACCACGGACATCGTCGTTGGTGCTGCCCCCGTCGGCAGTTACGTCACGGTGCGCGCCGATCATTCGCTGCGCCCTGGTATCGACAGCCATGTGTGCACGGACCCTAACAGTGATGCCTGCAAGAGCCGCGATACGTCGGTGCGCGCCTGGGCGGTACTGGCGTCGGGCGATTCGCTCAGCAGTATCGTCTGGACCCAGGTCGCCGGTCCGCACGCCGAAGTGACGCAAGATACCTATGACCCGGCTGTGTTGATGATCCAGGCGCCAGTCACGGGTGCCGATGTCGCGCTCAAGTTCCGCGCTACCATGACCACGACCAAGGGCATCGTTGATACGGATGAGGTCATTGTCAGTCTCGACCGCCAGGCGGCGCCGCACACTGATGCGATTTTCGACGTCACTGCGCGCGTCCATCCGTACAGCCTGGCCGGTGCGTACGCTGGCGTGCTGGCGCGCTGCAGCTATGACGTGGGCCTGTATTTCCTGGCCTCGAACGACCAGAGTTTGTGTACGGTCGCTACGCTGCCGTTGCTGGCGGCCGAAGCTGGCCCCGGCAATGTGCCGACTGTGAATCAAATCATGGGGCGGGTGCTGGTTTCGCACGATTTTCTCGGAACGAATTTCAAAACTTTTCTGGAGCACCAGACCAACGACGACTTCCGTCGCCTGCTTGCCGGCGTGACGACCATCATCATCGGTTCCCAGGTGCGTCCGAGCTTCTACTATGACGTGACCGGCGCGATTTACCTCGATGCCGGCCAGGTATGGCTGACGCCCGAAGAGCGCGACGTGGTCAGTGAAGTGGCGGACTACCGTTCCGGGTTCAGCAGTGCGCTCAATTTTTATGGCTTGGGCCGCATGGTCCAAGGCAATGTCCGTGTACCACCAGTTGATTATTGGCCTGATGAGCGCAAGGGCCGTCCGGAGAGCGAACTGGGGTTACGACTGGGGCGTTTGCTGTATCACGAACTTGGCCACGCGGGCGACTTCTTCCCGGCTTCCCCGGCACAGGACCGCACGCTGAACGGCGCACTGTCGATCTGGGAAAACCTTTTTTCCCGCTACGATAAGAAAGAGTTGCCTTCGGACAGGTTGGCACAACAGTATCCTCTGACTTCGGCCGAGATGAAGGGACTTGGTCAAGTCATGTACCGGGGTGTGCTCGCGTCCGAGCTGCAAAAGTCGTACACGGCAGCGCAAGTGGGCAGTTTCTTTGGCGCAGACGTTGCCAGCGACGACTATGCCTATTCGATCTACATTCCGAAAGACAAGCCCGAAGAGGCGGATAACTCGCGCGAAGACCTGGCGATGCTGATGGAAGAGTTTTTCATGTACTACCGTTACGGCGCGCGCTATGACGTCGCCTATACCGGAAAATTTACCCCGACCGGCTACAGTGATGATCTGGTGGTGGCGTGGGGACAGCGCGGGCGTATTGGTAGCGCGTCGATCAAGCCGCGCGTGAAGCTGGTGCTGGCGCGCGTGGCCCCGTGGATCGACGCGTCCGCAGTCGACCTATTGCCAGCGCCGATACAGATGGTGCCGGGAACGACCTGGGCCGCTAGCCTGGTGCAGGCCAACCCGTTGGCGCCGACCACGATGTCGCGACCTGATGCGCCGGGCATGACCAGTGTTGCACCGCCGAGCGATGCGGAACTACGAGCCCGTACGCGCCAGGATTTGCGCCGCGCTCGCCATGTGCATTAACGTGACGTGAAAATGAAAAGGGAGCGCCGAGGCGCTCCCTTTTTTCACTGTGGGTATCGAGGGGACGGAGGCGGCTTTAAACTTCCTTGTGGCCAATTTTGCTGCGGGCCACGCTAGCTCAGTCTCCGTCCTTACTACCAGCATAGACCATGCGAGGCGCTTGCGATAGGTTAAAACAGAGGGTCAGCCGTAGGCGCCGCCCGTGTACAGCAAGTCAAACAGGCGCGACATCGTCCCGATCAGTGTGGTGGTGCCAATCATCATGGTGGCCACCAGCAGCAGCGCCACGATCCAGCTGGTATCGGACTTGCGGCCCGAGCCCGGGTTGAAGGCGATGTCGAATTTGTCGTCCGCCATCAGGCCGATCACCAGCGCTTCGATAAAGCCGATCACGGCCGACACCAGCAGCGGCAGGATCTTGTAAAACCAGTCGGCGTGCGGCAGCAGGCCGACCACCAGGCCGGCAATCGGCAGGGCGCACACGTGCAGCAAGCCCAGCTTGTCGACGCTGCCGCGCAGGTAGAAGCGGTGCGCGCCAACGGCGCCGAAGGCGAGCGCGAGAAAGGTGGCGAAGGTCTTGTTTTTGTGCGGCGTGGACATGGTTGACGGCTTCTGAAGCGAGAAAGCAGGCAGTATCGGTCAAATTCGCGCATTCGGCACGTCTTTTCCTTTGCAAGCAGTTGGCGCTGGCGGCCGAAATCGGCGATAATGCTCGATTCTTCCCGATGTGCGCGCCCTTGTTGTCTTTAACGCTTGCTGCTGCGCGGCATAGCGCGCTATAATTGTCGGCTTTTTCCGCCCAGCACAACTTTTTGGAATTATTATGGTCGTTATTCGTTTAGCTCGTGGAGGCGCCAAGAAGCGCCCGTTCTTCAACATCGTTGCAACGGACTCGCGCAATCGCCGCGACGGCCGCTTCATCGAGCGCATCGGTTTCTACAACCCGATGGCAGCTGGTGCCGAAGTCGGCCTGCGTATCACCGCAGACCGTCTGGCCTACTGGCAAGGCGTTGGCGCACAAATGTCGCCAACCGTTGCTCGTCTGGTCAATAGCCAGCCAAAAGTAGCAGCTTAAGTTTGGTCCGGGTTTGAGCGTTTCTGCAGCAGCCGGGGTGCAAGCCCCCGACGACCTGACGCAAGTCGGGTATGTGTCCGGCGCCTTTGGCGTCACCGGTTCGATTCGGGTCACCCCGTTTTCGTCCGACGCGGATGCGCTGCTGGCCGTGAAGACCTGGTGGCTGGATAAACCCAGCCTGCAGCGCGTTTCAGTACGCACTGCGAAAATGCACGGCGGCGACGTCGTGGCCCAGTTGGTTGGTACGCTCGGGCGGGATGCCTCGGAGGCGCTGAAAGGCGCCGCAGTGTTTATCCCGCGCAGCGAATTTCCCTCCCTGCCGGCCGATGAATTTTACTGGTCCGATCTGATCGGGCTGGATGTAGTGAACCTGCAGGGCGAAGCCCTCGGACAGGTCAGCGACATGATGCACAACGGCGCGCAATCGATTTTGCGCATCACCCCCGTGCCTGATGCCGCAAGCGAAAAGGCGCCTGAGCGCCTGATCCCGTTTGTCGACCAGTTCGTCAAGACGGTCGACCAGGCGGGCAAGAAAATTACCGTGGATTGGGGCCTGGATTATTAAGGCGCAGCGAGGTTCCGATGCAGTTTGATGTCGTGAGCTTGTTTCCCGAAATGTTCGCCGCACTGACCCAATCGGGTGTCACGCGCCGCGCTTTCGAACAGAAACGCTGGGGCTTGTCGCACTGGAATCCGCGTGATTTCACGACCGACAATCACCGTACCGTCGACGACCGCCCTTATGGCGGCGGACCGGGGATGGTGATGCTGGCCAAGCCGCTCGAGGCGGCCATTGGGGCCGCCAAGCAGCGCCAGGTGATGCTGGAGTTGCCGGTGCCGCGGGTGGTGTTCATGTCCCCCCAGGGCAAGCCGTTGACGCACGAGCGTGTGATGCAGTTGAAGGACGAGCCGGGCTTGATTTTGCTGTGCGGACGCTACGAAGCGGTCGACCAGCGTCTTCTGGACCGGTGCGTGGACGAAGAAATCAGCCTCGGCGATTTCGTGCTGTCGGGCGGCGAATTGCCGGCCATGGCGCTGATGGATGCGGTGGTGCGGCAGTTGCCGGGCGTACTGAACGACGACGCTTCGGCAGTCGAAGACAGTTTCGTCAACGGCCTGCTCGACTCGCCCCATTACACCCGTCCCGACAGTTATGAAGGTGTGGGCGTGCCGCCGGTCCTGATGGGCGGCAACCACGCCGAGATCGTCAAGTGGCGGCGCGAGCGCATGCTCGAGGCGACCCTGAACAAACGGCCCGATTTGCTGGTCAAGGCGCGCAGCGCCGGACAGCTGTCCAAGGCCGATGAAAAGTTTTTGGCAGGTTTGTAAACCTGTTGCAGCACCCGCCTGCAGACGTGTTGTCTGCGTGGCAAACCCCATCCTCTACTGGGCGCAGCGCCAGCATGATGGTAATTGGAGTTATAAAAATGAACCTGATTCAAACACTTGAAGCAGAAGAAATTGCTCGTTTGGGCAAGACTATTCCTGATTTCGCACCTGGCGATACCGTTATCGTCAACGTCAACGTAGTCGAAGGCACCCGCAAGCGCGCCCAGGCATACGAAGGCGTGGTGATCTCCCGTCGTAACCGTGGCCTGAACTCGAACTTCATCGTTCGCAAGATCTCGTCCGGCGAAGGCGTTGAGCGTACGTTCCAGCTGTATTCCCCGCTGATCGCATCGATCGAAGTCAAGCGTCGTGGTGATGTTCGCCGCGCCAAGCTGTACTACCTGCGTGAGCGTTCGGGTAAATCGGCACGTATCAAAGAGAAACTGCCAAACCGTCGCGCCGCTTCCGCTGCTGCCAAGTAATCATTGGTATCGCGTTAGCAAAGAAGGCATCCCTCCCAGGATGCCTTTTTTTGTTTTAAGGATAAGAACATTGGCAAAAATCCCATTCGATCCCGAGCAGTTGCCGGTTGATTCGGTCGCCAGCGAAGGCGCGCTCGCGCCCGAGCGCCTGGCCGCGGCCTGGCTGCGCGCGCGTTTTGCCAACCCGCCCGAGTGGCAATCGGAAGCGCCTGAAGCCGCCTTTGCGCAGCGCCCGGGCAGCACGGCAGCGTCGGTCCTGATCGCACTGGTGCAGCGCCCGGAAGGGCTGTCCATGCTGCTCACGCAGCGCACCGCGCACCTGACCGACCATGCCGGCCAGATCAGCTTTCCGGGCGGGCGCGCCGAAGACTACGATGCCTCGGCAATCGACACGGCGCTGCGCGAAACCGAGGAAGAGATCGGGCTGGACCGGCGCCACATCGAGATCGTCGGCGTCTTGCCGCCGTACCTGACCGGGACCGGCTACCTGGTCACGCCGGTGGTGGGGCTGGTGACGCCGCCGTTCGAACTGACCCCGGACCAGAACGAAGTGGCCGAGATCTTTGAAGTGCCGCTGGCGTTCCTGATGGATGCGGCCAACCACCGCCGCCTGTCGATCGATTTGCCCGATGGGGCAGGGCGGCGCAGCTTTTACGCGATGCCGTACGAGCGCTTCTTCATCTGGGGCGCGACCGCCGGCATGCTGCGCAACCTGTTCCATTTTCTGCGCGCCTAGCTTGCACAAACACCCAATTAAGTTTGATTCTGCCGGTCCACTGCGCTATCGTAGCGGGCAACGTGGCATTGCTTCAATACAAAAGGACGTCTGAATGACCTTTCTCTCCATTCTCTGCGCGCTGCTGATCGAGCAACTCAAGCCGCTGCGCGCGGACAATCTGATCTACGCCGAGATCAAGGCCTTTGCCATGCGCATGGAAGGCTGGTTCAATGCCGGCGACGCCAGCAATGGCCGCATGGGCTGGCTGCTGCTGATGGGCGCCCTGATGATCCCGACCGCGCTGATCTACTTTGCCTTCTGGAAGATGGGCTGGTTGTTTGCCACCTTCGCCTGGAACGTGCTGATCGTCTACCTGACGCTGGGTTTTCGCCACTACAGCCACTATTTCACCTCGATCCAGATCGCGTTGTCGGCCGGTGATGAAGCGACCGCGCGCACGCTGCTGGCCGAGTGGGCCCGGATCGACACGGTCGGCATGGAAAGCGCCGAAGTGGCGCGCATTGCCGTCGAAAAGTCCTTGGTCACCACCCATCGCCATGTGTTTGGCGTGTTCTTCTGGTTTTTGATGCCGCTCGGCCCGGCCGGCGCCGTCATGTACCGCGTGTCGGACCATCTGGCGCGCGCCTGGAATGAACCTGAGCACATGCGCAACGAAGCGTTCGGCCAGTTCGCCGCGCGCGCGTTTTACTGGATCGACTGGCTGCCGGTGCGCCTGACCGCGGTTGCCTTTGCCGTGGTCGGCAATTTCGAAGATGCGATCTACGCCTGGCGCAATTTCGCGCACCGCTGGAGCGACGAAGCGCGCGGCATCATCCTTGCCGCCGGCGGCGGCGCCATGGGTGTACGATTGGGCACGCCCAATGAAAACGCCTCGCGCGTGCTGCCGCCCGACGCTGCCACGGTCGATTCGACCGACAGCGAAGCGGAAGTGATGCCGGGCGAAGAACCGAATGCGCGCGCGCTGCAAAGCACGGTGGGCCTGGTATGGCGCGCCCTGTTGCTGTGGATGTTGCTGCTGCTGTTGTTGTCAGGCGCCGTGTTCCTGGGCTGAGCCGCGTTCCAGCCGATCTGCATGGGCAGTCTTCTATAAGATATAATACTGGGGTTGTACAGGCGCGCACCGCAGCGCCTGGTTTTCCACCTCCCATCCCGAACCAGCGCCCATGGCCGAGTTACCTGAAAACAAGATGAAACAGCTCGCAGACGAGTTCTTCATACTTGGCCTGACCAGCAATGGCAGGCAGTTCCGGCCCAGCGACTGGGCCGAGCGCCTGTGCGGCGTCATGTCGTGCTTTCGCCCCGAAGGCTCGGGCGGGCCCAATGCCCACCTGCAGTTCTCGCCCTATGTGCGCCCGACCATGCTCAACGGCGTCAAGGCGGTGGTGGTCAACAACGACCTGCAAAAAATCGAACCGCTGGCTTACCACTTCGTGCGCGATTTTGCCAAGGACAACGACTTGCAAATCGTCGACGCCTGCTTCCTGCCCTTGCCGGGCGACCCTGCGCTCTAAGGTGCGCTGCTAGCGCGCGAGCGCAGTAGAATAAGCGCTCTAGCCTAGGCTACCACGCGCCCCTGCGGCGCGCGCACAGGGAGAACGCCATGAAAATCAGCGACATCTGCACGGTCCAGACCATTTATTGCAAGCGCGACGAAACGGTGCAGGGCGCATCGTTGTTGATGCGCAAATTCCACGTGGGCGACCTGGTCGTCATCGACCAGCCGGACGGCGAACGCATTCCGGTGGGCATCATCACCGACCGCGACATCGTGGTGTCGGTGATCGCGCTGGGGCTCGATCCGGCCAGTTTGCTGGTGGGCGACATCATGAGCGACGACTTGCTGACCGCCCTGGACGGCGACGACGTCTATGAAACCATCGAGCGCATGCGCTTTCGCGGCATTCGCCGGGTACCGGTGATCAATGCGGCGGGCGGGCTGACCGGCATCGTCAGCGTGGATGACTTGCTCGAGTTCCTGGCCGAGGAGATGGGCGAGCTGTCGCGTATCAGTTCGCATCAACAAGCACACGAAAAGCGCGCCCGCCAATAGGAATAACTTGCTGGTGATGCACCAATATTTACGCTAGTATGTTGCTGTGGGGAAGCAAAAGCTTCCTTCTTGCAATTTTAAAGGCGGAAATATCGTGCAGAAAATAAAAGCAAAAGACACTAGCTTCGAGGGCAAGGTGGTGCTCGTCACCGGGGCGGCAGGGGGGATCGGACGGGCGGCGGCAGTCGCGTTCGGACGCGCCGGCGCCTGCGTGGTGGTGGCCGACACCTCGGTCGATGGTGGCCACGCCACTGCGGCCATGATCGTCGAAGGTGGCGGCAAGGCGCTGTTCGTGCAATGCAACGTCACCCGGGCGGCCGAAGTGGAAGCGCTGATCGACAAGACTGTTGCATATTATGGACGACTCGATTGTGCTTTCAATAACGCCGGCGTCGAAGAGGAAGCCTTGCCGCTGGCCGAGGCCGAGGAAGCCGTGTTCGACCGCATCATCAACGTCAACGTCAAGGGCACCTGGCTGTGCATGAAGTACGAAATCCGCCAGATGATGAAGCAGGAGGGCGGCGGCGCGATCGTCAACACGGCCTCGGTGGCCGGCCTGGTGGGCGCGCCGTCGCAGCCGATTTACGCGGCGAGCAAGCACGCGGTGGTGGGCATGACCAAAACCGCGGCGGCAGAATATGCGCGCAACAGCATCCGCATCAACAGCGTCTGTCCGGGCGTGATCAACACGGCCATGATGACGCGCGCGCTCGAGCGCGAGCCGCAGCGCGAGAAAAAACTGCGCAATGTGCACCCGATGGGGCGCTTTGGCGAGGCGAGCGAAGTGGCGCAGGCGGCCTTGTGGCTGTGTTCGGACAAGAGCTCGTTCGTGACCGGCCACCAACTAGCAGTCGATGGCGGGCTGACCGCGATTTAACGCCTTTGCTGGGCGCCATGTTTTTCTTGACATGGTGCGCCCTTGTCTCCCATCCTAGGCCGGGTGCGATACAACCCAGTGCAAAAGGCCGTTCATGATCGGTAACCTGTTTCGCCGGCGGCATCAGTGAACCCGCGGACCCTGTTCGCGCCTGCCAGCAGCTTGATGAGCAGGCTGCGCTTCGTCCACAAATTCGGCCTGCTCGGCCTGCTGGTACTGGCTGCCGTGATCGTGCTCCAGGTCAGCCTGTACTTCGCGCTGGACCGGGTGATCGCGCCCTCGCGCTTCGAGCTGCGCGGCCTCGATGCCATCGTCCAGCTCAACCAGACAGTGCAATTGGTGCAGCAGCACCGCGGCGTCACGGCCGCGCTGTTGGGCGGGCTCCCGGCCATGGCCGAGCGCGAACGCAGCAAGGCGCTCGACACCGAGCGTGCCTTCGCCGATCTGGCTGCCGTGCTGCCCAAGACGGTGGCCGCCAGCGAGCGCTGGCGCGCCATCGCGGCCGACTGGGCCGATTTGCGCGCGCAGGGCCTGGCGCTGGACCAGCGCAGCAATACGGTGCGCCATGGCCAGCTGGTGGCGGCCATGCTGCTGCTGGCCACCGACGTGGCCGACGCCAGTGCGCTCACGCTGGACCCGGACATCGGCAGCTTCTACCTGATGGATACGCTGATCAAGCTGCCGTTTTTTACCGAGCGGCTGGGCCAGGCGCGCGCCTTCGGCGCCGGCATTTTGGCGCGCAAGCAGGTCACCGACCTGGAAAAGCTGGACATGGCCGCACTGCTGGGCCATATCGAGATCGCGCGCCAGTTGCAGCAATCGAATCTGGAAAAAGTGGGCGCCTACAACCCGGCGCTGCGCGCCAGCTTGCAGCGGCTGGACGCGGCCGTGGCGCCGGCGCTCAAGCGCGCCCTGGCCATGGTGCAGAACGATATCGTGGGCGCCGGCTTCGGCACCAGTGCGCCCGATTACCTGGCCCATTACACCGACCTGATCGACCAGTTGTACGCCGGCGGCAACGAGGTACTGGCGCCGGCCTTGCGAACCCATATCGAGAACCGGATCGCGCAGGCGCGCGGCCGGCTGGCGCTGACGGTGGCCGTCAGTGTGCTGGTCAGCCTGGTATTCGCCTATCTGGCCTGCGGCACCTACCTGGCACTGAGCCGCCAGATCGGCCAAGTGCTCGAGGCGCTGCGCGCGCTGGCCATCGATAGCGGCGAGCGCGCCGAGATGGTCGAGGCGATCGCCGCCGGCGACTTGAGCCGCGACGTGCCGCAAGCGCGCCTGCTGGTGCTCGACGTGGGCGTCACCCAGCGCGACGAAATCGGCGCGCTGGTGGACGCCATGCGCGCCATGGGCAGCGCCCAGCACAGCCTGGGACGGGGTTTTGCGCGCATGACCCACACGCTGCGCCAGCACCGCGCCGACGAGCGCGACCTGGACTGGGCCAAGAGCGGCATGAACGCGCTCAATATCGAAATGCGCGGCGACCGTCCGCTGGACCAGATGGCGCAGGCGGTGATTGGCTACCTGACCGAGCATGTGGGCGCGGCGGTCGGCGCGCTGTACCTGTACGACGAACAGGATGGCCAACTGCACCTGGCCGCCGGCCACGGCCTGCCGCCAGGGCACGCGCTGCGCAGCGTGATCGCGCTCGGCCAGGGGCTGGCCGGCGAGGCGGCGCGCGCGCGCCGCGCGGGCATGCTGGCGCCGGTGCCGGCCAACTACCTGCCGGTGGTGTCGGCGCTGGGTCAAGCCACGCCGGCGGCGGTGCTGGCCTTGCCGCTGCAGCATGATGGCATGTTGATGGGCGTGATCGAACTGGGCAGCTTCGGCGCGCTCGACGCCCAGCGCCAGGCCTGGCTGGAGCAGGCCGGCGAGGCGCTGGCGATCGCGATCGGGGTCGAGCAGGCGCGCCTGCGCGTGGGCGAGCTGCTGGCCCAGACCCAGACCCAGACCGAGGAATTGCGGGTCCAGCAGGAACAGCTGCAGCAGTCGAACGAAGAACTCGAAGAGCGCGCCCAATTGCTGGAACAGCAGCGCGAAACGATCCGCCTGAAAAGCCAGGAGAGCGAAGCGGCCAGCCGCGACCTGCAGCGCAAGGCCGACGAACTGGAACGCATCAGCGCCTACAAGTCCGAATTCCTGGCCAATATGTCGCACGAGCTGCGCACCCCGCTCAACAGCATGCTCATCCTGTCAAGCCTGCTCCAGCAAAACAAGGAAGGCAAGCTCTCCGACAAGCAGGTCGAGTATGCGCGCACCATCCACGGCGCCGGCAAGGACTTGCTCAACCTGATCAACGACATCCTGGACCTGTCCAAGATCGAGGCCGGACGGCTCGAATTGCATGCCGAGGACATCGACCTGCGCCAGCTGGGAGAGCAGCTGCGCCAGCTGTTCGGGCCACTGGCCGAGCACCAGCAGCTGGCCTTTGCAGTGGCGCTGGACGCGCAGCTGCCGGCCTTGCTGCACGCCGACCCGCAGCGGGTCGGGCAGATCCTCAACAACCTGCTCGGCAACGCGCTCAAGTTCACGCCGGCCGGCAAGGTCAGCCTGCGCGTGAGCAGCGCCGCGCCATCTGCCAGCGGCCTGGCCGGGCCGGCGCTGGCGTTTGCCGTGACCGACAGCGGGATCGGCATCCACGCCTCCCAGCACGAACAGATTTTCCACGCTTTCCAGCAGGCCGACGGCTCGACCAGCCGCAAGTTCGGCGGCACCGGACTGGGCCTGTCGATTTCGCGCCAGCTGGCGCGCGGCATGGGCGGCGAGATTGCGCTGGCAAGCATGCCTGGCAGCGGCAGCACGTTCACGCTGTACCTGCCGCTGGTGGCAGCGGTGCCGATGCCGGCAGCGGCGCCGGTGCCGATGCTGGCGCCGCCGCCAGCGCGCCCGATGGCGCCGGCCATCGGCGACACCGATGTCGACGACGACCGCGCGCAGCTCGCTCCCGGCGGGCGCACGATCCTGATCATCGAAGACGACCGCGCGTTTGCCGGCATCCTGCGCGACACGGTGCGCGCGCGCGGCTTCCAGGCGCTGGTGGCAACCGATGGCGAGGCCGGGCTGGCGATGGCGGCCCGCTACGCGCCGCAGGCCATCCTGCTCGACGTGATGCTGCCCCATATCGATGGCTGGGGCGTGATGCGCTCGATCAAGGACGACCCGGCCACGCGCCACATTCCGGTGCACTTCATCACTTGCCTGGAAGACCGCCAGCGCGCGCTGGGCATGGGGGCGATCGGCTTCGTGACCAAGCCGGTCAGCGCCGACCAGCTGGAGCAGGTGCTGGCCGACATCGGCGCGGCGATCGACACCACTATGCGCCGTTTGCTGGTGGTCGAGGACAACGAAGCCGAGGCCATGAGCGTGGTAGCGCTGCTTGACCATGCGGCGCTGGAAATCGTGGTGGCCCGTTCCGGCGCGGCCGCGCTGGCGCTGCTGGCGCGCGAGAGCTTCGACGCCATGGTGCTTGACCTGGGCCTGCAGGACATGACCGGCTTCGAGGTGCTCGACCGCTTGCAGGCGCAGGACTGCGCGCCGCGCATGCCCGTCATCGTCCATTCCGGACGCAGCCTGTCCGAGGCCGATGCCGCGCGCCTGCGCCGCTACACCGACAGCATCATCGTGAAGGGGGCCAAGAGCCCGGAACGGCTGCTGGGCGAAGTGAGCCTGTTCCTGCACCTGGTGGAAAGCTCGCTGCCGCAGGACCGTCAAGGCATGATCCGGCGCGCGCTGGACAAGGAAGCGATGTTCGAGCGGCGCAAGGTGCTGCTGGTCGACGACGACATCCGCAACATCTTTTCGCTGTCGTCGGTGCTGGGCGAGAAGGGCATGCAGATCGTGGAAGCGGCCAACGGCCACGAAGCGCTGGCCCAGCTCGAGGCGCATCCCGACATCGACATCGTCCTGATGGACATCATGATGCCGGACATGGACGGCTATGAGGCGATGCGCCGCATCCGCCAGAACCCGCGCCACGCGCGCTTGCCGATCATCGCGCTCACCGCCAAGGCCATGGTGGGCGACCAGCAGCTGTGCCTGGCCGCCGGCGCCAGCGACTACCTGTCCAAGCCGGTCGACCTGGACAAGATGTTTTCGCTGATGCGGGTCTGGCTGTACCAGGCGGGGGCGGCATGAGCGAAGAGTCCATCGTGGCGGTCGAAATGGCGCTGCTGGTGGACGCCATCCGGCGCGTGCACGGCTACGATTTTTCAGGTTACGCCGAAGCGTCGCTGGCGCGCCGGCTGGCGTTATGGCTGGGAAAATCGGGTTTCGATTCGTTCGGCACGGCCACGTCGAAGCTGCTGCGCGACCCGGTGCTGTGCCGCCAGCTGGTGCAGGACGTGACGGTTAACGTCACCGACATGTTCCGCGATCCGCATTTCTTCAAGGCGCTGCGCGAAGAAGTGGTGCCGCACCTGCGCACCTGGCCGCACGCCAAGATCTGGGTGGCCGGCTGCGCCAGCGGCGAGGAAGTCTATTCGCTGGCCATCATCCTGCGCGAGGAGGGGCTCGAGCAGCAATGCCGCATCTATGCCACCGACCTCAATGAAGCGGTGCTGGAGAAGGCGCGCGAAGGCGTGTTCGCGCTGCGCGACATGCAGCGCCACACGCGCCAGTACCAGCAGGCGGGCGGCCAGCGCGCGTTTTCCGACTATTACGTTGCGCGCTACGAGCGCGCCATCTTCGACCCCACGCTGGTGAAGAACGTGGTGTTCGCGGCCCATAACCTGGCCACCGACGCCGACTTCAGCGAGATGCAGCTGATCTTGTGCCGCAACGTGATGATCTATTTCAAGCCGGTGCTCAAGGAGCGCTTGCTGGGCGTGTTCGACCATTGCCTGTCGGCCGGCGGCTTCCTGTGCCTGGGCACCAAGGAAGCGCTGGACCAGCGCCGCATCGGGCCGCGCTACCAGGAACTGCGCCCCGGCACCCGCATCTACCGCAAGCAGTACGCGGCGGGGACGCCATGAACGCGGCGCCGCGCTTTCGCGCCGTCGTGCTGGGCGTGTCGACCGGCGGGGTCGATGCGCTCAAGCGATTGCTGCCGGCGCTGCCGGCCGGCTTCGCGCTGCCAATCCTGATCGTGATCCACATCGCGCCCGGTTCGAGCGACGGTCTGGCGCGCCTGCTCGACGGCCTGACCCAGATCCGGGTCAAGGAAGCCGATGAAGGCGAGCTGGCGGTACCGGGCGTGGCCTACGTGGCGCCGGCCAATTATCACTTGCTGGTTGAGCCGGACGGTCGCCTGGGCCTGTCGACCGATTCTCCGGTCAACTGCGCGCGGCCCTCGGTGGACGTGCTGTTCGAGTCGGCGGCGCTGTGCTACGGCGCCGGCCTGATCGGGGTGATCCTGACCGGCGCCGGCGGCGACGGTGCACCGGGCCTGGCCTGTGTCGCGCGCCTGGGTGGCTTTACCATCGTGCAGGAGCCAGGCGACGCCCAGATGGATTCGATGCCCAGCGCCGCGCTGGCGGCCTTGAGCGCGGACCGGGTGGTGGCGCTCGATGCGCTGGCCGCGCTCTTGGCCGAACTGGCCGGCTGGGCGGCGCCATGAACACGCCACGGGTGCCGCTGCTGCTGGTCGACGACCGCGTCGAAAACCTGGTCGCGCTCAAAGCCTTGCTCGAGCAGCTCGAGGGCATCGACGTCAGCTGCGCCAGCGGCGGCGAGGAAGCGCTGCGCATGCTGCTCAAGCACGACTACGCGCTGGTGCTGATGGACGTGCAGATGCCGGGCATGGACGGCTTCGAAACGGCCACCCTGATGCGCGCCAATCCGAAGACGCGCCACGTGCCGATCGTGTTCGTCACCGCCCACGACAGCGGCGCCGATATCGTGTTTCGCGGTTACGAAAGCGGCGCGGTCGACTACCTGGTCAAGCCAGTGGTGGCGCTGATCCTGCACGCCAAGGTGCGCGTCTTCGCCCAGCTGTACCGCCAGCGGCTGGCGATCGCCGCCCATGAACGGCAAATGAGCGAACTGCAGCCGGACCGCGGCGCGCGCTCCGGCCCGCTGCGCTTGCTGCTGGTGGACGATCGCCCCGAAAACCTGATGGCGCTCGATGCGCTGCTCGAGGAACTGGGCGACTTGCAGCTGGTGCATGCCAGCTCGGGCCCGCAAGCGCTGCAAGCGGCCTTGCTGGGCGAGTTCGCCGCCATCCTGCTGGACGTGCAGATGCCGGTCATGGATGGTTTTCAGACCGCCGAGCTGCTGCGCGCCGACCCGCGCACCAGCGCCATCCCGATCCTGTTCGTCACTGCCGGCATGGGTGGGCGCGAGTCCCAGTTCAAGGGCTACGAACTGGGCGCGGTCGACTACCTGGTCAAACCGCTCGAGCCGCATGTGCTGCGCTCGAAGGTGCGCGTGTTCTGCGACCTGTACCGCCAGCGCGTGGTTCTCGAGCAGCACGGCGCCTATCTGGCGCAGCTGGTCGATGAACGCACCGTGGCGCTGGCGCGCAGCAACGCCCACCTGGCCGATAGCCGCGAACGCTACCAGCGTTTGCTGGGCGCGCTGACCAAGCAGCTGTTTTCGGTGCAGCGCGCCGGCCAGCGCTTGCATTCGCTCGGTCACGGCGAGGGCTGCGAAGCGGTCACCGGCTACCCGCAATCGGCATTCGCCGCAGATCCTGCGCTGTGGCTGGCGATCGTGCCGGAAGAAGAACGCGCGGCGGTGCAGGCGGCGGTCGAAGCCACGCTGGCCGGGCGCCGCGCCGAGCAAGTGGAACAGCTCGAACACCGCCTGCGCTGCGGCGACGGCAACTTGCGCTGGGTGCGTTCGACCTTCGTGCTCGACGCCCACGATGGCGCGCCGCTGTGCGACGTGCTGATGGAGGACATTGACGCGCGCCGCCGCGCCGAGGACGAGCGCGCGCGCCTGGTCGACACGCTGGCGCTGGCCACGCGCGCGGCGCGCCTTGGCGTGTGGGACTGGGACTTGCACAACCAGCAGCTGGTATGGGACGAGCGCATGTACAGCCTGTGCGGGGTGCGCCCCGGCCAGCTGGGCGATGCCCACCAGACCTGGCTGGCGACGACGCTGGCCGAGGACCAGCCCTTGTGCGAAGCTGCCCTGCGCGCGGCCCTTGAAGTGGGTGCGGCGCCGTATGCGATCGAATTCCGGGTGCGCTGGCCGGACGGCTCGCTGCACTACCTGCAGGCCGACGGCGAAGTGGTGCGCGATGGTGCCGGGCGCGTACTGCGCATGACGGGCGTGCACGCCGATATCACCGAGCGCAAGGAGGCCGAGACCGAGTTGCGGCGCCACCGCGACAACTTGCTCGAACTGGTTGACGAGCGCACCGTGTCGCTGGGCGCGATCGTCGACAACGCCGCCGACGGCATCATCACCATCGACGTCGATGGCCATATTCTCAGTTTCAACCGCGCCGCCGAACGCATGTTCGGCTACCGCGCGGCGCAAGCGATCGGGCAGGACGTCGGCATGCTGATGCCGGCCGCCGAAGGCGCCGCGCACGGCGCCTATCTGCGCCACTACCGCGCACGCGGCAGTTCGACCATCGTGGGCAGCGGGCGCGAGCTGCAGGGCCGGCGCGCCGACGGCCAGGTATTCCCCTTGTATCTGGCGGTAAGCGCCATGGAAGTGGCAGGGCGCTCGCGCTTTACCGGCATTTTGCGCGACATCTCGGCGCAAAAGGCGGGCGAAGCGAGCCTGGTGGCGGCGCGCCAGGCGGCCGAAACGGCGAACCGCGTCAAGTCCGAATTCCTTGCCAAGATGAGCCACGAATTGCGCACCCCGCTCAACGCGGTGATCGGCTTTTCCGGCCTGATGCGCAACGCGCCCGGCGTGCTGCCCGAGCACCAGGCCAACCTGCAGATCATCCACCGCTCCGGCCAGCACCTGCTCACTTTGATCAACGACGTGCTCGAACTGTCCAAGATCGAGGCCGGCCGCATGCGCCTGGTCGAGTCCGAGAACGACCTGGACGACTTGTTGTGCGATGTGATCGACATGCTGCGCATGCGCGCCCAGCAGGGCGGCCTGGCGCTGCAGTTGGTGCAGCACGGCGTGCCGGCCATGGTGCGCGTGGACGGCGTCAAGCTTCGCCAAGTGTTGATCAACCTGGTCGGCAACGCCATCAAGTTCACTGTGCGCGGCAGCGTCAGGCTGGAGGTGCATGGCGAGCCGTCCGGCAGCGGCGTGCTGCTGCGCTTTGCCGTGCGCGACACCGGCATCGGCATTGCCAGCGCCGACCGCGAAGCGATTTTCGAGCCGTTCGTGCAGGCGCCCAGCCATGCCAGCGAAGCGGGCACCGGGCTGGGACTGACGATTTCGCGCCAGTATGTGGACCTGATGGGCGGCACCCTGGAGCTCGATACGGTGCAGGGCGAAGGCTCGACCTTCCGCTTCGCCCTGACGCTGGCGCTGGCCGAGGATGTGGCGCCGGCGGCGCCAGCCGGTGCGGTGCGCGCATTGCCAGAGGCGCGCCAGGGCACGCGCGTGCTCATCGCTGACGACGACGAAGCATCGCGCAACCTGCTGGCCGGCCTTCTTGTACCGGCCGGGTTCACCGTGCTGGCCGTGGCTGACGGCATCGCAGCGCTCGAGAGCCTGGCTACGTTTGACCCGCAGCTGATCCTGATGGACTGGCGCATGCCGCGCCTGGATGGCCTGGAAACCATACGCCGCATGCGCGCCGGCTCCGGTGGCGCTGCGCTGCGCATCATCATGTGTTCGGCCAGCGCGTTCGAGGAGGAATGCCAGCTGGGACTGGAAGTGGGCGCCGACGCTTTCCTGCGCAAGCCGCTCGACGAGGCGCAGCTGTACGGCGCCATCGAACAACTGCTGGCGTTCAAATTCGAACGCGACATGCGCGCCAGCGGCGCCGCCGCGCCAGTCAGGGAAGCGCCGATGCGGCGTGAAGAACTGGCGTCGCTGGCGCTGTCCTTGCGCGCCGCGCTGCGCGACGCCTTGATGGAGCTCAATCACAGCAAGATGGACGATGCGCTCAGCCGGATCGTGCACCAGGATGCCGCGCTCGGGCCGCGCATCGCTGGCATGATCGCCGCGCGCCAGTTCCGCGAACTGGTGCTGCTGCTCGAGGCCTAGGAACTCAGTTCGGCCACGAAGTCATACATGTCGCCGCGGAAGTAGGAACGGCAAAATTCGACCGCCTTGCCATCGCGCAGAAATCCCAGCCGCTCGACGCACAATCCCGGATCGCCTTCCCTGGCCTGCAGCAGCTTGGCCTGTTCCGCGTTGAGCAGCACCGCCGACAGCCTTTGCAGCGCGCGCACCGGCCGGTTGCCCGCGTCTTCCAGCGCTTCGTACATCGAAATGCCGACCGTCTCCAGCGCCGGCAGGCAGGCCGCCACGATGGTCGCATATTCAAGGCACATCGGGATCTCGTCGGCGTAGCGGATGCGGTTGAAGCGGTACACCGGCGCGCCCGGCGAGAGCCGCAGCCGCAGCGCTTCCTCGGGCGTGACGGTGCCTTCCGAGCGCTTGAGCCACACGCTGCGCGGGGTGCGTCCGCGCGCGCGCATGTCTTCCGAAAAAGAGGTCAGCTTGGCGAAATTCTTTTCGATGCGGGTGTTGATGAAGTTGCCCGAGCCGGGACGCTTGACCAGCAAGCCTTCGCCCACCAGGCCATCGATCGCCTTGCGCACGGTGATGCGCGAGATGGCCAGGTCGCTGGCCAACTGGCGTTCGGCCGGCAGCGCCTCGTCGGGCCCGAACAGGCGCTTGTCGATCGCTTCGCGCAGCGCGCGCTGCAGCTGCTGGTACAGCGGCAGGCTGCTGGTCTGGGCCAGGTTGTGCATGATCTGGGCAAGTGGGGTCATACCAGTTGAGCCTTTTTTCGAGATAGTGGTGCGTTTGCCACACTGGCCGGCCGGCAAGCCTGTCGAACCCGATAATACCAAAAAAAGACCAGAGCGGGGGCTACGCCCTTGATTGAGCTGGCATCCGTGCCGCTGGGACCAGACCACTTGCAAAAGCCCCCATGCATATGAAAAAAATACTTAAATTGGTAGTGTTCTGGTATTGAACAGGAGTATATTGGCGTTAGATTGGTTTTAGAGGTGGTTGTACCAGTTGCACAAAAATGAGATGTCGGAAAACACATAGGGGCCGTCACGGCGCCAACACCAAGGGGGAAATATGAAGCAGAATCAGGCAGCAGCGGGCAAGCGAACTTTCAAACCAGGTAATAACCGTCTGACGCCGGCAGCAGCGGCAGCAGCCATGCTGGTTTTGAGCGTGTCGGTGCCGGCACTGGCCCAGCAGGTCGACAAACAAGAGCCGGAAGTAGTGATCGTCACCGGCATCCGCGCATCGCTGCAGCAGTCGCTGTCGGCCAAGCGCAACGCGACCGCCAACGTCGAAGTGATCACTGCCGAAGACGTGGGCAAGATGCCGGACAAGAACGTCGCCGATTCGCTGCAACGCCTGCCAGGCGTGAATATCAGTTCGTCGGCCGCCGGTTCCGGCGGTTTCGATGAAAACGACCGCGTCAGCCTGCGCGGCACCGCACCGAGCCTGACCCAGACCGTCATCAACGGCCACGCCATTTCGTCGGGCGACTGGTTCGTGCTTGACCAGGTGGGCGGTGCCGTCGGCCGCAGCGCCAGCTACTCGCTGCTGCCGTCCGAGATCGTCGGCCAGGTCGTGGTGCGCAAGAGCCCGACCGCCGACTTGATCGAAGGCGGCGTGGCCGGCACCATTGACGTCATCACGCGCCACCCGCTCGACTTCAAGAATGCGCTGTCGATGGAAGGTTCGATCCAGGCGGTGCACTCGACGCTGGCCGGCAAGAGCGATCCGCAGTTCAGTGGCCTGGTCAACTGGAAAAACGCGGCCAACACTTTCGGCGTCATGCTGCAAGGCTTCTCGGAAAAGCGCAGCCTGCGCCGCGACGGCCAGGAACTGCTGCAATGGACTCAGATTCCGTCCACCGGCCCGATCGCCACCGCCCATCCTGACCTGGCCAATGTCTGGTATCCGCGCCTGATCGGCTCGTCCCTGTTTGAACAGGAACGCCACCGCAAGGGCGGCCTGGTCGACATCCAGTTCAAGCCATCGCGTGACTTCTCGGCCGAAGCGACTTACTTCAGCTCCAAGCTCAACGCGTCCAATTACAACCGCAACTTCATGACCGACATGGCCGGCAACGGCGCCATCGGCGGCGGCGTCTCGCCCGATACCTACACGGTGCGCAACGGCACCTTGACCGCGGCCTCGTTTGCCAACCATGGCACCGCCCTGGCGCCACTGCGCTACGGCATCGTCGACGACATCGTGCGCGAAGGCGCGTATTCGAAGTCCGACTTCCTCGACCTGGCATTCAAGTACCGCATCAATGAAGGCCTGGTGCTGCGTGGCCAGGCAGGCAAGACGCGCGGCAACGGCGCCACCCCGACCCAGGGCGTGTACGAGGGCGATATCAACAACACCGGCGTGAGCTACCAGTTGAACGGCTTGGGCAACCCGGCCACCGTGAAATTCCCGCAGGGGAACCAGGCTGTGTTCACCGGCACCATCCTGGACTGGGTATTCGGCCTGTCGCCAGCGACGACCAAGGATGAAGAGACCTACGCCCAGATCGATGCCGACTACCGGGTCGAGATGGGGCCGCTGCACAACCTCAAGTTCGGCCTGCGCGGCACCGACCATGACCGCAGCAACTTCACCGTGGCGCAGGGTCCGAACTGGGCCAATACCTCGCCAGGGTCGAACACCACCAACCCGGCCTGGAACGGCACCACCTATCCGTCCGATTTCGGCCAGGATTTGGGCGGCGACTTCCCGAAGAACGTGTGGGCGCTGGACCGCGACATCCTGCAAGCGTGGGGCAACCTGCACTCGAACCGCGACGTCTCGCGTACCTACTTTACCGAGATGTTCGCGCTCAAGGAAAAGACCAAGGCGATGTATGTGTCGGGCGACCTTGACGGCGAAAGCTGGAGCGGCAACGTGGGCGTGCGCGTGGTACGCACCGAAGGTGTCTCGAACGGCTATCAGATCCTGCCGAACCAGCTCCCGAACGGCAACCTGCCAGCGTTCCCGTGGGGCGGCTTCGTGCAACAGACGTCGATCGAAAACAACCACACCAAAGTACTGCCTAGCCTGAACATCAAGGTAGACATGAACAAGGACCTGGTTGCCCGTTTCGGCGTATCGCGCACCATGACCCGTCCTGATTTCGGCGCCCTCGGCGGCACCGTCAGCCTGACCGACGAGACCCATACCGGCAATGGCGGCAACGCCAAGCTGCAGCCGGTGATCTCGAACAACCTGGACGCCACCGTGCAATGGTATTTCGCACCACGCGCCCTGGCCTCGGCCGGCCTGTTCTACATGGACCTGCATGACTATGTTGGCTACGGCATCAGCTCCGGTACTTTCATCGACAGCCGCGCTTCGGAGCAGTCGGGCAATCCGGTGTTTGCCACGTACTCGATCACGTCGCCGATCAACGTCCGGGCCCGCATCAAGGGCGCCGAGTTTGCACTGCAACTGCCTGTTGGCGCTGGTTTCGGCGTCGATGGCAACCTGACGCTGGCCGATTCGAAACAAGCGTTCGGTTCTTGTCCTGCGACCCAGACCATGACCACGTCCGAGCCGTGCGACATGCTGGGCGCGTCGAAAGTGACGGCCAACGCCAGCGCCTACTACGAGAACGACAAGTTCAACGCACGGGTCGGTTACGCATGGCGCTCGTCCTACCTGGCTGCCCAGGACCGCGGCACGCCGCTGTACCAGGATGCAGTGGGCCAGTTGTCGGTGTCGCTCAATTATTCGCTGACCAAGAACCTGACGCTGACCTTCAGCGGCCAGAACTTGAATAATCCGATCCTGAAGAACTACGTCTACAACAAGGACCAGCCTTCGCGCTTCTATGCCAACGGCGCCCAGTACTACGCAGGCCTGCGCCTGAAGTACTGATCCGCAAGCAGCACTACAACCCGCCTCGGTCTTCCGGCCCTGGCGGGTTTTTTTGTGACAGAATCAGATCATGACGACGACAATTCCCGAGTATCACGAGGTGGACCGGCAGTGCTTTGACAGCGAGATCCTGGGCAGCTACCGGCCTGCCATCCTGCGCGGTTTCGTCAAGCACTGGCCAGCGGTCAAACTGGCCGCCGCGCCCGAAGACGTGTGCCACTACCTGCTCGCCTGCGACAACGGCCATCCGGTCGACGCTTTGCTGGCGGCGGCGCCCGAAAAGGGCCGGCTGTTCTACCAGCACGACATGAACGGTTTTAATTTCGCGCGCCGCAAGCTGCCCGTGTCGCAGGTGATCGAGCAGCTGGTGCGCTATTCGCAATTTGAACATCCGCCATCGGTGGCGGTGCAAAGCGCGCTCATTGACGCGTGCCTGCCGCGCTTTGCGCAGGAAAACGTGGTGCCATTCCTCGATCCGGCGGCGCGTCCGCGCATCTGGCTGGGCAACACCATCACCACGCCGGCCCATTTCGACGAGTCCAACAACATCGCCTGCGTGGTGGCCGGCAAGCGCCGCTTCACCTTGTTCCCGCCCGAGCAGGTAGGCAACCTGTATATCGGGCCGCTCGACTTCGCGCCCACCCCAACCCCGATCAGCATGGTCGATTTCAGCGCGCCAGATTTCGCGCGTTTTCCGCGTTTTCGCGAGGCGCTCGCGCATGCGCAAGTGGCCGAGCTGGAGCCGGGCGACGCACTCTACATCCCCACGCTGTGGTGGCATCACGTGCAGTCGAATGGCGTGCTCAATATCCTGGTCAATTACTGGTGGAAGGCCCATGGTCACGCGGCCAGCCCGTTTCAGGCCATGCTGGACTGCATGCAGCAGCTGCGCGAGCTGGCGCCCGAGCACCGCGCGGCCTGGGCCGCCATGTTTCAGCATTACGTATTCGAGCCCGATGATCCGGCATCCCATATTCCCGCGCACAAGCGCGGTGTCCTTTCAAAAACGAGACCATCTTGAATAAACTGATCTTCGCGGCGCTTGCCTGCGGGTTTGCCTTGCATGCCAGCGCCGCACCACGTTTCGTCTACAGCCCTTACCAGCACGTGAGCGAATCGCCGGCGATATCGGATGCACCGGGGCCCATCACTTGGGCCTTCGCCACCGGCGAGTGCGGTGACGAACAATGGGGCACGTTCAGCGGCCAGCAGGTGGCCGACGCCAACGTCGCCGCGTTCGATGCGGCCGGCACCGGCTACATGGTGTCAACCGGCGGCCAGGGAGGGGTGTTCACCTGCGCGACTGACGACGGCATGGAGCGCTTCATTGCGCGCTACGCATCGCCGCACCTGCTTGGCATCGACTTCGATATTGAAGCGGGGCAGACAGCCGAGCAGGTCGAGTCGCTGATTCTGCGGATCCAAGCTGCGCAGCGACGGCATGCGCGGCTGCGTTTCAGTTTTACGGTGGCCACGCACGCGGCCTCGGACGGCAGTGGCAAGAGCCTCAACGGCGAAGGCGAGGCGATTCTCGCGGCACTGCGCCGCCATGGCGTGCGCGAATTTACGCTCAACCTGATGGTGATGGATTACGGCCCGGGCACGCGCGCGCTCTGCGTCCTCAAGCGGGGAGGGCTGTGCGACATGGGCAAGTCCGCCATCCAGGCGGCGCGCAACGTCAGCGGGAAATACGGCGTGCCGCTGGCGCAGCTGGAGTTGACCGCAATGATCGGCGTGAACGATGTGGTCTCGAATGTGTTCACGCTGGACGACGCGCGCCTGCTGGCGGCCGCGGCGCGCACGATGAAGCTGGCCGGGGTGCACTACTGGTCGCTGGGACGCGACCGGCCGTGCCCGCAGCCAATCGAAGGCGCCAGTGCGGCGTGCAGTGGCATGCCGTATCCGCCGCGCGCTTACCTGCGCGCGCTGGGCCAATAAAAAAAAGCGGCCCTTGCTCGCGCAAGGTACCGCTTTTTCCGTGACAGGTCGGATTACTTCGCTACCGGCGCTGCTACCGGCGCTTTGAGGAACAGGATCCAGTAACGTGCCAGGTCGCCGGTGCCGTCAGTGCCTTTCAAGGTCTCGAACAGCTTGATCGCTTCATCTTTCTTGCCGGCTTTGACGAGGGCGACGCCCATGTGCAAGGTGGCGTCGCCAGGATTTTTCAGGCCGCCCTTGGCAATGCCTTTTTCGATCAGGTCGATGCCCTTGTCGAACTGGTTCATCGTGGCGAAGGTGTAGCCCAGGTTGGCCATGCCCTGGCCGTTCTTGCCGGCGCGTGCCTTGACTTCGTCGGCGGCGCTGTTCTTGACGTCGTCGGCGGCGCCCTTGTTGGCCTGGTCGCGCAGCTGCTTGTGCTTGGCCGCGTCCGGGCCCGTGCCCAGCACGTGGTTGGCAAAGCCTGCGTCCAGCGCGGCCTTCGCTTCGGTGGAGTAATAGCCCTGCAGCGCCAGTTCAGCCATCTCGACGTATTCTTCGGCAGCCATCGCCTTTTGCGCCATCAACTGCAAACGGTACACATCCAGTTGCAGGCCCGGGCGATAGCCTGGCTTGTTCGGCAGGCGGTGCAGCAAATCGGCCCAGTATTCGTCCTTTGGATAATATTTCACCAGCGTTTCGAGCGACTGGCCGTAGGCGACTTTGTCTTTCAGCGTAAATTGCACGTTGGCGCGCAGCGTCAAGTCGTGCAGTTCCGGCGCTACGCCGGCCGCTTCGGCTTCGGCGACCAGCTTGTCCAGTTCAATCATCGCGTTAGGATAATCCTTGAGCGTGTAGTAGCTGCGGCTCAACTTGCGGCGCACGCGCTCGGGCGAATCGCTTTCGGCCTGATAGCGCTTGAACCAGGCGATCGCCTTGACGTGATCGGGCAGCGCGAAATAATGGTCGGCCACTGCGGCGATGAAGTTCACTTGTTCTTTCTTGGCCAGGCGCCCGCCAGCGATCAGCGATTCCAGTGCTGGAATGATCAGATCGTTGTTATTGGTGTTCACGCCCAGCACCAGGCGCGTGCGGCTGATCATGTAGGCCTCGAATGGCGTCGGCTCCGGCATCGCTTCGGCGGCGACAATATTGGCCATCACGGCGTCGTAGTTCTTGGCTGCCACCAGCGCGTCAACCTTGGCGCCGTCGAGCAGTTTGAGCATGTCCGGACGCAGTGTGTTGGCGGCGGCAGCGGCGGCCGGTTTTTCTTCAGCGTGGGCGCTGGTGAGGAAGGCTGGCGCAGCGCTCAGGCCGAGGGCGGCCAGGATCAGGCTGATGCGGGCAAGACGGAATTGGGACATGGAAAATCCTTGTAAAATCATTCGAGCGGGTGAAGTGTTATTTCGGCAATAAATAATGCCCGGATGCGATGCGCAATCCGTACGAAGGGCATATTGTCACACAATCTTTATTTTGACGCCGTGATTTCGGCCGGATTGGTAACCGTGTGTAAGCAGGCGGCGCCGCCGGCGTCGAACAGGTGGCAGCGCTGCGGCGGCAAGTGCGCGCGGATGCGCATGCCGGGCGCCAGCTGCGCGTCGTCCACCGGCTGGCGCACGGCTACCAGTGCCGGATCATCGCCCAGGGTGGCATAGGCCACGCTCTGGTCGCCCAGGTATTCAACGTGGCCAATCAGAAGATCGACCAGGTTGCTGCCATCACGCCGCAGCGTCATGTGCTCGGGGCGCACGCCTACGGTGACCGCGTCGCCCGGCTTGACGCTGCTGGCGTCAAGCGCCAGTTCGAGCAGCGCGCCGCCGGCCAGCGCCACCTGCGCGCCGCGGGCGTCGGCGCGCACCACGTGGGCGGGCAGGAAATTCATTTTGGGCGCGCCCAGAAAGCCGGCCACGAACAGGTTGGCCGGCTGGTTGTACAGCTGGTGCGGGGTGCCCACTTGCTCAATGCCTCCGCCGTTGATGACAGCGATGCGCTGGCCCAGCGTCATCGCTTCGACCTGGTCGTGGGTAACGTAGATCATGGTGGTACCAAGTTCTCGGTGCAGGCGCGCCAGTTCGACCCGCATCTGCACGCGCAGGCTGGCGTCCAGGTTCGACAGCGGTTCATCGAACAGGAACACCTCGGGCTTGCGCACGATGGCGCGCCCGATCGCTACCCGCTGGCGCTGCCCGCCGGACAGCTCCTTCGGTTTGCGTTGCAGCAGGCTGGTGATCTGCAAAATGCCAGCGGCGCGTTCGACTGCCTGTTTCAGTTCGGCCCCGCGGGTGCCGGCCAGCTTGAGCGCGAACGCCAAGTTGTCGAACACCGTCATGTGCGGGTACAGCGCGTACGACTGGAACACCATCGCGATGCCGCGCTGGGCCGGCGCTATGGCGTTGGCCAGGCGCGCGCCGATGTGCAGCTGACCGGCACTGATGTCTTCCAATCCGGCGATCATGCGCAGCAGCGTCGACTTGCCGCAGCCGGACGGACCGACAAAGACCATGAATTCGCCATCGGCGATGGCAAGATCAACGCCGCGGATGACTGGTTGGCCGTCGCCATAGTGCTTGGCGATGCCGGTGAGGGTGACGCTGGCCATCAGTTGTCGCGCGCCGTCATCGGGATCAGTTGCGACATCACCAGTACCGGAATGGCGCTGGCCAGCACCCACAGGAAGAAGTGCTGGTAGCCGAGCGCGATCTGCACGTCACCGCTGAAATACTTGAATAGGGCGAAGCCGAGCGCCATGATGCCGGTCGACAGGGCGTAGTGGGCTGTCTGGTACTTGCCCGGTGCGACCACCTGCATCATGTACAAGATCAGGCCGACGAAGCCGAAGCCATAGCCGAACATTTCCAGGCTCAGCGCCGCGCCGATCACCACGATGTTGGTCGGCAGCGCCAGCGCCAGAAAATAGAATACGGCGTTGGGCAGGTTGACCGCAAGGATTAGCGGGGCGATTGCGCGTTTGAGGCCCAGCCAGGAAGTAAAGTAGCCGCCGGCGATGGAGCCGACGATGAAGGCGACCGTGCCCACCGTGCCGTATACGGCGCCCACTTCGGTGGTGGACAGGCCCAAGCCGCCCAAGTTGCGCGCTTCGCGCAGGAACAGTGGGCCGATGGTCTGCACCTGTGCTTCGCCGGCGCGGAACATGATGATGAACAGGACCGAGACCCAGATGCCGGGCTTCCTGAAGTATTCGACGATCACTTCGCGCAGCGTGTCGGCGATCGCGCGCGCGCTGTTGTTGGCGCTCACGGGATTGGCGCCCTGCGGCAGCGCCCACATGTTGTACAGGCCAAGCACGATCATGGTCGCGCCAAGGATGGTGTAGATGACGGTCCAGGCGCTCACCACGCCATTGGCTTTTTCAAGGTAGCCGGCCAGGCTGAGCAGGCCGCCGGAGGCGATAAAGCGCCCGGCGTTGTAAAAGGTGCCGGTCCAGCCGGCGTATTCGGCCTGGCGCTTTTCATCCAGGCTGGCGATGTACAGGCCGTCGCAGGCGATATCGTGGGTGGCGCAGCAGATCGCCACCAGCGCCAGCATCGCAATGCAGGCGCCGAACCAGAACGGCAAGTGCAGCGACAAGGCCACCAGCGCCAGGCTGACGCCACCGGCCAGCTGGAAAATCAGTACCAGCTTCTTCTTGCTGCTGGCCAGTTCCATGAACGGACTCCAGAGCGGCTTGAGTATCCAGGCGAAGCCGATCCAGGTGGTCCAGTGGCTGATCGTGTCGTTGGCCAGGCCCAGGCTCTTGAGCATTTGCCCGGCCAGCAGCATTACCGCAAAATACGGTAGGCCGCTGGCAAGGTACAGGCTGGGAACCCACAGGGATGGCGCGCGCACGCTTGGTTTCATCGTCAATCCTTCGTTCATGTTCATGTCAGTCGAACCCGGGAACAGGGCACTTGCCACTCGCTTCGAGCGTGCCGGCCAGCCACGCGTCGACCGCGTCCAGCGCCGGCGCGGCAAAACCGTAAGTGATCAGCGCCGGGGCGTCGATATCGAGCGCCTGGTACGGATTCCACAGCGCCAGGTGCAGGTCGGGCTTCCAGCTGGCGCGCGCGCGCGGGCCGTAGCGCAATCGCGAGGTCGAGGCCAGGAACACGAAGCGGCCATCGTCCGGCAGCGCCGACCAGTCGAACGTTTCTGCATCCGGGAAAGTGACCAGGTCGACCTCGTACAGGCGTCCCAGCGAGGCCGCTACCGCCGCCGCCGGCACGCCTGCTTCGGACACGCCGTCGCTGACCACGTCCTGGCGCACCACCAGGCGCACCTTGGAGCCGATCGGCGGCCGCTGGGCCTTGCCACGCACGGTCAGCGCGCGGCGCCAGCCGTGCGCCATCACCAGCCGGTCGGCCGCGTCTTCCAGATAGTCGTGCGGCTGGCACGGGTAAGTCGTCGCCAGTGCCGCCAGTCTTTGCAGGCGCGCGTTCACTTCGTCCATCGACAGTTCTGCCGATGCGATGGCGTCGGCAATGGCGTTGATGGCTTCCAGCTGGGTCTCTGCCGTGCCCAGCACCATGACCATGTCGGCGCCCGCCACCAGTGCGCGTACCGCGGCCGGGCCGGCGCCGTAACGGCCGGCGATCGCGTGCATGTCCATGCCGTCGGTGATGATGACGCCGCGGTAGTCCCACTCGGTGCGCAGCAGGTCGTGCAAGATGCGGCGCGATATCGTGGCCGGGAATTCGGCATCCAGCGCCGGATAGACGATGTGCGCCGTCATCAAGGCCGGCGCGCGGTTGCCGGCCAGGCGGAACGGCTTGAATTCAAAGTTTTCCAGTTCGCACAAAGGCTTGTCCACGGTCGGCAGGTCACGGTGCGAATCGATATGGGTGTCGCCGTGACCGGGAAAGTGCTTGACGCAGCAGGCCACGCCTTCCGATTCGCTCCCCGCCATCCAGGCCATCGCCAGTTCGGTGGCGCGCTGCGGGTCGGCGCCGAACGAGCGCTCCGCGATGACCGGGTTGTCGGGGTTGTTGTTCAGGTCCAGCACCGGCGCGAAGTTCCAGTTAAAGCCCAGCGCCTTGACCGCGCGCGCCACGGCCGCGCCAATCGAGCCGGCCAGTTCGACGTCGTCGGCCGCGCCCAGTCCCATCGCCGCTGGCGGCGCCGGTACCCAGGTCGAGCGCACCACGGCGCCGCCTTCCTGGTCGATTGCGATCAGCGCACCCGGTCCCATCACCGCGCGCAAGTCGGACGTGAGGCGGGTCAGCTGTTCGGCGTTGACCATATTCTGGCGGAACAGGCACACGCCGCGCACGCTGTACTGGCGCAGGAAGTCGGCGGTGGCGGCATCGAGTTCGGTGCCGGGAAACCGGATCATGATCAGTTGACCTGCCAGTTGCTTGAAGTGGTTCATTTGACTGCTCCGTCCATGCCGCGCATGAAGTATCGTTGGGTGAAAAGGAAAGCCGCCAGGGTCGGCAGGATGGTCAGCACGGTGCCGGCGGCGACCACGCGGGTGCTGCTGCCGAAGGTGCCGCGCAAATACAGCACGCCCACCGACAGCGGAAATTCGTCAGGCTTGCTCATCACGATCGACGGCCAGATGTATTCGTTCCAGGCTTCGACCGCGGTCAATATGCCGACCGTGGCCAGCCACGGCGCGATCAGGGGCAGCATGATCTGGCTGAAGATGGTCCATTCGCTGGCGCCGTCCACGCGCGCCGCATCGACCAGGTCTTGCGGCACTTCGTCGAACGCTTGCTTGAGCAGCAAAATGGCCACTGCGGTGACCACGTTCGGTAAAATGACGCCAGTGTAGGTGTCCACCAGGCTCAGTTTGGTGACCGTGATGAAGTTGACCAGGAAGTTCACTTCGGACGGCAGCACCAGCGTGGCCAGGATTGCGCCGAACACCAGCTTGCGTCCCCGGAACTGCATGCGCGAGAGCGGATAGGCGGCGGCCGAACACAGGGCCAGTTTCCAGAACACGGTCAGCGCGGCGATCAGCACCGAGTTCTTGAAGAAGGACCACATCGGGATGGCGCGGAACACTTCCCTGAAGTTTTCCAGCGACGGCGATTGCGGCCAGAAGGTGGGCGGAAAGGCGAAGATATTGCCTTCGGTGGAGAGCGCCGTGACCAGCGTCCACCAGAACGGAAACACGCACACCACGGCCAGCGCGCACAGGATCAGATAATGCAGGGTCTTGGCGCGCATCAGCGGTGCCTCGGCTTCAGGTAGCGCAGGCACAGCAGGGCGATGGCTATGCAGATGCTTGACACCACCATGCTGGCGGCCAGCGCGCGCGGCAGCTTCAGGTGCTTGAGACCCTGGTCGTAGGCATAGTACAGCGCGGTGAAAGTGGAATTCATCGGCCCGCCCTGGGTCAGCACGTCCACTTCCTGATAGGCCTTGAGCGCGGCCAGCACCGACAGGATCGAGCACACCATGATGGTCGGGCGCAGCATCGGCACCGTGATCTTCCAGAACATCTGCCAGCGGTTGGCGCCGTCCAGCCGCGCCGCTTCCTGCATGTCGGCGGGGATAGCTTGCAGCGCGGCCAGGTACATCACCATGTACCAGCCAAGGCCACGCCACAGCGTGACGAACATGATCGCAAACAGCGCCAACGTGTCGTCGGTCAGCCAGCCGATCGGCGCGTTGGCCAAGCGCAGTTGCAGGAACACGTAATTGAGCGTGCCCTGTTCATGGAACATGAAGCCCCACATGATGCCCACCACCGACACGGTGGTCACCACCGGCACATAGAACGCGGCGCGAAAAATCCGGATGCCGGGCAGGCGGTTATTGACCAGCACCGCCAACGCGATCGCGCCGACCTGCACGAACGGCACCATCAGCAGGAACAGCAGCGAATTTTTCAGGCCGGTGACGAACATCTCGTTGTCGAAGATGTAGCGGAAGTTGTCCAGCCCGACCCAGGCAGTCGGGCGCACCAGGCTGTAATCGGTGAACGCGAGGAACGAGCCGTAGGCCACCGGCCAGAACGAGAACACGGCCAGCAGCAGCAGCGCCGGCGCGAGAAAGATCCAGGCAGTGCGCTTCATGACCGTGGCCTTTGCGCAGACAGCTTCTTGTTCCAGATCGCGGCTGCCTGGTCCAGCGCCTGCTTGACGTCCTGTTTGCCGGTGACGCCCGCTTCGACCGCCTTGACCAGCGAGCGGCGCAATTCGTCGTAGTCGTCGATGCCGGCCACGTACAGCGTGTGCGAATGCGCCATCGAGGCGGCGCCTGCGGCGACCGCTTTTTCGGCCGCGCCGGCATTGGCCGGCAGCGCCAGGAAAAACGGATCGGCAGCCGCCTTGACGGCAGTCGGGAACACGCTGGCCTGTTTGGCAAATGCGAGCTGGTTGGCGTCGTTGGTCAGGTAGCGCGCGAATTTGCCGATCGCCGGCAGCAGCGCCTGGTTCACGCCTTTCGGCACCGCGAAGTGGATCAGCCAGCCGCCGTCGGCAATGCCGGTCGGTCCCAGCGGCGCTGGGGCGACGTCGGTGATCGCGTAGATATCCCTGGCGTCAGCTTCGATGCGCTTGAGGGCGGTGGGCGGCGCCAGCAGCATGCCGAGCCGGCCGCCCTTGTAGGCGTCGATCACGGCAGGGAAGTTATCCTCGGCGAACAGGCTTTCCTTGAGCAGGCCGCCGGCCTTGTAGGTGCGCGCCAGCTTCTGCACCAGCGCCACGTGGGCCGGCGAATTGAACACGGCGCGGCCGTTGTCGATGACGGCCAGGCCCTGCCACATGAACAGGCCGTCGATCTTGGCCAGCGCCGGCGCGATGCCGGCCTTGCCGGTCTTCGCTGCGATCTGGCGCGCAAAAGCGAGCTGCTCGTCGAAGCTGGCCGGCCCGCGGGTCAAGCCGGCGGCCTTGAAAATTTGGGTATTGAAGGCGACTACCGCGACGTTGCTGTACATCGGGAAGCCGTAGGTCTTGCCCTTGAAGCGCAGGTCTTCCAGGGTACTGGGAATATAGGTGGCCCTGGCGGGGGCCAGCAGGGCGTCCACTGGCGTGAGCAGTTCATCGCGCGCGTATTCGTCGGCCCAGGGCACGTTCAGGTTGACCAGCGCGGGCGGCGTGCCGGCCACGATGCGGGTCACCAGCTTGGTCTGGATCACGTCCCACGGGAAGTCGACCCATTCGATCTTTACGCCGGGGTTCTGCGCTTCGTAGGTCCTCACCACCGACTCGAAATACGGCGTGAACTTGGGCTTCATGCTGAAGGTCCAGAATTCGAGCCGGGTGTCAACGGCCAGCGCGGACGCCGACAAGCCCAGTGCCATCAATGCCGTCAGCAGATTCTTGATGTTCATTGATGGCAGGGTTGGACTAGTTGGTCTTGGTGACTTTGCTCAGGTGGCGCGGCCGGTCCGGGTCCATGCCGCGCGCCTTCGACAAGTGCGCCGCCATGATGTAGAACGCTTGCACCGCGACGATCGGGTCGAGGTCCGGCGTGGCCGCGACTGGCAAGGTCAGGTCGCGCTCAGGCACGTCGCCCGGCGCGGCCAGAATCACCTTGGCGCCGCGGGTGCGCATTTCAGCGGCCAGCTGCAGCACGCTGGCCTGGGTCGGTCCGCGGGTGGCGAAAATGAGCAGCGGATAGCCGTCTTCAATCAGCGCCATCGGGCCGTGCTTGATCTCGGCGCCGCTGAACGCTTCGGCTTGCAGGGCCGACGTTTCCTTGAGCTTGAGCGCAGATTCGAGTGCGATCGGGAAACTGATGCCGCGTCCGACCACCATGATATTGCGCGCCGGCGCCAGCACCTCCAGTGCGCTCGACCAGTCTACTTCGGTGGCCGCGCGCAGGGCAGCAGGCAGCGCTTCCAGGCCGGCCAGCAGCTCAGGATCATTTTGCCACTGCGCGACCAGGCGCGCGCCGGCCACCAGGCTGGTGATGAAGCTCTTGGTCGCGGCCACGCTTTGCTCTTTGCCGGCATGCAGCGGCATGGCCCATTCGGCGGCCTTGGCCAGCGGCGAATCGATGTCGTTGACCAGCGCGATGGTGGTCGCCGCGCCGCCGCGGAAATAGCGGATTGGCTCGACCACGTCCGGGCTCTGGCCCGATTGCGAAATGGCGATGGCGAGCGTGTTGCGCGTTTCGATCGGCGCGCGGTTCAAGGTGATGAGCGACATCGGCAGCGATGCCACTACGCGCCCCATGCGCGCCATGATCAGGTAGGCGCAGTAGTTGGCGGCATGGTCCGAACTGCCGCGTGCGATCGTCAGCGCGGTGTCGAAACTGGTCGACCTCAGTTTGCGGCCAAGATCCGCGTAGCGTTCGACGTCGCTCGATAATTGCAGGGCGACGCAGTCGGCGGCGGATATGGCTTCTTTCAACATCATCGAGGTCAACACAATTCTCCTTCTATATAAACGGCTTTGATATTCAGGTCGCGGTCCAGCACCACCATGTCGGCAAACGCGCCCGGCGCCAGGCGTCCGCGCTCGGTTTCGCCCAGGTAGTCGGCGGCATAGGTGGACACGCGGCGCGAGGCGTCGGCCAGGTCCAGTCCGAGCCCGACCAGGTTGCGCAGCGCCTGGTCCATGGTCAGCGTGCTGCCGGCCAGCGTGCCGTCGGGAAGGCGCACGCCGCCCATGCATTTCTGCACCCGGTGGCGCCCCAGCATGTAGTCGCCGTCGGGCATGCCGGTGGCGGCGGTCGAATCGGTGACGCAGTACAGGTGCGGAATGGCGCGCAGTGCGACCTTGATCGCGCCCGGATGGACGTGCAGCAGGTCCGGTATCAGTTCGGCATACTGCGCATGCGCCAGCGCCGCGCCGACCATGCCCGGCTCGCGGTGATGCAGGCCGCTCATGGCGTTGAACAAATGGGTAAAGCCGGCGGCGCCATGTTCGAGCGCAGCCACGCCGTCTTCGTAGGAACCGAGCGTGTGGCCGATCTGGACCCGGATGCCGGCGTCGGACAGCTCGCGCACCAGGCGCAGGTGGCCGGCGATTTCGGGCGCCACCGTGATCAGGCGCAGCGGCGCATAAGTGCCCAGCTGCTGCACTTCGGCAAGCGTGGCGGCGCGTGCGTAGTTCGGTTGCGCGCCCAGCTTGCCGGAGTTGATGTACGGTCCTTCGAGGTGGACCCCGAGGATGTGCGCCGACCCTGGCCGGCGCGCCGCGCAGGCCGCGCCAATGGCCTTCAGGGCCGCCGTGATTTCGTGCGGCGGCGCCGTCATCGTGGTGGCCAGCAGGCTGGTGGTGCCGTGCTTGGCGTGCATGGCCGCGATAATATGCGGCGCATCGCCGCCTTCCATGATGTCCTTGCCGCCACCGCCGTGCACATGCAAGTCGATGAAGCCGGGGATGATGTAGTCGTCGCCGTTGGTGGCCGGATCGACCGCGCCGCCATGGATCGCGCCAACGCGCGCGCCATAGCTCAGCGACCCATGGACCCAGCCTGCGGGGGTGAGGATATTGCCTTTGATCGCTTCGCTCATCTGCGCGACTCCGCTACGAATTCATAAAAGTCACTGCGGCAGAACGAGTGGGTCAATTCCACTGCGGCGCCGCTTTCAAGGTAACTGACGCGGGTAATGTGCAGCATGGCCGCACCGGGTGCCAATCCCGCCAGGCGCGCCTGTTCGGCGCTGGCATTGACGGCCCGTATGTGCTGCAGCGCGCGCATCGGAACAGCGCCGCGCGCTTCAAGATAGCCGTACAGCGAATCGGTGACGCCGTGCGGGTCGGGCATGTGGATCGCCGGGATGGTGGTCGTTTCGATCGCCATCACCACGTCGTCGGCCGTGCGAAGGCGCTTCAGGCGCACCACAGGCATGTTGGGCGACAGGCCCAGCGACAGCAGTTCGAGCGGTGCAGCGACGCCGATGTTGCGTTCGAGCCAGCGCGAGCCGGCAGTAAAGCCGCGCTGAGAGAGTTCTTCCGAAAAGCTGGTCAGGCGCGACAGCGGCTGTTCCAGCTTGGGCGTGATGTAGGTGCCGGAGCCGCGCCGGCGCGTCAGCATGCCGCGTTCGCACAGCATGTCGATCGCCTTGCGGGCGGTCACGCGCGAGATGTCGAGCATGTCCGACAGCACGCGCTCGGACGGCAGCGCTTCGTTGGCGCGCCAGTCGCCGCTGGTGATACCTGACGAGAGCTTGTTCGCCAGTTGCATGTACAGCGGCGTGACGCTTGCGGCGTCGGGCTTGAATTCACTGAGCTGCGAGAGCATCGTCATTCTCCCTTGATATGTAAGGCGATCATGCGCAGCGCGCCGCTGGCGGCGTCGCCATACGGCGTGACGCTGCGCGCCAGCAGGGCCGGCGGCAGGTAGGCGCGCAGCGGCGCACCCAGGCCACCGCACAGCGCCAGCGGCAGCGTGCCCGATGGATCGAGCGCATGGGCGATGGACGCCACTTCCTGCGCCGCCTCGGCCAGCAAGGCGCGCGCGGTGGCGTCAGTCTCGGCATGGCCGATGACAATCGGCGCCAGCGACGCATAGCTGGTCTGGGTGGCGCTGGCCAGCCAGGCCTGGATCGCATCGCGTTCGCCGCCGCAGGCTGCGATCAGCTCTTGCGCGAATGGGCTGCCCGGCTTGCGCCCGTCGATAACCTGTTGAATATGGTTGATGGCGCGCAGCCCGATCCAGCCGCCGCTCGCTTCGTCGCCAGCCGGGAAACCCCAGCCGCCCACTTCGCGCCGGCCGCCGTCTGCGAGCAGCGCTTCGCCCACGCTGCCGGTGCCGATGGCGACAATGATGCCGGGGTTGCCGTGGTGCGCGCCCATCAGCGTCGTGTAGCCGTCGTTTTCAAGGCGCAGCGCGCCGTAGCCGGGATTGGCCGCGGCAAAGGCGCTGGCCCACTGCTTGTTATGCACGCCGGCCAGGCCCAGGCCGATGGCGACGCTGGCGTTGGCCGGGCGGCTCACGCCGATCATGGCGAACGCTTGCGCGACCGCCTGGTCGATCGACTGCCAGGCCGGGGCAATGCCGTGGGCCAGGCCGGAAGGCCCGCTGCGCCCTTGCGCCAGCTCGGTGCCGTCGGGCAACGCGAGGCGCACCCGGGTGCCGGTTCCACCGCCATCGACACCGATGAGATATTCGATCATGTTTGTTTTTCTGGGTTCGCACTAACAGGAGTGAGGGCACTATATGGTTGGCAAACCAGCTTGTCAACAGGTATTTAAGTGGTATTATAAAATCGCGAATTGGCATTGCGCGCAATGCGCTAAAAATAAGTGCAACTGTTTGAATATAAAGAAAATTTCAATTAACTAAAATGGTATTCTTGGCGCAGTGGTTTAGTGCCAATTTGGTATGCGCCAGATGCAAAAAAGCCGCCCGGCGCGAACCGGGCGGCTGGACATGGCGTGCTTACTGTGCGCGCGTGCTGCGGCGGTCGTAGCGGGTGCTGTTGATCTTGGCGGTGCCGGGGCCTTGAACCTGGACATCGGTGTTGGTCGCCACCAGGTCGTGCGCGTCCAGACTGCCCGAGCCATGCAAGGCCACCTTGATGCTGTCGACGTTGCCGCTCACGCGCGCGCCGCCGGGACCGTCCATGGCCAGCGCCAGGCGTTTGCCGGCCATCGCCGCGGACAGGTCGCCCGAACCGCTGATGCTGGCCTCGAGCGCACCCGACACCGTCCCCAGAAACACGCTGCCCGGACCGGTGGTGCGCAACGTCGCGTTGGTGACGTTCAGCTTGCGGCCATCAAGGTCGCCCGAACCGGACACCTCGGCAGTGAGGCCGCCGATGCCGCCATCGAGTTCGATACTGCCTGGCCCGGTCAGCACCACGTGCGCAGATGGCGCCAGCACGCCATGCACGGTCAGGTCGCCCGAGCCATGCGCTTGGGCGTCAAAGGTCTTGATCTTGCCGCTCACGCAGCCGCCGCCCGGACCGTGCAGGGCCGCGCTGAGCGCTTCGACCGCCAGCGCGCAGCCGCCAAAGTCGCCCGAGCCGCTGACGTCCAGTTTCAGTTCGCGGCTGGTGCCGGCAAGCGTGACGTCGCCCGGGCCATGCATGGTGGCGCTCACTTTCGACGCCTGCAAGGCGCTCGCGTGCAAGTCGCCCGAACCGCTGGCATCGATCTTGAATTCGCCGCTGATGCCGGCCATGACCACGTCGCCCGGTCCCGACATCGACAGGCGCACGTTGGTGGCGCTCATTTTGTCGAGGTGCACGTCACCGCTGCCGCTGCTGTCCACGTTCAATTCGCGCACCGTGCCGGCCGCGCGCAAGTCGCCCGGACCGCTGGCCTGGATGCTGAATTGTTCGCCGCTGACCTGCTCCAGTTCGACATCGCCGCTGCCCGACATCTTCAGCGCCTTGAGCATGGGCGCCGTGATGCTGATGGTCACGCGGTCCTGTTTGCCAAAATGGAAGCCGAAATTGAAATGCTTGCGGCTGCCCACGATCAGGGTGTCGCCGCTGATGCGCGTTTCGATCTCGGCCAGCCGTTCCTTGGGACCGGACAGGGCTAGCGCTTGCGTGCCCTGCGCCTTGATGACGACGTGATACGGACCGTCCAGCTGGATGCCGCTGAAGGCGCCCACCTGGCGCTGCTCGGACACGGCTTCGCTGGCGGCCTGGGCCTGGGTCGCTTGCGCGGCCAGCAGTGCCAGCACGAGGGAGGTCTGTTTCAGTATTGTTTTCATTGTCGGTCCAGAAAAGAGTTGATTGCTGCACGATAAGGCAAAGCCCAACGCGGCGCGTCCTGAATACGACAGAGTGGCAAAAAGCGGGCACCAAATGAAGAAATGGCGTGGTAAACGACAAAAAGCGCCTTGCGGCGCCTCTTGACGGGAACTGCTGATTACTTGCCGCTGAAGAAGTCGAACTGGACCGAGTCGGTCGAGCGGTGATTGCGCGCTGCTTCTTCGGCTTCCTTGCGCACTTGCGCGCGGGTCAGGTTGGCCGATTTGTTGAATTCGACGGCTGGCACGTTCAAGCTCTTGGCGGCGACGCTGACCTGGGCTGCGGCGGCAGCGGCGGTGCTGGCAGTGGCGTTAGCGGCTGGCACGTCAGCGGCAAAGGCGCTGGCGGCAAAAGCGAGGGTGGCGATGGCGGTGAACAGTTTCGATGCATTCATGGTATTTCTCCTGGTAGTAAGTGAGCGCCGCATGGCTTCTGCGGCGGTGACAGGCTTGTTCGCCCATCCATGAAGCAAAGTTTAACCGTTGCGGCTTTCGGGAAAAAGGTGACTGGCGGCAATGCCTTGTTGCGGAAATCGGGATAATCGGGGCCGCAGCGGGCCGTAAACGGTGAAAAACGCCTCTGGCCGTGGGGCCTGGGGCGTTTTTTGGACTGGTGGACGACTTAGTTGTTGAACCAGTCGAACTGGGCGACATTGGTGGCGCGGTGGTTCTTGGCCGCGTCAACCGCTTCGGCGCGGAATTGGGCACGGCTCGGACTGGCCGATTTGTCGACCGCCACGTTCGGCACGTTCAGGTTGCGCGCAGCAATGCTGGTCTGGGCGGCAACGGCGGCGGCGCTGGTCACGGCGGCATTGGCAGCTGGCAGTTCGGCGGCGAAAGCGGAACCGGCGAAAACGACAGCAGCAACAGCGGCGAACAATTTCGATGCATTCATGGTATTTCTCCTGGTAAGTGATTAGCGTCGCGTTGCGGTCTGCGGCGGTGACAAGCACGTTTGCTCATCCATGAAACGAAGTCTATACGTTGCGCGTTCCGCAAAAAAGGCGAATACTTGCAATAGACTGTTGCTAATTTAGGGATAATAGGAGGGGAGATGGACCGACTTCAATCGATGCGCGTGTTTGCCAAAGTGGTCGAGCACGGCAGTTTTGCCCGGGCCGCCACGGCGCTGGACATGTCCAATACCGTCGTCACGCGCAACCTGGCCGACCTGGAGACCCACCTCGGCACGCGCTTGCTCAACCGCACCACACGCAAGCTGTCGCTGACTGAGACTGGCCAGCAATACCTGGAGCGGGTCCGGCAGATCCTGTCCGACATCGACGACGCCGACGCGGCCGCCTCATCGTCCGCGCGCAAGGCCAGCGGCACGCTGCGCATCTATTGCCAGACCGGTTTCGGGCAGTCGCAATTGGCCGCGCTGCTGCCACGCTACGCCGAAGCGCTGCCCGACGTGGTGCTGGACGTGACGCTGGCCGACCATGTGGTCGACCTGGTGGAAGAGGGCTTCGACGCCGGCATCTTGCTGGGACTGCAAAAATTCGACGCCACCATGATCGCGCGCAGGCTGGCCATGTCGACCCTGGTGCTGTGCGCCTCGCCTGAATACATCAAGCGCCACGGCGCGCCGGCCACGCCGTTCGAGGTGGCTGACCACAAATGCCTCAATTTCGCATTCGAGCAGCTGCGCCACAGCTGGCCGCTCACCTTCGACGGCCAGCAGCGCGACGTTCCCATCACCAGCCGCATGATGTCGAACAACGGCATGGTGCTGCGCCAGGCCGCGCTGGCCGGCATGGGCATCATGGTGCGCTCCTCGTTCACGCTGGAGGACGACTTCAGCAGCGGGCGCCTGGTGCAGCTGCTCAAGGGCCACCATTTGGGGACGATGCCGATCAACCTGGTCTACCCGAGCCGGCGCCTGATGTCGTGCAAAGTGCGCACCTTTGTTGATTTTATGAGCGCCCAGTTCCCGCGCCCGGAAAGCGACCCGTGGCTGGACCTGGTGTGACGCTTGTGACGCTTTCCCGCCACAGCTTGCATAATTACTCAAGCACGGAACGCGGGCTGTGATATATTTCTCCTTAGAACTTTGTGATTCCAGAATGGCATGAAAACGCTGCGTTCTGGCTGCCCCGGCAACAACAACAACAAGTTTCATGGGCTTCACCGCCCATCTCGAAAGCCCGCGCATGCGGGCTTTTTTTCGCGCGCAAGGAAATGATGCGATTTGTTGCGGCGGGATGTCATAATGTGACAGATTTTTTTGACGTGAGCCCCTACAGGAGTCTGCAATGAGCAAAGCACAAGACAGTAAAAAAGAGACCAAGAAAGAGCCGGCCAAAACCACCAAGGAAAAGAAAGAGGCCAAGAAGGTCAAAAAGGAAGCGCGCAAGTAAGGCCAAGTGCCCCGATGCGCCGCGCGTGCGCCCTTGTTGTCGTGAGCCTGGCCAGCATGCTGGCGCAGGCCGCGCCATCGACTTTCGGCCCGGTCATCGGCAGCGCCATCCTGTGCCGCAGCCACCTCGATAACGCCTATTTCTACAGCTATTTGTCGAGCGCTTTCGGGCCCTCGTACAAGCATGAAGGGGGCGCGTATTGGTTCAAGGCGGACGGCAATCTGTGGGGCGCGCCGGTCACCGATGTGCTGGTCAGCGACGACACCAGCGATATCGTGTTCGTCGGTGCGGTCAGCGAGATCGAACCGGACCAGCTGGCCGCAGCGATCCGCACCGCCGTCGGCGTGCGCCACGATGCAGTGGACCAGTCGCAGTATCCGGTGCGGCTGTCGCGCCCGGGCAGCACCATCGTCTACTACAAGGCCAAGTCCAAGATCTACTGCGCCAAATACAAGCCGCTGCCGATACTGCCGGCGCGCTAGTCATTCCAGGGAATCCATGTACACGCACTACTTCAGCCTGAAGCAATCGCCGTTCTCCATCGCCCCCGACCCGCGCTACCTGTTCATGAGCGAACGCCATCGCGAGGCGCTGGCGCACCTGCTGTACGGGGTCGGCAGCGGCGGTGGCTTCGTGCTGCTGACGGGCGAAATCGGCGCCGGCAAGACCACCGTGTGCCGCTGCTTCATCGAACAGATTCCGGCGAACTGCCAGCTGGCCTACATCTTCAATCCCAAGCTGACGGTGGAAGAACTGCTGCTGTCGATCTGCGACGAATTTCGTATCGCGCTGATGGCGCCCGGCCCGGGCCCGGTCAGCGTCAAGAGCTATGTCGACGCCATCAACATCCACCTGCTGGCCAGCCACGCGGGCGGCAAGAACAATGTACTGATCATCGACGAGGCGCAGAACCTGTCGGCCGACGTGCTCGAACAACTGCGCTTGCTGACCAACTTGGAAACCAACGAGCGCAAGCTGCTGCAGATTATCCTGATTGGCCAGCCGGAGCTGCGCACCATGCTGGCCCGGCCCGAACTGGAGCAACTGGCCCAGCGCGTCATCGCGCGCTACCACCTGGGCTCCCTGTCGGAGCAGGAGACCGGCAGCTATATCGCGCACCGCCTGCACGTGGCCGGCGCGGGCGCCGCGGTGGCGCCGTTCCCGCGCAATCTGATCGGGCGCATCCACCAGCTGACCCACGGCGTGCCGCGCCGGATCAATCTGCTGTGCGACCGCGCACTGCTGGGCGCGTATGTCGAAAACAGCCCGCAGGTCACGCGTGCCATCCTGCGCCGCGCGGCCGACGAAGTGTTCGCCGAACATCCTGGCGCGCCGAAAAAACCATCGCGCCTCCTGCTGGTTGCGGCCGCGCTGCTGGCCGGGGTAGCCGTCAGTTCGGCCGCGGCCTGGCGCTTGATGCCGGCGCCGGCAGCGCCGGTCAAGCTGGCCGTGGCCAAGCGGGCGCCGCCCAAAGTGGTGCCAGCGCCAGCGCCGGCAGCGTTGCCGCTGGCGCGCACCGACGAACAGCTGGCGCTGCGCGAACTGGCCGGTCTGTGGGACCTGGCCTTGCCGGAAGGCGATACCTGCGCCATGGGAGCGCGCCAGAACCTGCGCTGCCACCAGGGCAAGGGCGGCCTGTATGAATTGCGCCTGCTCGATCGCCCGGCGATATTGACCCTGCGCGACGGCGCGGCGGTCAGCTACGCGGTGCTCACCGCAATGGACGACAGCACGGTCACGCTGCAGCTGGACGGCAAGACCCAGACCATCGGCGTGGCGGCGCTGGCCGCGCGTTTCGACGGCGCCTTCACCACCTTCTGGAAAATGCCGCGTTTTTACCGCGACCAGATCGCCAGCGGCGAGCAGGGCCCCGACGTCGACTGGATCGCCGCCCGCCTGGCGCAGTTGAACGGGGTGGCCGCACCGGCCGACAACCAGCCGCTGGACGCAGCCATGCGCGCGCACCTGCGCGACTTCCAGGCCCAGCAAAACCTGAAGGCGGACGGCGTTGCCGGTCCGCGCACGTACATGCGCCTGAACCAGTTGACCGGCGTGGCCGAACCGCGCCTGTTGGGCGCGAAGACGGGAAAACAATAATATGTCGTACATACTCGAAGCCCTGAAAAAAGCCCAGGCCGAGCGCCAGCTGGGCAGCGCGCCGACCATCCACGCCTTGCCGATCCAGGCGGCCCCGGCGCCGCTGGCCGGCACTGGCCGCACGCCGCTCTGGATCGCATTGGGCGCGGGCATGCTGCTGGCAGCTGCGGCAGGCGTGATGTGGTCGGGCGCCTTGGCGCCGGCGCCGGCGCCGGCGCCAGCGCCAGCACTGCTACCGGAACCGGTAGCAGTGGTGCAGCCTGCCATGGTGGCCGCGCCGGTGCCGGCGCCAGCCGTCGTGGTGCACGCGCCGCCCGCGCCGGCGCCGGTGGTGGTAAGCAAACCGCGTCCGGTGCCGGTCGTGACGGCGCCGCCGGCGCCCAAGCTGGCGGTCGAACCTGTCGTGGTGGCGAGCGCGCCCGAAGAAGTGCTGCCGTACGCGCGCGACTTGCCGGAAGCGCTGCGGCGCGACCTGCCGCAGGTGGTCTTCGGCGGTTACATGTACTCCAAGAACCCGGCCGACCGCCTGCTGCTGATCGACAAGGTGCTGCGCCACGAGGGCGAGGAAGTGGCGCCCGGCCTGATGCTTGAAAAACTGCTGCCCAAGGCGGCCGTGATGAACTATCGCGGCACCCGCTACCGGGTCGGGTACTAGCGCATGCACAACGTCCTGGGCGTGGTCGGCTGGTCCGGCAGCGGCAAGACCGCGCTGCTCGAATACCTGGTACGCCATCTGGCAGCCGGTGGCCTGCGCGTGAACGTGGTCAAGCACAGCCACCATGACGTGTTGCTTGAACCACCACACAAGGACAGCGCGCGCCTGCGCATGGCCGGCGCGGCCGAAGTGATGCTCGCCTCGCCGTTCCGGGTGGCGGTGATGCGCGAACTGCGCGGCGCGTCCGAGCCGTCGCTGGCCGAGCATCTGGCGCGCCTGGCGGCGGCCGACCTGACCCTGGTCGAAGGCTACAAGTGGGAGAACATGCCGAAAATCGAAGTGCACCGGCCGTCGATGGGCCAGCCGGCGCTGTACCCGAACGACCCGCGCATCGTCGCCGTCGCCGCCGACGTCGCCCGGCCGGAAGGGCTGAACCCGGCGCTGGCCTGGCTGGACCTGAACCGCCCAGACCAGGTGCTCGATTGGCTGAATCTGTGGATCGCTGAAAATAAATCCTAAAGTTCTTGTGAAAGCGACCGTAAATCAGGGATAGGTCACATCACGGAGAAGATCATGGATATTGCCAAACTTTCAAGCAGCATTGCTGAAACCAGCAACAACGTGGAGGTTGGCTACGCGGTGCTGAAGAAGGCGCAGGACACCGAAAAGGCGACCGCGACCCAGCTGATCGACTCGGTCAAATCGCCGTCGAATGTCCAGAATCTGCCCTCGAACCTCGGCAACACGATCAATACCACCGCCTGATCCGCGCACGCGCTGTCAAGATAGTGCCTTCAAACAGGGGTCTGCCCCTGTTTGAAGGCATTTTTTTTGGCGGCCGCAAAAAAACCTGTAAGGAAGCGGCCAGCCACGGCGACAATAGTTCAGTTGTCACTTTTAACCCCTTCAGGAGAACCCCATGAACAAACGTCAAGCCCTCATCGCAGCAGCCCTCGCCGGCGTGTGCGCCCTTCAAGCCAGCGGCGCTTACGCGGAAGAGGCCAAGCAGTCCAAGGAAAAATGCTTCGGCGTGACCAAGGCGGGCACCAACGATTGCGCCACGGCGAGCGGCTCGCACTCGTGCGCCGGCCAGTCCACGACCGACAACGATGCCCATGAGTGGAAGTACGTGGCCGCGGGCACCTGCGTCAAGGCAGGCGGCAAGCTGGCGACCAAGCCTGCCAAATAAGCCGATGAACGCCCGTCCAGTGTCCCCATGCCAGGTTGGCGTCGGCCTGCGGGCGCCACACTTCCGCCAGTTCCTGGAGCAGCGCCCCAAGCTCGACTGGCTGGAAGTACACACCGAGAATTTCCTCAGCCAGTCGGGCTTCGACTGGCACGTGCTGCAGCAGCTGCGGCGCGACTATCCTTTCAGCCTGCACGGCGTGGGCCTGGGCCTGGGTTCGGCGCGCGGCTTTTCCGAGTCCCACCTGGAGCGCGTGCGCGCGCTGGTGGAGCGGGTCGAGCCGATGCTGGTGTCCGAGCACCTGTGCTGGGGCGCAGTGCACGACCGCCAGCTCAACGACCTGCTGCCGCTGGCGCTGGACGAGGCGATGCTCGACTTGCTGTGCGAGCGTGTCGGCCGCGTGCAGGACTGTCTGCGGCGCACCATCCTGCTCGAAAACGTGTCCACCTATGTGCGTTTTCGGAACGACGCGATGAGCGAGGCCGAATTCATGGCGGCGCTGGCACGCCGTACCGGCTGCGCGCTGCTGCTGGATGTGAACAACCTGTACGTCAATCAATGCAACCATGGCGAAGATGCCATCGCCGCGATGGCAGCGATCGCGCCTGGCAGCGTCGGCGAAATCCACCTGGCCGGCCATCTGGTGACGCCCGATGCGGTGATCGACCACCACGGCGCGACAGTGGCGCCGGCGGTGTGGGAACTGTACCGGCTGGCGCTGCAGCGCTTTGGCGCCGTGCCCACGCTGATCGAATGGGACACCGACGTGCCCGCGCTGGAAGTGCTGCTGGGCGAGGCCGCCAAAGCGGCCGCCATCGCCGCGCCCTACACGTGGAAAGCCGCCCCGCGCGTGGCGCAGCCGCAGGCGCCGGGCGAGGGCGGCGATGGCGCACAATTGCAGGCCGCGTTCGCCAGCGCGCTGTTCGACGCCCATGCCGAAGAACCCATCCTCGCTCACCTCACCGGCGGCAGCGCGCGTTTCAGCCTGTACCGTGGCAACCTGACGGCGACCTGGGACAAAGTGTTATCCAGTGCGTTTCCGGTAATCCGCCAGCTGGTTGGCGACGATTTTTTCAGTGCCTTGACGCGCGCCTTCGGCATGGCCCATCCGTCGGACAGTCCCGACCTGAACCAGTTCGGCGCCGGCTTTGGGCAATTCCTGGCCGGCTTCGAGCATGTGGCCGAGTATCCCTACCTCCCCGACATGGCGCGCCTGGAATGGGCGCTGCACCGCGCCTATTACGCGCCCGACGCCGTGCCCGTGGCGCTTGACGCCATCGCGGCGCTGGCGCCGGAACAATTCGAGCAGGCGCGCTTCGCACTGCATCCGGCGGCCAGCCTGTTCCAGTCGGCGTGGGCGGTGGTGCCACTGTGGCTGGCGCACCAGCACGATGCGGCGCCATTCCCGGCCGAAATGGCCGTCCCCAGCGCGGCCGTGATTGCACGCGCGCGCTGGAAAACCGAGCTTGCCGCGCTCGACCCGGCGCAGTACGGCGCACTGGCCATGCTGGCCGGCGGCGCCAGCATCGGCGCAGCGCTCGACGCTGCCTTTGAACTTGACGACGCGTTTGACGTCGGCGCCAGCTTGAAGCAATGGCTGGCACTGGGCCTGCTCGTCACACCCAACATCACAACGGAAACAACATCATGAAAACCATACTCGGCCTGTACCGCGCCACGTTCCGCTTTGACGGCCTGCTCACCGAATGGGGCGGCTCGCTAATGAGCCTGGCCTTGCGGCTATACGTCGGTTCAGTCTTCTTTCGCTCCGGCCTGACCAAGATCCGTGACTGGGACAGCACACTGGCGCTGTTCACCGACGAATACCACACGCCCTTGCTGTCGCCCGACGTGGCGGCAGTGTTGGGCGCTGCCGGCGAGCTGACCTTGCCGCTGCTGCTGTTCGTCGGGCTGCTGTCGCGCCCCGCGGCGCTGGGCCTGTTCATGGTGAACCTGATGGCGGTAATCTCATACCCGCAGCTGTGGAGCTTCGAGTGCCCGGCCGCGATCAACGACCACAAGACCTGGGGCGTCATGCTGCTGGTGCTGGTGGTGTTTGGGCCCGGACGCATTGCGCTTGACGCGCTTGCCGGAAAACGGCGCCAGGACGGCGCCACAGGTGCTATTTGAAGGCGTGCAGGACGCGCTGTTCGCCAGAGAGACCGCAGGCTGGTTCGCTGACCTGGCAAGCTTCGATCATGCGCGCCAGTTTGGCGTCCTCGAAGCGTTCCAGTTCTTCGGTGGCGGCGCTGAGCGCCTGCGTCAGCTTGGCGCGCGCATTCTGATACAGCGCGCTGGTGTACTGGTCGGTGTTCTTGAGCAGTTCCTCGGCGTTTTCAATGACCAGGCGCAGGTCGCCGATCAGTCTTTCCTGCGATTGCGGGCTTTGTTGCGGGCTATCCATAGCGGCCACCTTCAACCGGTTGGTAACGTCTCATAATATAAAAAGCAAGAAATCAGAGGCTTGTCTGGGCGCAAAAAAAATCGCCCCAGCCGCCTACCGTCTCTCTCAGCTTATTCTATCATTGCCCAAAAGCAAGTTATTTCTGTCAGCCTTGCACGGTAATCTGCACATCGCCCACGTTCACGCGCTGGCCGCTGCGGATTTTTGCCGTCTTGCGCAATTCCTTTTTGCCATCGACCTTGACGACGCCGCTGGCGACCAGGTTCTTGCCGGCGCCGCCGCTGTCGCATAAGCCCGACAGTTTGAGCAACTGGTTCAGCTCGACGAATTCGCCTGCCAAATCGAAAGTAAGTTTCTGCATTTTAATCCTGGAAGTCTTGTTGAGTCGCTCGGTTGCGTAGTTTACAGGATCACAGCCCTGGGCGGGTCATGGCCAGCGGCACGATCCAGTCGTTGAACTGCTGCTCCGTCACGTAACCGAGCGCCAGCGCCGCCTGTTTGAGCGTGCTGCCCTCGTGCTGCGCCTTCTTGGCGATGGTGGCCGCCTTGTCGTAGCCGATGTGGGGGGCGAGGGCGGTCACCAGCATCAGCGAACGCTCCATCAGTTCGGCGATGCGCTGGCGGTCAGGCGCGATGCCGCGCGCGCAATGCTGGTCGAACGACTGCATGCCATCGGCCAGCAGGCGCGCGCTTTGCAGAAAATTATGCGCGATCATCGGCTTGAACACGTTCAGCTCGAAGTTGCCCGACGCCCCGCCCATGGTGATTGCGACATCGTTGCCGAACACCTGGCAGCACAGCATGGTCAGCGCTTCGCACTGGGTCGGATTGACTTTGCCCGGCATGATCGAGCTGCCAGGTTCGTTTTCCGGGATCGTGATTTCACCCAGGCCGGAGCGCGGGCCGGAGGCCATCCAGCGCACATCGTTGGCGATTTTATTCAATGCCGTGGCCAGCGTCTTGAGCGCGCCGTGGGCGCCCACCAGCGCGTCGTGGCCCGCCAGCGCGGCGAACTTGTTGGGCGCCGTCTTGAACGCCAGGCCGGTGCGCGAACCCAATTCGGCGGCGATGCGGGCCGCGAAATCGGGATGGGCATTGAGGCCGGTGCCGACCGCGGTGCCGCCGGCGGCCAGTTGCAGCAGGCCAGGCAGGGCGTGGCGGATCGCCTGTTCGCAGTATTCGAGCTGCGCCACGTAGCCGGAAAACTCCTGGCCCAGCGTCAGCGGCGTGGCATCCTGCAAATGGGTGCGGCCGATCTTGACGATGTCGGCGAAGTCGCGCGACTTGCTGGTGAGCGTGATGCGCAGCTTGGCCAGTGCCGGCAGCAGCTGGTGCGTCACGGCCTGCGCCGCGGCCACGTGCATCGCGGTGGGGAACATGTCGTTCGACGACTGGCCCAGGTTGACATGGTCGTTCGGGTGCAGCAAACGGCCTTCGCCGCGCGCGCCTCCCAGCAGCTCGGAGCCGCGGTTGGCCAGCACCTCGTTCATGTTCATATTGCTTTGCGTGCCCGAGCCGGTCTGCCACACCACCAGCGGAAATTCGTCCGGATGCTGGCCGTCGAGCACCTCGTCGGCGGCGCGCAGGATGGCGTCGGCCAGCGCGGCCGGCAGCAGGCCGAGCGAACGGTTCACGGCCGCGGAGGCGCGCTTGACCTGGGCCAGCGCGGCGATCAGCTCGGGCGCCAGGCGCTCGGTCGAAATGGCAAAGTGCTGCAGCGAACGCTGGGTTTGTGCGCCCCACAAACGCGCCGCAGGCACGTCAATGGGACCGAAACTGTCTTTTTCGCTTCTCGTTTCCATAGCCGGATCCTATATTGTTTTGCACGGGGATTAAAGAGTTTACCCCAAAGCGCGTTAATAACAGGACAGCATCATTTTTTACCTCTGAACCAGACTGACACCTTATGCCCGCATTCCGCTTCGCCGCCCTTGTCCGCCTCAGTCTGACCCTGCTTGTCGCGGGCGCTTGCGCCGTGGGCCAGGCGGCCGAGCTGGGCGAGCCGGTGGTGCTGTCGCATATCGGCCAGCCGCTGGTGGCCGACATCGAACTGACCGCGCTGGCCGACCCGGCGCGGGCGGTCACGGTGCGCCTGTCCAGCGCCGACGTGTACCGCGGCGCCAATATCGCCATGCATCCGGTGCTCTCCAATGCGAGCATGTCGGTGATGCGGCGCGAGGGGCGCCAGTATTTGCACATCACCTCGGTCAAGCCGGTCGACAGCGAGTACCTGCACCTGTTCCTGGACCTGATCGACGGCGACAAGCACAGCGTGCGCGCCGCCACCTTGTGGCTGACGCCGGATCCGAATCCGCTGCCGCCGCCACCGCCGCCGGTCATCGCCAAAAAGCCGGTGACAGTGCCGGACGAACCGCCGCGTCCGCCCAAGCCGGCTATCGTGCTGCACCTGCCATCGGCCGCGCCGGCCTGCGTGCAGGCGTTTTCGGCCGAGCAGATCAAGTCCTGTTCCGAAAACGACTACAAGAACGGACTGCTCAGCGCCCAGATCGTCGAGCTGGAAGAGAAGGTCAAGGCGCTGCAAGCGATCGTCGACAGCAAGGCGGCCGCCGACAAGGCCGACACCAAGCCAGCGGTCACGCCAGCGCTCAAGAAGGCGCTGGCCAAAGGCATGCCGACGCCACCGCTGATGCCGCTCAAGGCCGCGCCCAAGCCGGACACCAGCTTCCCATGGCTGGCGGTGGCGGGCGGCGTGGCCTTGCTTGCCGCGCTGGGTGCAGGCGTCTATTTCTTCCTGCGCCGGCGCAAGCGCAACAGCGTCGAAGGCGCGGCCGCCGACACCGTGGCGTGGTACACCAAGCTGGCCGGCCGCTTCAAGCGCAAGCCAAAAGCTGTCCCGGCGCAGGAAAGCGAAGGCGAGGGCGCAGGCGAGGCCTGATCTGCTTGTTCATTCAAGAATATTGTTTTTTTTGCAGAAAATGGCGCGAACTGGTCTACACAACTCGTGATTCTGCGCTATACTCGGCTCGTGGTCACATAGTGAGCGCAAAAAGACGGAACAAGGACCTGGCGCAGCCACCAACGATAGTGTGGCGCGATAAGCAGGTGATCGTTGAAGAAACGCCTGTTCCGGAAGCGGTCTGCCAGCCAACAAGCGCTGACGGACGCCGGATGCAACCGGCACGAGGCGACGCCAGGAGATACCTGGTGCTCGCTCTCCCCGAATTCCTCCCCCCTCCGCAATACCCCGCTCAGCGCGCTTGATGGCAAGCCGCTATACTTGTTCGCTTGTCTCATCTCGGAAAGCAAGCAATGACCCAAGCAGCACAAGCACACTACGACGCCTTCAAGCAGCGCGGACTCAAGCTCGACATGTCGCGCGGGAAACCGGCGCCCGAACAACTGGACCTGTCGAACGCGCTGCAAGATGCGCTGCCAGGCTATGCCGCGGCCGACGGCACCGATTGCCGCAACTACGGCCTTGGCGTTGGCCTGCCGGAAGCGCGTGCGCTGTTCGGCAAGCTGCTGGGCGTGGCGCCGGCGCAAGTGGTGGTCGACAGCAGCGCCAGCCTGTCGCTGATGCATGACGTGATCGTCTATGCGCTGCTGAACGGCGTACCGGGCGGCGCGCCCTGGGTCGGCCAGCAAGTGTCGTTCCTGTGCCCGGTGCCGGGCTACGACCGCCATTTCTCGATCTGCGAAGCGCGCGGCATCAAGATGATCAACATCCCGCTCGGCGACGACGGTCCCGACATGGACCTGGTCGAGCGCCTGGTGGCGCAAGACGCCAGCATCAAGGGCATGTGGTGCGTGCCAAAGTACAGCAACCCGTCCGGCACCGTCTATTCGGACGCCACCGTGCAGCGCTTGGCGGCAATGACCGCGGCCGCGCCGGACTTTCGCCTGATGTGGGACGATGCCTACCGTTTCCATCATTTGACAGAAGAAAGCGTGGAGATCGCAGACATCATCGACGCCTGTGCCAAGGCCGGCAATGCTGAGCGCGCGATCGTGTTCGCCTCGACTTCGAAAGTAAGCTGGGCTGGCTCCGGCATTGCCGCGCTGGCCTCGTCGCCGGCCAATATCGCCTGGTGGAGCAAGCACGCGGGCATCCGCAGCATCGGCCCGGACAAGATCAACCAGCTGCGTCACGTGCACTTTCTCAAGGATGCGGCCACGGTCGCTGAACTGATGACGCGCCACCGCGCGCTGCTCAAGCCCAAGTTTGACGCCGTGCTGGCCCAGTTCGCAGCCCACCTCGGCAACATGCCTGGCGTGAGCTGGACGGTGCCCAAGGGCGGCTATTTCATCGACCTGGTCACCCCGACCGGCGCCGCGCGGCGCACCATCGCCTTGGCGAAAGAGGCCGGCATCACGCTCACGCCGGCGGGCGCGGCTTATCCATACGGCGTCGATCCCGAAGACAGTCACATCCGGATCGCCCCGAGTTTCCCGTCGCTGCCAGAGATCACGCTGGCTGCCGAAGGCATCGCCCTGGCACTGAAACTCGCGATCGCCTGACCCCGGTGTAGGGCAGACGTAAAAAAAGCGCCGATGGCGCTTTTTTTCTTGGGGGTAGCCGGCTTAGTGCGCGGCGCGCATCACGGTCGATAACTGCCATGACGGTTCGGTAATCTCGCGGATCGCGCGGTCGTTCGCCATGATCTGCTTGAGCAGGTCGATCTTGCGCATGCGCGGCGCGCCTTCCAGTGCTGGTACGCCACCGACCGTGGCCACCGCTTGCAGCGCGCATTGGGTTTCCATCCGCGCCAGCCCGGCCATGTCGCCCGCTTGCGCAGCACCGGCCATGCGCGATGTCAGGCCGGCAATATTTTCGTACATGGCAAGCACTTCGTTGGAGGTCATTTCATCACCTGGGCCAAAATTATCTGGTTGGAATACCGCGTGTCCTACCTGTTACGGAGTTCCAGCCGGAAACTTTAGGGTGATTTTGAAAATAAATGAAAATAATGCGACGGCCCAGTTCAAGCTTGGTTAATGTATAAGTTCTTCCAGCCCGGCGCTCAGTTCGGCCAGCGCCGGCATCTCGTTCAGCAATTCGTCGCGGCTCAAACCCACGCCCTCGGCCACCATCTGTGGCAAGCTGTCGGCGCGCTGCTCGGCGCTGAACTTGAATTCCTCGGCTTGCGCGCACCAGGTCGCCAGGTGGATCACCGATGCCATGCGGCTGCCCGGCATCGGGAAGTCGCGTATCGTGTCCGGGAAAATATCGGGAAACTTCCAGCGCGTCGCCAGTTCGGCGCCCACAGCGCTGTAGTGAAAGCCAAACGCTTCTTGCTCGGCCGCCATGCGCCCCGCTTCGTACGGGCCGGTCACTTTGTCGAGTTCTTGCGCCTGGTCTGCCATGCCGGCATGCATGACCAGCTGGCCGATCGCGTGCATCATGCCGATCGTGAACGCCAGGTCGGTATTGACGCCGACCTTCTTGGCCAGCCATTTGGCGGCCACCGCCGTGTGCAGGCTGTAGCGCCAGAAGCGTTTCAGGTCCATCCCAGGCACCGTCTTGAAGCCACCCACCAGCCCTGAGCTGATGACCAGCGTGCGCACGGTGACGAAGCCGAGCATGCGCACCGCGTCCTCGACGTTGCCGATCCGGCGCGACACGTGGTAGTACGCCGAGTTGGCCAGGCGCAGCAGCTTGGCGCTCAGCACCGGGTCAAGCGAGAGCTTGCGCGCGATTTCTTCGACCTGGACATTGGGATCGTCGAAGCTGCTGATGAGCTCCTCGACCACCTTGGGCGCGGTCGGCAGCGCGTTCGGATTTTGCAGCAGGTCTTCCAGGGTCATTGCGCTCTCCGGTGGTTGTCTCTCGTGCACAAGGTGACTATACCAGTTGCCGCCAGTCGGCCGATAGCGCATTCTGGCGCGCGATTTGGCATTTCGTCGCACCCCGGTTCACGCGCGCCGTGCATTTATGTAAAGTACAGGCTGGAAAACTGCACCCGGCGCCGACACGATGACCATCCACCTGAACTGCTATCCCGCCCGCTCCCTGCTCGCCGCTGCGCTGCTGACCGCGCTGCCGGCGCTGGCCGAAGCGCCGTTTTCGTTCGCCGCCACGCCCGGCAAGCTGCCCAAGGATGTGCTGCCGCTGCGTTACGCCGCGCACTTGAAGCCGGACCTGGCCAACGCCACCTTCGTTGGCTCCGAGACGGTCGAGATCGACGTGCTCAAGTCCACCTCGACCATCATGCTCAATGCCGCCAGCCTGCAGATCGATGCCGCCAGCCTGGCCGGACGGGCGATCGGCCAGCTCAAGTTGACGCCGCTGCTTGACGAGGCGCGCCAGACGCTCACCTTCAAGCTGGCCCAGCCGATCGCGCCGGGCCGCTACCAGCTGGCGCTCAAATTCCATGGCGCCATCAACCGCGAGGCGCGCGGCCTGTTCCATCTGGAGTACAAGAGCGGCGCCAGCGCGCAGTCGCTGATCGCCACCAACATGGAGCCGAGCGACACCCGGCGCCTGCTGCCAAGCTGGGACGAGCCGGCCTTTCGCGCCAATTTCAAGTTGACGGTGGACCTGCCGGCACGCTACAAGGCCTATTCGAACATGCCGGTCGAGACGCTGGACAAGATCGACGGCGGCTTGCAGCGCGTCAGTTTTCGCACCACCCCGAAAATGGCCAGCTACCTGCTGGTGCTGGTGGCCGGCGACCTCGAACGCAGCAGCGTCAAACAGGACGGGGTCGAGATCGGCGTCGTCACCACCGCCGGCAAGCAGGCTTCGGCCGCTTACGCGCTCAAGTCCACGGGCGAGCTGCTGAAATACTACAACGGCTATTTCGGCCAGCCTTACCCTCTGCCCAAGCTCGATCAGATTGCCATTCCCGGCGGCTTTAACGGCGCCATGGAAAACTGGGGCGGCATCGTCTACAACGACATCAGCCTGCTGGTCGATCCGAAGACCAGCCCGGACGCCATGTTCACCACCTCGTTTGGCACCAATGCGCATGAAATGGCGCACCAGTGGTTCGGCAACCTGGTCACCATGGCCTGGTGGGACAACTTATGGCTCAACGAAGGCTTCGCCTCGTGGATGGCGACCAAGGCCAGCGAGCATTTCCATCCCGAATGGCGCGCGCAGCTGCAGTTCCAGGCCACGCGCGAGGACGTCATGAGTCTGGACGCGCGCAAGACCGCGCATGCGATCCAGGCCAGCATCGAGACCGAGGAGCAGGCCGCCGACGCCTTCGACGCCATCACCTATGCCAAGGGCGAAGCGTTCCTGCGCATGCTGGAGGCTTACCTTGGCGAAGACACCTTCCGCAAGGGTATCCGCGCCTACCTGGCCAAACACCAGTATGCCAACACCACCAGCGCCGACCTGTGGGCCGCGCTGGAAAAGGCGTCCGGCAAACCGGTGCAGAAACTGGCGTCCGACTGGACCACCCAGGCTGGTTTTCCGCTGATCAAAGTGGCGCAGTCGTGCGACAACGGCCGGCGCCGCATCACGCTGAGCCAGGAGCAGTACCGGACCGACGACGCGGCTAGCGACAAACGCCTGTGGAACGTGCCGGTGCAGCTGGCCAGCGTCAACGGCAAGCCCTGGTATGCGTTGCTGACGGGCGCCTCGGGGACGTTCTATCAGGCCGGCTGCGACGGCGCGCTGGTGGTTGATCCGGCCGGTGTCGGTTATTACCGGGTCCAGTACGATGACGCCGGTGTCGACGCGCTCGCCGCGCAAGCGGGCAAGCTGCCCGACAGCGCGCGCCTCAAGCTGCTGGCCGATAGCTGGAGCATGGTCAAGAGCGGCCGCGCGCCGCTCGATGGCTATCTGAAGCTGGTCAGCCGCTACGGCGACGAGCCGCGCCTGGCCATCTGGGGCGTCATGCTCGACAGTTTTGACGCGCTGGCGTTCTACGCCGAGGGCGAACCGGAACGCCCGCTGGTGCGGCGCCGCCTGATTGGCATCGTGGCGCCCAAGTTCGCGCAGCTGGGCTGGACCGAAAAGAGCGGCGAGTCGGGCGAGGATCGCCAGTTGCGCCCGTTGCTGGCGCGCGCGCTGGCCAGTGCCGGCGACCCGGACGCGATTGCGCACGGCAAGGCGCTGTTCCAGCGCTACCTGGCCGACCCGGCCAGCATCAGCAGCGCGATGCTGGAGTTTGCCATTGAAGTGGCCGCGCGCGACGCCGACGCCACCGTCTACGAGGTGCTGGCGGCGCGCGCCATACACGCCACCAGCGCCGAGGAAAGCGAGCGCTTTGGCCGCGCGCTGATCGGCGCCACCGATCCGGCGCTGGCGGCGCGCACGCTGCAAATGGCCTTGTCGCCGGCCTTGCCGACCCAGCAGACAAGCCGGATCGTGCCGTCTGTGGCGCAAAGCGGCCATGCCGCGCTGGCGTGGCAATTCGCGATCGCCAACCGCGAGGCGCTGATGAAGGACCTCGAATCGGTAGCGGTCAACAGCTGGTTCCCCAGCCTGGTGGCGAATTCCATGAATCCGGCCGACGCCGACATGATGGAAGCCTACGTGGCGCGCCACTTCGGGCCCGACGCGCAGGTCGAGGCGCAGCGCGTCGGCCATGCCATCCGTATCCGCGCAGTGCTAAAACAGCGGCTGCTGCCGCAAGTGCGCGCCGCATTGAATTGATCAACCAGGAGACAAGACGCATGACATCACGCTGGACCCCCATCAAGAGCGCGCTGGCGCTGGCCCTGTGCAGCGCCTCGCTGGCGTTCGCCGCCGAAGCGCCGGTGCAGGCGGGCGACGACTTTTTCACTTACGCCAACGGCGACTGGCTGGCCCGTACCGAGATTCCGGCCGACCGCAGCAGCTGGGGCGCGTTCGCCTCGATCGCCGAGGGCACCAATGCGCGCTTGCGCACCCTGATCGAACAGTTGGTAGCCGATCCGGACGCCAAGGGGGAAGCACGCCAGGTCGCCGACTTTTACCAGGCCTTCATGGACGAAGCGGCGATCGAGGCGAAAGGCAGCGCGCCGCTCAAGCCACTGCTGGCGCGCATCGCCGCCATCAAGGACAAGGCCGGCTTGACGCGCGTGCTGGGCGCCTCGATCCGGGCCGACGTCGACCCGCTCAACAGCTCCACCTTTGACACCGAAAACCTGTTCGGCCTGTGGGTCGCGCAAGGCCTGCAAGACCCGCTGCACAATACGCCTTACCTGCTGCAGGGCGGCCTGGGCATGCCCGACCGCGCCTACTACCTGGACGACACTCCACGCATGGCCGAACTGCGCAGCAAGTACCGCCAGCATATCGGCGCCATGCTGGCGCTGGCCGGCTTTGACGACGTCGACAAGCGCGCCGGCCGCGTGCTGGAACTGGAAACGGCGATTGCGCGCTCGCATGCGCCGCGCGAAGACTCGGGCGACGTGCAAAAGTCGAACAACCCGTGGCGCGCCAGCGATTTCGCCAGCCGTGCGCCCGGCATGGACTGGAAGGCTTTCTTCAAGGCCGCGCAGTTGCAGGGCGCCCCGAACTTCATCGTCTGGCACCCGAGCGCGCTGACCGGCGCTGCCAAGCTGGTGGCCAGCGCTGACCTGGCCGCGTGGAAGGACTTCCTCGCTTTCCACCAGATTAACCAGCATGCGGCCAGCCTGCCCAAGGCATTCGGCGAACAGCATTTCGCGTTCCACGCCAAGACGCTGGCCGGCACGCTGCAGCAGCCCTTGCGCTGGAAACGCGCGCTCGCCGAGGTCAACGACAACCTCGATGAAGCGCTCGGCCACCTGTACGTGGCACGCCACTTTCCGGCCAGCGACAAGCTGCGCCTGCAGCAGATGGTGGCCAATATCACGGCCGCCTTCAGCCGCCGCATTGACCAGCTGGACTGGATGACGCCTGCCACGCGCGCCCAGGCCCAGGCCAAGCTCAAGTCGCTGTATGTGGGCGTGGGCTATCCGGACCGCTGGCGCTCGTTCGCCGGCCTGACCGTGTCGCCGACCGACGCGTTGGGCAATACGCTGCGCGCCGAAGCGTTCAACTACGCGCAGCAAGTGGCCAGGCTGCACCAGAAGGTCGACCGCACGGCGTGGGCGATCTCGCCGCAAGTGGTCAATGCGATCAACCTGCCGCTGCAAAATGCACTCAACTTCCCGGCCGCGATCCTGCAGCCGCCGTTTTTCGACGCCGCGGCCTCGGACGCGGCCAACTATGGCGCGATCGGCGCCGTCATCGGCCATGAGATCAGCCACAGCTTCGACGACCAGGGCGCCCAGTTCGACGCCCAGGGCCGCTTGCGCGACTGGTGGACTGCCGACGACACGGCGCACTTCAAGCAATCGGCCGACAAGCTGGTGGCCCAGTTCAGCGCCTACCAGCCATTCCCGGACCTGGCCGTCAATGGCCAGCTGACGCTGAGCGAGAACCTGGCCGACCTGGGCGGCGTTGCCGCTTCCTACGATGCCTACCGCGCCACGCTGGCCGGCAAAGTCGTCCCGGCTGACGCCGACCAGCAATTCTTCCTCGGTTATGCGCACGCGTGGCAGACCAAGATACGCGAAGCGACGCTGCGCCAGCGCATCCTCACCGACGGCCACGCGCCGGCGCGCTACCGCACCGCCATCGTACGCAACCTCGATGCCTGGTATGCGGCCTTCAATGTGCAGCCGGGACAGGCCTTGTTCCTCGCGCCTGCGCAGCGGGTGAGGGTGTGGTAGCCTTGGCGGCATGACCCAGGACACCGACGACATCACGCGCCAGACGCTCGACTATTACGATCGTCACGCGCAGCAGTTTTTTCACGGGACCATCGAGCACGACGTCAGCCAGAACATCGGCGCGCTGCTCGATGCGATCGCTGCGCCGGCGCCGCTGACCATCCTCGACCTGGGCTGCGGGCCCGGGCGCGACCTGAAGACGTTCAGCGCCATGGGCCACCGCGCCATTGGCGTGGACGGATCAAGCCAGTTCGTGGACATGGCGCGCGCCTACAGTGGCTGCGAAGTGTGGCAGCAGGATTTCGTCCACCTTGACTTGCCGCCGGCGCTGTTCGATGGCGTGTTTGCCAACGCGGTGCTGTTCCATATCCCCAGCGTAGCGCTGCCAAAGGTGCTGGACCACCTGTACGCGGCGCTCAAGCCAGGCGGCGTGCTGTTCAGCTCGAACCCGCGTGGCAGCAATGAAGAGGGCTGGAACGGGCCGCGCTACGGCAGCTACTACGATTACCCCACTTGGGAAAGATTCATGACGGCAGCGAACTTTGTCCCGCTGCATCATTACTATCGCCCGCCGAACCTGCCGCGCGAGCAGCAGCCATGGCTGGCCAGCGTCTGGCGCAAGCCACTGTGTTAGTCAACGTACAGAAGCCGATGTGAAGAAGCCTCATGCTTGGTTGGTACACCCACATGAGAGGTATTCCAGATGAACAAGAATCAAGTCAAAGGCAAGGCGAAAGACATCGCCGGCAAAATCCAGGAACAGGCAGGCAAGGCTGTCGGCAGTAGCGAGCAGCAAGTCAAAGGGCTGTCCAAGCAAATCGAAGGCAAAGCCGAGCAAGCGCTGGGCGACGTCAAAGAAATCATCAAGGGCCGCGGCAACCGGTAGGGTGGAAAAGGGCAACGCCCGCCTTCCACCATGTTCGCGTCAACCCGACGCGCGCATGGTGAAAGGCGGGCGTTGTCTTATTTGCGTCCGTCGCCGATCTGCTTGCGGAAGTAGGCTTCGATCAGCCCGTACACGTGGCGCTTGCCGGCGCGCGAAGAGATGCCGTGCTTGGCGCCCGGGTAGGTCATCAGGTCGAACCTGACGCCGCGGTTGACCAGGTCGTCGATCAGGCGCGTGCTGTTGGAAAACAGGACGTTGTCGTCGGCCATGCCATGCACCAGCAGCAGCGGCGACTTCAGCCCGTCCAGGTGGGCGAATACGCCGCCGTTCTTGTACGCCAGCGGTTCGCTCTTTGGCGTGCCGCCCATGTAGCGCTCGGTGTAGTGGGTGTCGTACAGGCCCCAGTCGGTGACCGGCGCCACCGCCACGCCGGCGGCGATCTTGTTCGAACCAGCTGCCAGCAGGCGCAGGCTCATGAAACCGCCATAGCTCCAGCCGAATACGCCAATGCGCTTCTTGTCCACGAACGACTGCTTGCCCAGCCAGTCGATGCCGGTCAGCTGGTCTTCGACTTCGTGCTTGCCCATGTCCTTGTAGATGGCGTCGGTGAACTTGCGCTCGCGCCGCCATGAGCCGCGGTTATCGAGCCGGAACACGACATAGCCTTGCTGCGCCATGTACTGGTCGAAGTCGTTGCCCCATTTGCGCGCCACGTGCTGCGAGTGCGGGCCGCCGTAGGTCGACAGAAACACCGGAAAGCGCTTGCCTGCCTTGAAGCCGGCCGGCTTGACGATCGAGTAGTACAGCGTCTGGCCGTCGTTGGCCTTGAGCGTGCCGTACTCGGTCTTCAGATGGCTGGCGACATATTTACCGTACGGGTGGCTGGCGTTGAGTTCATTTTTTTGCAGCCATTCGATCATCGTCCCGTCCGCGTTGCGAATCGCGATAGTGGGCGGGGTCGATGGGTCGGAAAAGGTGTCGACGAAAATCAGGCCATTGCGCGCAAACGCGGCATCATGCCAGCCGTCGGCCTTGGTAATGCGCACCGGCTGCTCGGCACTGCTGCCGTCCAGCGCCAGCCAGTAGGTTTGCTTGTCGATCACGGCATCGCGGTTCGAGCTGACGAACACGCGGTTGGCTTTCTCGTCGACCGCCAGCAGGTTGTCGATGCCCCATTCGCCCTTGGAGATCGGGTGCAGCAGCTTGCCATCGAGGTCGTACAAGTACAAATGATTGCGCCCGCTGCGCTCGGACGACCAGATGAAGGCATCGCGTCCGGCCAGGAAGCGCAGGTCGTTGTGGATGTTGACCCAGGTGGCCGAGGTCTCGCTCAGCAAGGTGCGCTGCGCCAGCGTCGTGGCGTCCACCGAAATCAGGTCGAGCCGCTTCTGGTCGCGCGACTGCACTTGATACAGCAACTGGCGGCTGTTGGCGCTCCAGTCGGCGCGCACCAGGTAGATGTCGGTGTTGGCGCCCAGGTCGACCTTGCGCTGCACGCCGGTCGCCGGCGAGACGATCATCAGGCCGGCGATCACGTTGGCGTCGCCCGCAGCCGGGTAGCGCTGTTCGACGACGGTGGTGCGGTCGGCGAAAATCTCGAACCGCTTCACCACCGGCACCGGCGACTCGTCGAAGCGCTTGTAGGCGATCTGCGAGTCGTCCGGCGCCCAGTAGTAGCCGGTGGTCTGGCCCATTTCTTCCTGCGCCACGAATTCGGCTTCGCCATTGAAGATGGTGCCGCCGCCGTCGCTGGTGAGCTGCTTTTCAAGGCCGCTGGCCAGTTCGATGACGAACAGGTTTTGCTGGCGCACGAACGACAGGTAACGGCCCTTGGGCGAGATCTTCGGATCGGCCACGTTGCCGCTGGCGACCTTGCGCGCGCTTTCCGGATGGGCCACATCGATCAGGTACAGGTCGCCGCCCAGTGGCACCAGCAGCTGCTTGCCGTCCGGCGACCAGCTGTAGCTCAAGATGCCGGTGAAGCTGGCGGTGCGGGCGCGTTCGCGGCGCGCCTGTTCTTCGGCCGACAGTTTCTCGTTGGGCGCGAGCAGCTTGGAGTCGACCAGGCGGCGCGTGGTCTTGTCCTGCATATTGTATTCCCACAGGTCGAGCTGGAACTGGTTGTCGTCGCGTCCGCGCAAAAAGGTCACGCGCGCGCCGTCGGGCGAGACGCGCAGTTCGCGCACGGACGGTCCGGCCAGCGCCGGGTCGGCGTGGATGCGGTCCAGTGTCAGGCGCTCGGCGCTGGCGGGAATGCCGGACAGTGCGGCTAATAAGAAAAGCAGAAATCGCATGGATGTCTCGTGGTTGGTTGACTGGAGGAACTGCGAGACGATACCAGAGTCGCCCGCAAAACGCTGTAAATATGGTCTAGGCGAGGCTGGCCCGATGCGACAACCGCTGCAGCGACCAGCTCAGCAGCACGGCGGCGATCGTCAGCCCCAGCACCAGCCCGATCCAGAAGCCCAGCGCTTGCATCGGCTGCGCCGGCGACCAGGGAAACCAGGCCGGCGCCAGCCCCAGGATCACGCCGACAGGCAGCGCGAAGCCCCAGAACGCCAGCACCTGGATTTGCATCGGCTGGCGCGTCACCTTGTAGCCGCGGATCGCGCACGAGGTGGCGACCTGGGTCGCGTCCGACAGCTGGAACAGCGCCGCCAGCAGCAGCAGTTGCACGCACAGCGCCTGCACTTGCACATCCGACGTGTAGGCGCGCGCGATCTGCCAGCGCATCAGCACGATGAACAGCGCCGACAGCACCGCAAACGCCAGCGACATGCCGACCCCGACCCAGGCGGCAAAGCGGGCCCGCTGCGGATTGCCTTCGCCCAGCGCCTGGCCCACGCGGGTGATCAGGCCGACCCCGAAACTGAGCGGCACCATGAACACCAGCGACGAAAAATTGAGCGCGATCTGGTGCGCCGACACCTGCACCACGCCAAAGCGCGCCACCAGCAGGCTGACCGCGCCAAAGGCGCTCACTTCGGCAAAGTAGGTAATCCCGATCGGGACCCCGAGCCGCAGCATGCTGCCGATTTCCAGCCAATTGGGCCACTCCCAGTGGGTGAACGGGTAGGTCTGGCGGTAGGCCGGCGCGACCCGGATCCAGGCCAGCATCGCGCCCAGCATCAGCCACATGCCGATCGCCGTGGCCACCGCGCAGCCGGTCCCGCCCAGTTTGGGCATGCCCCAGTTGCCAAACACCAGCAGCCAGTTGACGAACACATTGAACAGCAGCCCGAGAAAAGCGATCACCATGATTGGCTTGGTCTGGTTGATGCTGGTGCTGTAGCCGTACAGCGCGCGGTAGCAGGCGAACGCCGGCATGCCCAAGCTGATCACGTGCACGAACATGGTGGCGTTGGCATTGACCGCCGGTTCAAGTCCGATATGGTCGAACACCAGCGTGGCCAGGTTGGTCGCCAGGCAGGCCAGCAGGCCCACGCCCGCGCCTTTCCACAGCGCCTGGCGCACCACGTGCGGGATGCGGTCAAATTCGGCGGCCCCGGTTTCGTGCGCGACGACGGTGTTAATGGCCATCATCACGCCCATCACGGTGACCAGGATGATGGACCATACCGACGCGCCCAGCGACACGGCCGCCAGTTCGGCCGCGCTGACGTGGCCGGTCATGGCGACATCGGCCACGCCCATGCCGACGGTGGCCAGCTGGCCCAGCAACATGGGCCAGGACAAACGCCACAGGGCGCTCATTTCGGTACGGATGGTATGGGCAGGGAAGGCGGGCATGGGCAGGAAAAAAGGCGAAACATCGATTCTACTGAGAATTGACGCGGCGTGCCGGGCGCCGCGCCAAGTAGGAATTTGTTACAACATTCACAGCGTCCGGGGTGGCACAATACCCCTTGCAAGCATCACAATAGCTACTTCACCAATGAAGGATATCGACCATGTTCAAACGTCACTTGAAACTTGCAGCTTTCCTGTCCATCGCATGGGTGAGCGCTGCCGCCAGCGCCGGGGAATTGACGCTGTTTGCCGGCCCCGGTTTCCAGGGGCGCGACCTGTCGGTGCGCTCCGAAATACGCGATCTGACGCAATTCGATTTCAACGACCGCACGTCCAGCATCGTGGTCCGTTCCGGGCGCTGGGAAGCATGTGTCGATGCCGATTTCCGCAATCGCTGCCAGATCTATGAGCCGGGTGAGTACCCTGACCTCGAGCGCATGGGCAATGCCATCACGTCGGTGCGTGAAATCGAGGGCGGGCGCGGCGACGAGCGCGGCGACAATCGTGGCGACGATCGCGGCGAACGCCGTGGCGAGCACCGCGGGCGCGGCCGTGAAGGCGTCGAGTTGTTTGCGCTGCCCGACTTCGGCGGCGCGCGCTTCGCCGTGCGCCAGGACTACCGCCAGATGGAACGCCACACCTTCGACGACCAGGCCGCGTCATTGATCGTCTATAGCGGCCAGTGGGAGTTCTGCCAGCACCCGGACTTTAACGGCCAGTGCCTGGTGTTCGGGCCGGGCGAATACCGCAATCTTGACCGCAGCCTGCAGTACCAGATCACGTCGGTGCGCCAGGTCGGCCAGGAACGGGGCCGGCGCGACGAACGCCGCCGCGAAGGCGTCGAGCTGTTCTCCAATGAAGGCTTCGACGGCGACCGCTTCCAGGTGCGCGAGGACTACCGCCAGCTCGATCGCAACAGCTTCGACGACCGCGCCGAGTCGCTGATTGTCTACAGCGGGCGCTGGCAGTTCTGCCAGCATCCTGACTTTGGCGGCAAGTGCATGACGTATGGCCCTGGCCGTTACGACCGCCTTGGCAGCCTGCACCGTCAGATCACGTCGATCCGCCAGGTGCGCTAACTAGCGGGGGGCAGCGTTTGCAGGTAGCGGTGCAGCGCGCGCAGGTCGGTGTCGTTCATCTGGCTCAGTGAGCCGAAAGGCATCACCGGGCTGATGGCGCTGCCGTCCGGGCGCTTGCCGCTGCGTAGCATCGCCATGAACAGTTCGGGCGACCGGTAGCGCACCATCGCGCTGCCGGCGCCGGGCGCCAGCCTGGCCGGCGCCGGCCACTCGGGCGGCGCGCCCGGGATCTTGCCGCCGCTGAAGGTCGTGCCGTGGCAGCCGATGCAGCTCTTGGCCACGTAGCGGCCATGCGCCACGCTCACTTCAGCCTTGACCGGCACTTCCGGCGCCAGCGCATGGTCGATCATTTCGGACGCATCCTTGACCATGCCCAGCGCATACATGACCTTGACCGCCACCGGCAGTGCGATCACGCGGCTGCGTCCCGGCGCCGGCGGCAGCTGCGTCACGTACGCAATGATGGCGGCCAGGTCGGCGTCGGTCAGGCGGTTGTAATCTTCACTGGGCATGATCATGACCGGCCTGCCGTCCGGCTTGACGCCATGGCGCAAGGTGCGCACCCAGTCCTCGGTGCGGTAGGCGGCGACGGCGCTGTTGGCGCCGGGCGCGATGCCGGGCGACACGACCAGCATCGCGCCGCTGCGCATGACTTCCTTGCCGGCGCCGTTGGCGCCGTGGCAGTCGGCGCAGCCGCGCGTAGCGAACAGGTAGCGACCCTGTTCCAGGCTGGTGGGACCGGGCTGGGCAGCCAGTGCGTCGACCCTCACGTTGATTGTGCGTAGCAGCTTGCGCTCGCCCATCTGCTTGCCGATGAGCACTGCCGCTACGGCCAGCGCCGCCAACGCGCCCAGCGCCACGCTGGTGCGCTTCATCCATGTGCTCATGTCAGCTTCCTCGGGTTGAAATTTATGCGCTGCAAGCGTGCGCTCCCGCGCAGCGGCACACAGTAGGATGATAAAAAACGGTTCCGAAAGTGCCGCCCGTGGAATACAAGGACTATTACCAGACGCTTGGCGTGGCCAGGAACTCGTCGGCCGAGGAGATCAAAAAAGCTTACCGCAAGCTGGTGCGCAAGCACCATCCGGACATGAGCCGCGCCAAGGACGCTGACCAGAAAACCAAGGACATCAACGAAGCCTACGCGGTGCTGGGCGACGCCGAAAAACGCGCCGCCTATGACGCGCTGGGCACGAACGCACACTCCGGCCAGCCGTTCGAGCCGCCGCCCGACTGGGGCGCGCGCTACGATTTTAACGGTGGCTCGCCCGACGATTTTTTCGCCGACCTGTTTTCCCACGTGGGCCGGCGCGGCCGCTCCGGCACCGGCTTCGCCATGCGCGGCGAGGACATCCATGCCCAGATGGTGGTCGACCTGCACGACGCCTACCATGGCGCCACCCGCAGCGTGAGCTTGCGCATGGCGCAGCAAGGCCGCGCCACCACGCTGGAGGTCCACATCCCCAAAGGCGTGCTGGCCGGCCAGCAACTGCGCCTGCTGGGCCAGGGCCAGCCGGGCAGCGGTGGCGCCGCGGCGGGCGACCTGTACCTGGAAATCCAGTTCCATCCCGATACCCATTACCGGGTCGAAGGCGCCCATGTGTTCGAAACGCTGGCAGTGGCGCCGTGGGAGGCGGCGCTGGGCGCCGACATCGCGCTGGTCACCCCGTCCGGCCAGGTGACGGTGAGCGTGCCGGCCGGCTCGCAGAGCGGGCGCAAGCTGCGCCTGAAAGGGCGCGGCATTCCGGCCAAGCCGCCCGGCGACTTGTATCTGGTGCTGGAAGTGGTGCTGCCGCCAGCGAGCAGCGCGCGCGCGCGCGAACTGTACCGCGCCATGGCGCGCGACATGGCATTCAATCCGCGCGCTGGCGCCTGATGCCGCTGTGCTGTGTCTTGACGTCATGGGAAACTCCTGACCCTGGTGGCTTGACTATGCTACGGTCATCGGCGCGACTGTTGAGGTGAAGCAAACGCCGGCGCCGCTGGCGCATCCGGTATGCTGACAAGCTTTGCGTTTTATCACCATTGACCACTATGCCTACATTGAAATTCGTTGCCATTTCCGGCAGCCTGCGCGCCGCCTCGGCCAATACGGCCTTGCTGCGCGCGGCCGTGGCGCTGGCGCCGGCCGGCACCGAGATCGTTGTCTATGACGGCGTGGGCAAGCTGCCGCATTTCAACCCGGACCTGGAAGCGGCGCCCGATGCCGAAGTGGTGCGCTGGCAAACATTGCTGCTGGAGTGCGATGGCGTGCTGATTGCGTGCCCCGAATACGCCCATGGCGTGCCGGGCGCCTTCAAGAACGCGCTCGACTGGGTGGTGGGCACGGTCGGCCTGGAAAACTTGCCGGTCGCGCTGATCAACTGCGCACCGCGCGCCGTGCATGCACAGGCGGCCCTGGCCGAGATCATCGCCACCATGGGCTGGGCGATCGTGGCGCCGGCCAGCGTGACGATCCCGGTGGCGCGCAAAGGCGTGGCACTGGCGGGCACCGCGTGCGAGCCGCAGTTTGCCGGCCCGTTGCGGCTGGCGCTGCAGACACTGGCCGACGCCGCAAACTTGGGCTGAGTTTTGCTGTCGTAGTCAGGTACCCGCGCTTTTGCGGGATCTTGCAGCACTTTCCAAGGAGATAACAATGGCTACCATGAACCCACCCGTCAATGAACGCCGGCACCTGTCCGATCGCCGTTCGGCGCAGGGCAACCTGGCCAAGGCAAAACTGAACGCGCTCGACTGGATCGCCATGGTCTTGACCATCGCAGGCGGCCTGAGCTGGGGCCTGGTCGGACTGGTCAACTACGACGTTGTCGCGACTGCTTTTGGCGCCCAGTCGCCCTATGCGCGCGTGCTCTACGTGGTGGTCGGACTGGCCGCGCTGTACGCAGTCTATACCGCCATCAAGATGGCGGCCCGGCAGGCGCCGCAGTCCGCACCATACTGAATAATATTGCACTCTGTCACTATTGAAGTAAGATGGCGGCGGGCCATGTCAATACGTCGCATTCGCACAGCTGGCTCTTTTATTCATGGAGTCATGCATGGTTCGCCTCGATCGCCGTTGTTTGTCCGTCCTGTTGCTCAGCACACTGGTGGCCTGCGGCGGGGGCGGCGGCAGCAGCACGCCGGCCCCCACGCCGCCGCCATCGCCGCCACCGGTGGTGCCGGCGCCAGTCGTGGCCAGCTTCAGCGCCACGCCGGCCATCGTCAACGCGGGCCAGAGTTTTACGCTGTCCTGGAGCGTGACGGGCGCCACCAGCATCAGCATCGACCAGGGCATCGGCGACGTCACTGGCGCGACCAGCCGCCAGCTCAGTGCCTCGGCCGGCGTCACCTACACCCTGAGCGCGACCAATGCGCAGGGCACCCGCAGCGCCAGCACCAGTGTCATCGTCGCCCCGCCGGTGGCGCTGGGCAGCTATCCGATTTTGTACGTGACCCAGACCCCGGTGTCGGGTTTTGCCAGCCGCACCACCACCTTCGGCAACCACCTGGCCAGCCCGCAAGCAGTGCCGCGCGGGGGCGACCTGATGATCCGCTACCCCGACGCCAGCGTGCGCAACCTGACCCAGGAAGCTGGCTTTGGCGCCAGCGGTTTCCAGGGCAGCAGCGCCATTGCGGTGCGCGAACCGTCAGTCCACTGGAGCGGCAACAAGGCGCTGTTCAGCATGGTGGTGGGCTCGCCGGGGTCGCAATACCAGGTGCGCCAGTTCCAGTGGCAGGTCTATGAGGTGAGCGGCCTGGAAAAGGGCGCCACCGTGCACATCGCCAAAGTGGCCAACCAGCCGGCCGGCTATAACAACGTGTCGCCGTTTTACGGCAGCGACGACCGGGTGCTGTTCACCTCGGACCGCCCGCGCAACGGCCAGGCGCACCTGTATCCCCAGCTCGACGAATACGAAAGCTCACCCATCATCACCGGCATCTGGAGCCTCGACCCTGTCAGCGCCGACCTGCGCCTGCTGAACCACACCGTCAGCGGCGCCTTCAGCCCCTCGATCGACAGCTTCGGACGCGTGATCTTCACCCGCTGGGACCATTTGCAGCAGGACCAGCAGGCCGACGCCGACCGCGCCAGTGCGGGCAGCCCGCCCAACGGATCGTTCACCTACGCTGACGAAACGGCCGCCGCGGCGCGCCAGGCGCTGGCCGACGAAGTGTTTCCCGAGCCGCGCAGCAGCACCCATGCCGACAACCTGGCCAACCACGCCAACGGCCACACGTTCAACCACTTCATGCCGTGGCAGCTGAACGAGGACGGCACGTCCGAAGAAACGCTGAACCACGTGGGGCGCCACGAATTCGGTCCCGGCTACATCCCGCGCGCCTTCAACGACGACGCCAGCCTGGCCGACTACAGCCGCGAATCGGTATTCGCCAACCGCAGCTTCCTGCACTCGGACGGCGGGCTGTTTCATATGCGCGAAGACCCGCTCCATCCGGGCACCTATTACGGCAGCAACGTGCGCGAATTCGGCACCGCCGGCGCCAACCAGATCGTTCGCTTCACCGGCAGCCCGAGCCTCAATGGCGAGAACATGGTGATGACGCCAGTGACCCATCCCGACACCGCCAGCTACACCGCCGACGGCGCCACGCCAAGTGCCAACCACAGCGGCATGTACCGCAATCCGCTGCCGCTGTCGGACGGCGCGCTGGTGGCCGCGCACACGGCCGAAACGCGGCTCGACGCCAACGATGGCACGCGCGCGGCGCCGCACTACCGCTATCAATTCCGCCTGATGTCGCTCAAGGCCAGCGGCGCCCACTTCGTCGCCGACCAGCCGCTGACGGCCGGCACGCGCAAGGCGCTGTGGTACTGGGATCCGGATACGCGGGTCGACTTCGACGGCATGTTGTGGGAGCTGGACCCGGTCGAAGTGGCGCCGCGCGCCAGGCCGGCGCGGCGCAGCGATGCGCTCGAAGCGCCGGAACGCGCGGTGCTGCTCGAAGAAAGCGTCGATGAGGCGCAGCTGCGCGCCTGGATGAGCACGAATGACCTGGCGCTGATCGTCACGCGCGACAACACCAGCCGTGACCGCGGCGAACGCCAGCAGCCGTTCAACCTGCAGGTGCCAGGCGGCGTCAGTAAAAAAGGCGACGCCGGCAAAGTCTACGACATCAGCCACTTGCAGCTGTTCCAGGCCGACCAGATCCGCGGCTATGGCGGCGCGGCGTCGCCGCGCGCGGGACGGCGTCCGCTGGCGCAAACGATGCACGACCCCAAGGTCAAGAATCCAGCCAATCCTGGCGCGCCGGCCGGCAGCGTCAAACTGGGCCTGGACGGCTCGAGCGCCGCGTTCGTGCCGGCGCGGCGCGCGATGACGTGGCAGCTGACCGATGCCGGCGGCAAGGCGGTGGTGCGCGAGCGCAACTGGCTCACGTTCCAGCCGGGCGAAATTCGCACCTGCACGTCGTGCCACGGCTTGAACACGCGCGACCAGGCGGGCGGCTTCGCGCCCCTCAACAAACCAGAGGCCTTGCGCACGCTGATGCGCTACTGGAAACAGTTACCGAAATAAAACAGGGTCAAGTCTGTCATCCGGACACGGGCCCAACAGTGGGCAAGCCCAC
>JAZJXM010000012.1:0-21422 GCA_040390915.1 Pseudomonadota bacterium
CGATGCCGTCAATGAAGTAGGCGGTTCCCTGAACGACCTGTCCAACAGCTTCGAGGACATGGGTGACGCCGTGCGCGACTTGGCGGACGACCTGGTCTCGCTCGGGTACACCAATAAGCATTTTGGCAACGGAAACGACAATTACACGTCGAATTCGATCGGCGGCAACTTCCTGTATGGCGGCGATGGCAACGACACGCTGAAAGTCACCGCGGGCGGCTATAACGTGCTCAACGGCGAGAACGGCAACGATAACCTGACCGTTACCGTGGGCGGCTACAACAAGATCGACGGCGGCAGCGGCGACGACACCTTGCGCGTGGACGCCGGATTCGACAACATCCTCAAGGGCGGCGACGGCAACGACAACATCAGCATCGGCGCCGGCGCCAGCGCCGATATCGACGGCGGCAACGGCAACGACACGATCAAGGTCGCCTTCGGCGGCAGCGTCGACGTGACCGACAACAGCGGTAACAACTCGGTCGAATACAACGCCTTCTCGGGCAAAGTGAACACCGGTGGCGGCAACGACAAAGTGAGCGGCACAGGCGGCAAGAACACCGTCAACACCGGTGGCGGCGACGACACGGTCAACATGAGCGGCGTGTCGAACAACGTCAACGTCGGCTCCGGCAACAACACGGTTGACCTGGCCGGCGGCAAGAATACCGTCACGGCCGAAGGCGGCAATGACGATATCGACGTCGCAGGCGGCTACAACAAGGTCAGCGCGGGCGACGGCAACAACGTCGTCTCGGCAGCCGGCGGCTACAACGAAGTCACTTCCGGCAGCGGCAACGACAACATCACCGCGTACGGCGGCTATGCCACCATCAACGCTGGCAACGGCAACAACAACGTGAGCGCTTACGGCGGCGTCAACAAGGTCACCACCGGTTCGGGCAAGGACAGCGTCACGCTGGCCGCCGCCTCGAACACGGTGTCGACCGGCGACGGCGACGACAGCGTGACCGCCAACAGCGCCAGCAACGTGATCGACACCGGCAAGGGCAACGACAGTGTGACCGCCAACGGTGCATCGAACAAGATCAGCACCGGCGACGGTGACGACAAGGTCACCTCCAACGGCGCCTCGAACGTCATCAACGGCGGTGCGGGCAACAACAGCATCGTCGCCGCCGGTGGCTTGAATACTATTACCGTCAGTTCCGGCAACGACAGCATCAAGGCCTCTGGTGGCCAGAACACGATTGATGCCGGCGACGGCATCAATGACGTGCTGGCCGAAGGCGGCAAGAATAAAGTCACCGCAGGCGCCGGCAACGACAGCCTGAAGGCGGTTGGCGGCTACAACACCGTCAACGGCGGCGACGGCAACAACAGCGTCACGGCCGAAGGCGGCGGCAATGCGGTCAACACCGGCAGCGGCAATGACAGCATCAAGGCCATCGGCGGCGTCAACGTCATCAACGCCGGCAGCGGCAATAACAGCGTCACGGCCGAAGGCGGCGGCAATGCCGTCACCACCGGTTCGGGCAACGACAACATTACCGCTTACGGCGGCGTGAACGTGGTCAAGACCGGCGCGGGTGACAACAAGGTGACCGTGGCCGGCGGCGCCAACATCGTCACCGCAGGCGACGGTAACGACAAGATCAATGCCTACGGCGGCGCCAACGTGCTGACCCTGGGCAAGGGCACCGACAGCGTGGTCTCGCTGGGTGGCGCCAACGTCGTCACCGCCAGCGATGGCAGCGACAGCGTGATTGCCGGCGGCGGCGCCAATGTCGTCCTCAGCGGCGGCGGCAGCAACACCATCCTGGCCGGCGGCACGCTCAACATCGTCTACAGCGGCGGCGGCAGCAACCAGATCGGCGCACTGGGCAACACCAACGCCATCATCACCAACGGCGGCGGAAATACCGAAGCGGCCGTCGGCGGCGCCAACATCCTGCTGGCCAACGACAACAACAACACCATCATCGCCGCCGGCCTGGGCAACCTGGTCGCCACCACCGTGGGCGGCAATACGGTGGTGGCTATCGGCGGCGCCAATATCGTGCTGACCGAAGTGGGCGGCATGGTCAAGGCGGCCGGCAATGGCCTGGGCAGCGTGTTGAGCAAGGCAGTGGGCAGCAATTCGATGGCCACCGTGATTGACAATGCCACCGCCAAGATGACCGATGCGATCCACAGCGGCAGCGGCAACGACGTCGTGATCGCCATCGGCGCACTGAACGCGGTGTACACCGGCGCCGGCAACGACGTGGTCGCTGCCATTGGCGGCAACAACATCGTGCTGGCCAACGGCGGCAATAACGTCACCACGGCCATCGGCGGCAACAACCTGGTGATGAATACGGCGGGCAACAATATCGTTACCGCGCTGGGCAGCAACAACGTGGTGCTGACCGGCGTGGGCGACGGCTTGACCGACCTCGCCTCCAAGCTCGACAGCGTCACCGGCGGCAGCGCCACCAGCGCCATTTCCAAGTTCCTGGGCACCAATCTGGCCACCGGCGCTGGCAATGACGTGATCACCGCCATCGGCTCGACCAACATCGTCTACAGCGGCACCGGCAACGACGTCGTCACCACGCTGGGCAGCACCAACGTGGTGTGGAGCGGTACCGGCGATGACAAGGTCACTGCGGTGGGCTCCAACAACATCGTGTGGGCTGACGGCGGCACGGATTTTGTCACGGCAGCGGGTAACAACAACCTGGTCGTCACCGGCGACTACAAGGAAGTTGCCGCCACCGCCGTGGGCGTGCTCGATTCGATCACCTCCGGCGTCGCTGCCACCGACCTGGTAGGCATGGCGGGCCTCTCGGCCGCTGCCAACAGCGGCGCCGGCACCGAAGTGGTGACCGCGATGGGCAAGAACAACGTGATCATTGGCGGCAGCGCCAACACGGTGGTCACCGCGCTGGGCACCAACAACATCGCAGTGACAGGCGCCGGAAACGACGTCATCACCGCCGTGGGCAGCAAGAACGGCATCGTCTCCGGCGCCGGCAGCGACGTCGTCACCGCAATCGGTTCGTACAATGCGGTGGTGGCAGGCGACGGCAACGACATCGTCACCACGCTCGGCAGCGGCAACCTGATCACCGGTGGCGCCGGCAACGATGTGCTCACCGCTGTCGCGGTTGGCAACATCGGCACCAGCAAGCAAAACCTCAACGTGGTGCTGGGCGGCGACGGCGACAACGTCATGACCCTGGTCGGCAAGGACAACATCGCCGTCAGCGGCAGTGGCAAGGACTTGCTGGTGATGGTCAGCTACGGCTCGCAAGAGAACAAGACCACGGGCGAAGGCGAAGAAGGCTCGGACGTCTCGACCTCCAGCACCACCAAGTTCGACGCCCAGGCCAACATCGGCTACACCGGCGACGGCGACGACATGGCGATCCTGTACGGCACCCACAACGTGCTGATCACCGACGCGGGCAACGACACCATCATCGTCGTCAACGCCGGCAGCAAGCTCGATTACAAGAGCGAAACCACCAACGGCGCCGATGAAGTGGTGTCCTCGACCAAGGTCAACGTCGACACCGGGTTTAACTTCGTGCACGCCGGCAGCGGCGACGACACCCTGATCCTGGCCGGCACCACCACGGTGGGCATGGGCGGCGAAGGCAATGACTTGATCGTCACGGCGGCGCAGAACAACATCGCCATCGGCGGCGCCGGCAACGACGTGATCATCGGCCTGGCCGAATGCACGGTGTTCAACGCGGCCGAAAGCCTGGTCGAAAACGACTTCGAGTCGGCGGGCGACTGGATCAGCGCCGGCATGAACTACAAGTTCGTCAGCAGCCAGTTGAAAGCGGTCACCAGCGGCAACCTGAGCAGCCTGAACCTGGTCGGCAACGTGTTGCTGGGCGGCGAAGGCAACGACACCATGTTCGCCACCAACGCCGGCACCTTGGTTTCCGGCGGCAACGGCGACGACGTGATGATGGGCCTGGGCTGGGGCGTGATCGACCAGTTGCTGGGCAAGGACGGCCACCAGCTCAGCGGCGGCTTGAAGGACATGACTGCCGGCGCCGCCGACATCAGCAAGTACCTGGGCGACACCTTGCTCAAGGACTTGTCGGCCAGCTGGAACGGTTTGTCGGCCGACATCAAGGCAACGTTGGCCGATGCCACCGCCAGCGCCAGCAAGCTGGGCGCCCAACTGGACGCGGCCAGCAGCGGCGCGCTCAAGGGCATCGCCGGCGCCACTGGCCTGGAGTTGAGCGACTTCAGCGTCTCGGGCGCATTGAGCACGGCTGCCAACGGCGCCTCGAGCGGCTTGAACACGGCCGTGTCCAGCATCGGCAAAGGCTTCAACTACGCCGCCGACGCTGACATCTCGGGCACCCTTGCCGATGGCATGTCGGCAGCGAGCGACGGCGTGGCGATCGGCAGCGAAGCCACGTTCGATGGCCTCGACTGGTTGACCAAGCAGTTCGGCGTGGACATGGACTTCGGCAATTTCGATGGCGCCGAAGGCCTGGTGGGCGGCTTCCTTGCTTACTTGATCGGTTACAAGTACGCGGGCGACAACGACCTCACGGGCGGTGCCGGCAACGACACCTTCTACAGCGGCATGGGCAACGACGACTTGCGCGGTGGCAGCGGCACCGACACCTACGTCATGTCGATGGGCGACGGCAAGGACACGATCTATGAAGTGGCCGGCGGCCACGACATCCTCAAGTTCGCAGCCAACCGCTTGTTCAGCGACGTGACGATGGACGCGGCCAACGTCAAGGCCAACATCGAGGGCAACGACTTGGTGCTCAACTACGTCTCGGGCAATGCGTCCTACGCCAAGATGACGATCGTCAATTACCAATCGGTCGACATCAGCATGTTGCAGTTGGTGGACGCCCAGGGCAATACGGTTGCCACCTTGGACATGGACACCATCATCGCCGGTGCATCGCACCAGGATGATCCGTACGCGATGGGTACGGTGTGGACTGCGGAAAGGCTCGACGACTTGGTCGAGTTGATCTTGGTCGGCACCACCGACGCGACCGTGTAAACGGTTTTCCGCGGCGCCGTCCTGGCGCCGCGGTTTCCCCTCAGCTAGCGAACCATGAAAAACCTCTTCAATCCCCACAACGACATCGACCAGGCGCTGCTTGCATTCAAGAGCACCTTCTATACGGTCGGCATGTTCAGCGCGATCATCAACCTGCTGCTGCTGGTGCCGTCGATTTACATGCTGCAGGTGTACGACCGCGTGCTGGCCAGCCACAATGAAGTGACGCTGGTGATGCTGACCGTGCTCATGCTGGGAGCGTATCTGTTCATGGCCGGCCTTGAGCTGGTCCGCAGTTTCGTGCTGGTGCGCGTAGGCGCCCGCTTTGACATGCAACTTAACAAACGCGTGTACACCGCCGCGTTCGAACAAAACCTCAAGACTGCGGGCGGCAATGCCGGCCAGGCGCTGTCGGACCTGACCAACCTCAGGCAATTCTTGACCGGCAACGCGCTGTTCGCGTTTTTCGACGCGCCGTGGTTCCCGGTGTACCTGGTGGTCATTTTCTTCTTCAATACCGGACTGGGCTTTTTCGCGCTGGGCGGCACCGTCGTGTTGGTGCTGCTGGCGCTGGTGAACGAACACATTACTCGCAAGCCGCTGGCCGACGCCAACGCGATGGCGGTCACGGCGGCCGCGCAGGCCACCAACAATTTGCGCAACGCCGAAGTGATCGAAGCGATGGGCATGCTGCCCAATCTGATGGGACGCTGGTTCAAGCTGCACGCGACGTTTTTGCAGCTGCAGGGCGAGGCCAGTGAAAAGGCCGGCCTGATCGGCGCCGTTACCCGCTTCGTGCAAGTGGCGCTGCAGTCGCTGGTACTTGGCTACGGTGCGCTGCTGGCGATCAGCGGCGCGATCTCGCCCGGCATGATGATTGCCGCCTCGATCCTGGTGGGACGCGCGCTGTCGCCGGTGCAGCAAGTGATCGGCGTATGGAAACAGGTGAGCAGCACGCGGTTGGCCTACCAGCGCCTGTCGACGCTGCTCACACTCAATCCGGTGCGCCAGTTCGGCATGCAGCTGCCGGCGCCGAAGGGCGCTCTGGCGCTGGAAGGCGTCAGCGCGGCGCCCCCTGGCCTGCGCGCAGCGCTGCTGAAAAATATCAACTTCGCGCTGGTTCCGGGCGACGTGCTGGGCGTGATCGGCCCGTCCGGCGCCGGCAAGTCGACGCTGGCGCGGCTGCTGGTGGGCGTGTGGCCGGCCGCGCACGGCACGGTGCGGCTCGACGGCGCCGACATCTACCAGTGGAACAAGGGCGAGCTGGGACCGCATCTCGGCTACCTGCCGCAGGACATCGAACTGTTTGCCGGTACGGTCAGCGAGAACATCGCGCGCTTTGGCGAAGTCGATGCCGGGCAAGTGGTGCAAGCGGCCCAGCGCGCCGGCGTGCATGACATGATTTTGCACCTGCCGCAGGGCTACGACACCCAGCTCGGGGACGGCGGCGCCGGCCTGTCGGGCGGGCAGCGCCAGCGCCTTGGCTTGGCGCGCGCGATGTATGGCGACCCGGCCGTGCTGGTGCTGGACGAACCGAATTCGAACCTGGACGACGCCGGCGAGGCGGCATTACTGCAAGCGATCGCGGCGCTGCGCCAGCGCGGCAAGACCATCGTCGTCATCACCCACCGCACCAGCATTATCAAAGCCACCAGCAAACTGCTGTTTCTGCGCGACGGCGTGGCCGAAGCGGTCGGCCCGACCGCCAAGGTGCTGGCCGCGTTGCAGCAAAAGCTGGTCCCGGCTCAGGCAACCCAAGCGGAAAGCGCACTCCAATGAAACCATTTGATAACAAAGAACTGACTGCCGAAATGCAGGCCCGCGACGGCAGCGCGCCACAGGTCGACACCGACAGTGGCCGCTATAGCAAATTGGGTTGGCTGATGATCGTGCTTGGCGTTGGCGGCTTCCTGGCCTGGGCCGCGCTGGCGCCGCTCGACAAGGGCGTACCGCTGGCAGGCACCGTGGTCAAGGAATCGAACCGTAAGGCGATCGCCCATCAGAGCGGCGGCATCATCGACGCCATCCTGGTGCACGAAGGCGACGCAGTCAAGGCCGGCCAGGTGCTGGTGCGCATGAACGAAACCCAGGCCCGCGCGCAGGCTGAAACAGTGCGTGTCCAATACTACACGGCGCGCGCGATACAAGCGCGCCTGGTGGCCGAGCGCGATGGCGCCGCTGCGCTGGCGCCATACGACGGTGACGATCGCGCGCGCGCGGCGTTTGACCTGCAGGTGCAGCTGTTCGCGTCGCGCCGCTCGGCGCTGCATAGCGAACTGGCGGCGATCGACGAGAACATCGCCGGCATCAAGCTGCAGGCCGACGGCATCCGCGCTTCGCTCGAAAGCAAGAAGGAACAGCAATCGATGCTGCGCGAGCAGGTCACCAATCTGCGCGCGCTGGCCGCAGAAGGCTATGTGCCGCGCAGCCGCCTGCTGGACCTGGAACGCGGCTACGCGCAGCTGTCGGGCAGCATGGCCGAAGACAACGGCAACATCGGACGCGCTCAGCGCCAGGTGGCCGAGATGAGCATGCGCCGTTTGCAGCGCAGCCAGGAATTTCAGAAGGAAGTACGTAGTCTGCTGTCGGACACGCAGCGCGAAGCCGGCACGCTCGGCACGCGCCTGGTAGCGCTGGACTACGAGCTGGCCAACCTGGAGGTCAAGGCGCCGGTGGGCGGCGTGGTGGTGGGCCTGAACGTGTTCACGCAGGGCGGCGTGATCGCACCCGGCGCGCGCATGATGGACCTGGTGCCGTCGGCCGACGCGCTGGTGGTCGAAGGCCGGCTGGCGGTGAACCTGGTTGACAAGGTGCATCCGGGCCTGCCGGTGGAACTCAATTTTTCTGCCTTCAATGCATCGCACACGCCGCATATTGCCGGCGCCGTGCTGAACGTGTCGGCCGACCGCATGGTTGACGAACGCAGCGGCGAGCCGTATTACAAGATGAAAGTGCGGGTCACGCCGGAAGGGCTCAAGCAGATCGCGCGACTGAAGCTGGCGATCGTGCCGGGCATGCCGGTGGATCTGTTCGTGCGCACTGGCGAGCGCACCATGATGAGCTATTTGTTCAAGCCCTTGGCCGACCGTGCCAAGACCGCGCTGACGGAGGACTGATGGCCAGGCAATTGACACGCGCAGCGCTGCTGGTGATCGGCGCGCTGCATGGCGCGAACGCCGCGGCGATCGACCTGCAGCAGGCATACGAGGCGGCATTGAAGAACGATCCGGTGTACCGTGCCGCGTATTACGAGAACGAGGGCGGCAAGGAGTACGCCAATCTGGGCGAAGCGGGCTTGCTGCCGTCGGTCAGCGCAAGCTACGGCTACAACAAGAACCGGGCCGATATCGAGCAAGCCAGTGGTACCAGCCAGCCCAAGTATCGCAGCCGGACGGGCAGCGTGCAGCTGCGCCAGTCGATTCTTAATCTTGAAGCTGTGGCGCGCTACAAGCAGGGCGTGGCGCAAACGCGCTTGAGCGCAGCGCAGTTCGACGCGCGCGGCCAGGAGCTGGTGCTGCGCGTGACGAGCGCGTATCTGGATGCATTGCTCGCTGCTGATGAACTGGCGCTGGCGCAGGCGCATCGCGATGCCTGCATCGAGCAGCGCAAGGTGAACGACAGGCTGTTCCAGCACGGCGAGGGAAGTCGCACCGACATGATCGAAACCCAGGCCAGGCTTGATGTGGCCGAAGCGGACCTGATCGATGCGCAGGACCGTGAGGTGGAAGCGCGCAATACACTGGCTGGGATCGTCGGCATGCCGGTCGATGTGGTGAGTGGGCTTGCGGCGGGGTTCAAACCCGGACCGTTACCAGACGGCGGCTACGCGCAATGGCAGGAGCGTGCGCTGGCCGGCAATCCGGAACTGCAGGCGCAGGCGTACGCGGTCGAAGCGGCGCGCCAAGAGATCAATCGCAGCCGCGCCGGACATGCGCCACGGCTAGACTTCGTGGCCAGCTACAACGCCAATGAATCGGACACGCTCAACACGCTGAACCAGCGTTCGACGGTGCGCAGCGTCGGGCTACAGCTGACGGTGCCGTTGTATGCGGGAGGGCAAGTCAGCGCCGCGTCGCGCCAGGCGGTGGCGGCACATGAACGCGCGCAGGCCGATTTGCAGGCGCGCACCGACAAGCTGCTGATCGAGCTGCGCAAACAATACAAGGCGGCGGCCAGCGGCCAGGCCAGGATAGGCGCGCTGGAGCAGGCGGTGGCGTCGGGCGAGCTGCTGGTCAAGGCGACCGAGCAGAGTATCAGGGGCGGCGTGCGGATCAACCTGGACTTGCTCAATGCGCGCCAGCAGCTGTTCGGCAGCCAGCGCGATCTGGCGAAAGCGCGCTACAACTATTTTCTCAGCGAGTTGAAATTGCGGGCGGCTGTGGGGACAGTAGGCGCCGGTGACGTGCGTGAGATGGCTATCAACTTTCGCTAACGGGACACAGAGAATCGGGGTCAGGATCGGGGTCAAACCCGGCAACCTGCCAAATCTGTCCAGGATCGGGGTCAAACCCGGCAACCTGCCAAATCTGTCCACTCGCCGGGTTTGACCCCGCCCTCATTTTCAAACCCAAAGCGTACTATTGTTTTGAATGGTAACGTCAAAAGAAGTAAATGCAGGTCTTGCTTTAAGTACTTCGGTTCCATCAGCCGACTCACCGAGCGCCTCAGCTAACTGGATTCTCGTGATTTTCGATTGGTCACCGACAATTACCTGCTTGAGTTTCAGATCTTGGGAAAAATTTGAGTAAAATAATCCATCAATATGATTCTCAAGAGCTACGAAGCTGCGGTATTCTGCTTCGTAAGCCCAGTGATCGAACTTGGTCAGTAAGAGCTTCTCCATGTACTGCAGATCCATCACCGCCGGATTCGGGAACCGTTCCTTGACGTAAGCAACTTTCGAAAGTAGATGGTCGGATACGTCGAAACCGAGGCATATTCCTTTGTGCTTATCCGCGTAGTGGCCCCAAAGCAAAGGGTTGTTCCAGTTCTCACTAAAGCAAAGTAAGCCTTTTGTTTGCGCCAGCTCGCTTTTCGTATCCTTCAAAATTTTACGTCGTTTAGGGTCAGACAGGTCCGCACCAAGAAACTCAAAGGGATCGTTAAGCTCCATGATCCTCGCGATCTTCAAATGACGCGCTTTCAAATTCTTTAAGCCGAACTCTTCATTTAGGAAATGGTACACACGCATATAAAAAACTCGGCTCACTAAGAGGTTAAGCTAAGGATAGAGGCACAGATGGGATTCCGACGAGATCGACGTAAAAAAGGGGCGATCCGTGGATCGCCCCTTTTGTCATGATCAGCCGCCGCGGCGCATCATGTCGAAGAACTCGTTGTTGTTCTTCGTTGCCTTCATCTTGTCGAGGATGAACTCCATCGCTTCGATCTCGTCCATCGAGTACAGCAGCTTGCGCAAGATCCAGATCTTCTGCAGCTGGTCGGCTTTGATCAGCAACTCTTCGCGGCGGGTACCCGATTTGTTCAGGTTGATCGCCGGGTAGACCCGCTTCTCGGCCAGACGGCGCTCGAGGTGGACTTCCATGTTGCCGGTGCCCTTGAATTCTTCGTAGATCACGTCATCCATGCGCGAACCGGTTTCGATCAGCGCGGTGGCGATGATGGTCAGCGAGCCGCCTTCTTCGATGTTACGGGCAGCACCGAAGAAACGCTTCGGACGCTGCAGCGCATTCGCATCCACACCACCGGTCAAGACCTTGCCCGAGGCCGGGATCACGGTGTTGTAGGCGCGCGCCAGACGGGTGATCGAATCGAGCAGGATGATCACGTCTTTTTTCATTTCGACCAGGCGCTTGGCTTTTTCCAGCACCATTTCGGCAACCTGCACGTGGCGCGTGGCTGGCTCGTCGAAGGTCGACGCAACAACTTCGCCGCGCACCGAGCGCTGCATTTCGGTCACTTCTTCCGGCCGTTCGTCGATCAGCAGAACGATCAGCGTGCAGTCAGGATGGTTGGCGGTGATCGCGTGCGCGATGTGCTGCAGGATCACCGATTTGCCCGACTTGGGCGATGCCACCAGCAAACCGCGCTGGCCTTTGCCGATCGGGGCGATCAAGTCGATGATGCGGCCGGTGATGTTTTCCTGGCCGTTCATTTCGCGCTCGAGGCGCAGCGGCTCGTTCGGGTGCAGCGGCGTCAAGTTCTCGAACAGAATGCGATGCTTGCTCGCCTCTGGAGATTCGCCGTTGACCTTGTCGACCTTGACCAGCGCGAAATAGCGCTCGCCGTCTTTCGGGGTACGTACTTCGCCTTCGATCGAGTCACCCGTGTGCAGGTTGAAACGACGGATTTGCGACGGCGAGATATAGATGTCGTCGGTGGACGCCATGTAGCTGGCGTCGGGCGAGCGCAGGAAGCCGAAGCCGTCCGGCAGCACTTCGAGGGCGCCGTCGCCGAAAATTTGTTCGCCTGATTTCGCGCGCTTTTTCAGGATCGCGAACATCAGTTCTTGTTTGCGCAGCCGGGCTGCGTTGTCGATATCGAGGCCAATCGCCATCTCAAGCAGAGCGGAGACGTGCATGGCCTTCAGTTCAGATAAATGCATGGTTGAGTCCCGTGACGGGAAGTAAAGGTAGGGGAGGGAACAGCGTGGGTTAGTCACTGACGGCAGCGCGGGCGCGCTGCCGTCGCAGATTTTCTTTAAATGTTGCTGTCAATGAAAGAGGTCAGCTGACCTTTGGCCATCGCGCCAACTTTCTGGGCGGCGACAACACCGTTCTTGAACAGGATCAGGGTCGGGATGCCGCGAATGCCGAACTTGGCCGGTACGGCCTGGTTCGCGTCCACGTCCATCTTGGCGATCAGAATCTTGCCATCGTATTCTTTTGCGACTTCTTCGAGGATAGGACCGATCGCCTTGCACGGACCGCACCACTCGGCCCAAAAGTCGACCAGGACCGGGCGCTCGGATTTGAGCACGTCGGCTTCGAAAGATGCATCGCTGATATGTTTAATATTTTCGCTCATGTTTTCCTCAAAGGTGAGGTAGGGGGTCAATAACGCCTGGAAGGTAAGCCGGCCCTGCTTTTGGTATCGGCATCGCACTATAGTGGTGACTGACGGCGCGATTTCAATATGTGGATGAGGGGCAAGAAGGTGTCAGGCGGGGATTTAGCCGAAATAATAACCTATTTTCCAGAATGTGTCGTGACATTGTATACATTCCCACCGGGGACGCCGCTCGGGCATGCAAGGCGGGTCAGCGCGGCGCGCAGTTCGGCCGGGGTGATCGGCTTTTTATGGGAGCCCAGCACGTTCAGTCCGTGCGCCCTGGCCAGCCGCTCGGCCGAGCGGCGCACGCCCGCGTCCATGCCGGTCAACAAGATGACGCCCCCTTTGAACCCGGCCTCGGCGGCCGCGTTCAGGAACTCGATGCCATCCATGTCCGGCATTGACAGGTCGCACACCAGCACGGCGGGCGGCTGCGCTGCCAGGTGCAGCAGCGCGCGGCGGGCGTCGGTTTCGCAGTGCAGCGTGAAAAAGCCCAGTTCGCTGAACATGTCGGCTACCACCTCCAGCATGAAAGCGTCGTCGTCGAGCAGCAGTACGTTGAGCGGTGCAATGGGGGCGGGCTGGTTCATGTGTCAATCGTCACTGGCAAATGTGGTGTTCTGCATGATGTGTTCGGTCACTTGTTCGAGCAATGGCCACAGGCGCGCCAGCAGCGTGCGCGCGGCGCCCTGGTCGGTTTCGGCGTCGATCTGGGGCAAGTGTTCCAGCTTTTCGCACAGTTCGGCCATGCCAAGCGCGCCGACCGTGCGCGCGGCCGACTTGATGCGGTGGCCCAGCTCGCGCACGCGCGCCACGTCGCCCTTGGCCAGGCTGGTTTCCATTTCGTCGAAGCCGCCCTGGGTGCTTTGCAAGAACTTGAAGGCAAATTTGCGCACCTTGGCCTGGTCGTAGCTAAGCAGCTTGGCCAGAATGGTCAGGTCGATCACTTGCGGGTCGCCCGCGGGGATGGTGCGAAAGCCGGCCGCCTGGGGTGGCGTGGCAACCGGTTCGGCGCTGCGCGGCGGCAGCCAGCGCGCCACCGACTTGCGCAGCAGCGCCGGCTGGATCGGCTTGGTGATGAAATCGTCCATGCCCGCTTCCATGCAGCGCGCCCGGTCTTCGCTGGTGGCGGTGGCCGTCATGGCCAGCACGCGCAGGCCGGCCAGGCGCGGGTCGAGCCGGATCAAACGGGTCGCCTGCAAGCCGTCCATGACCGGCATCTGCACATCCATCAATACGCAGTCGAAGCTGGCCTTGGCCAGCAGGTCGAGCGCTTCCAGGCCGTTTTGCGCCAGGCACACCGAGCAGCCCGATTCTTCCAGCATCTCCAGTGCGATCTGCTGGTTGAACGTATTGTCCTCGACCAGCAAGATGCGCGCGCCGGCCAGCGCCGCGCTGCTGTCGATGCCATCGTCGGCCGCGCCCTGGGTGTCACTGCCCAGCGCATCGAGCTTGCCCACGCGCGCGGTAAACCAGAAAGTCGAACCGCTGCCGGGCGCGCTGATCACGCCCACGTCGCCCTGCATTAGCTGCGCCAGCTGCTTGCAGATTGCCAGTCCCAGGCCGGTGCCGCCGTATTCGCGCGTAATCGACGTGTCGGCCTGCTGGAACGACTGGAACAGCTTGGCCGCTTCTTCCTGGGTCAGGCCGATGCCGGTGTCCTGCACTTCGAAGCGCAAGAGGCAGTCGTCGGCGCGCTCGTCGACCTTGGACACGCGCACCGTGATGGCGCCGCTGTCGCTGAACTTGATGGCGTTATTGGTGTAGTTGATCAGCACCTGGCCCAGGCGCAGCGGGTCGCCCTGCAGCGCCGCCGGCAAGCCAGGTTCGACTTCGAACACCAGTTCCAGGTGCTTGCTGGCCGCCTTGGGCGCCACCACCGTGGTGACGGTCTGGATCACATGGTCCAGCGTAAAAGCGAGTACTTCAATTTCCAGCATGCCAGCTTCAATCTTGGAAAAGTCGAGAATGTCGTCGATGATACCGAGCAGGTGCTCACCCGCAAAGCGGATTTTTTCCAGGTAGTCGCGCTGGCGCGCATTCAGGTCAGTTTTTAATGCCAGGTAGGCCATACCGATCACGCCATTCATCGGGGTGCGGATTTCGTGGCTCATGTTGGCCAGGAACTGGCCCTTGGCCGAACTGGCCTCCTCGGCCACCTTCTTGGCCAGGTCGAGCTGCTTGGTGCGCTGCTGGACCCGTTCTTCCAGGTGTTCGTTCAGTTCACGCAGTTCGTGCTCGGCCTCGATGCTGTCGCTGATATCGACCAGCATGCCGATCAGGTACTCGGGCTGGCCGGCTTCGTTGAACACCGGCTTGCTGATGCTGCGCAGGTGCTGGGTGCGGCCACTGCTGCGGTTCTTCACCGTGGTGACCGTGTCTTGCATGACGCCGTCGGAAAACGCGGCCCGGTCGCTGGCCAGGTCCTCGGGCGTCAAGCCGAACTGGCTCTGGCAGGCGCTGTTGAACAGCGTGACGCGGCCTTGCGCATCCTTGATGAACAGGCCGATCGGCATCATCTGGATGATTTCGTGCAGGCGCGCGGCCAGCGCCTTGAGTTCCTGTTCGGCGCGCTGGCGTTCGCTGACCTCGGCCGATTTGCGCGAGCTGATGTCGCCCATGGTGCCGGTCATGCGCAGCGGCGCGCCGTCGGCATCGCGCGCCACCACGATGCCGCGCCCCAGCACCCACTTCCAGCTGCCGTCCTTGCAGCGCAGGCGAAATTCGACCGAGACGGTGGTGCGCTCGTCGGCTGCGGCCGGGCGCGTACTGCCTTCAAGTGAGGCGATCACGCAGGCCACGTCGTCCGGATGCACATGCAGCATCCAGGAACTCATGTCGACGTCGAATTCATCGGGGCGGTAGCCGAGCAGCTCCTTGTAGCGCTCCGACAGCGTCAGCGAACCGTCCGAGCGCCATTCCCACATGCCTTCGCCGGATGCTTCGAGGGCGAAGGTCCACAGGTTTTCGGCGCTGGCCAGTTGCTCGCGCGTGGCGCGCAGCGCGCTGCGTTCGGCGCGCAAGGCAGCGGCCAGGCGCGCGAAACGCCAGCCGGCCGCGCCGGCGGCCAGCAGCAGCAGCAGCGCCATGGCCAGCGTGACCGACAGCAGTTGGCGGTCGGGCGTGGCCGGCTTGTACAGGAAGCCGTCGAGCACGAAATCGCGTGGCAGGATGCCGGCGTCAATATAGGCGGCGGCAATGGCGCGCCAGCGTTCGGGATTGGAATAGCCAGCCTCGATCACGTGGATGTCGAGCAGCGGCTGCATCTGGCGCGCCTCGTACAGCAGGTGCTCGCGCGAGAGGCGCTGCGGGTAGCGGGCCCGGATCAAGTCGATGATCTCTTCCTGGTGATCCATCGCATAGGTCCAGCCGCGCAGAGTGGCCGCGCGCAGGGCGGCGGCGCGGGCCGGATGCTCGCGCAGTTCGGCCTCGGTGGTAAACAGCACGTCGCCATAGAAATCGACGCCCACCGACTGCGGCGACAGGATATCGAACGGCACATCGCGGCGCTTGAGCAGGAACGGCACGTCGGTGATATAGGCCGACATCGCATCGACCTTGCCGCTCAACAGGTCTTCCGGATCGTAGGTGTGCGGCACCCGGCGCAGACCGGCGGCGGCGTTGCCGCTCTGGTGCAGCATCACCTGCAGCTCCAGGCTGTTGCCCTGCAACATGACGGTGCCGCTGTCCTTGAGGCGCGGATGGCCGGATGGATCGCGCCGCACCAGCAGCACGGACGGCGAATGCTGGAAGATCGAGGCCAGCACCACCAGCGGCTGGCCACTGCTGCGGTTGCGCAGCAGGCCAGAATCGGCGATGCCGTAGGTGGCCAGGCCGGCCAGCACCGCCTGCGCCGGTTCGGTGCCGCGCACCGCTTCGCGCAGCGTGACGTCGAGGCCGGCATCGCGGAAATAGCCTTTTTCCTGGGCCGCGTACAGGCCGGCGAACTGGAACTGGTGCTCCCACTTCAGCTGCAGCGTCACGTTTTCCAGTGCGGCGGCGTCGCGCGCCAGCAAGGCCGCAGCCAGCAGCGCGCACAAACGCGCGCAGCGCAACACGAAGGATCGGTGAGCTATTTGCATGTAGGTCATTCTCAATGACGTTAACTTGCGGCCCGCATCAACTTGTTACCTGCTGCAAGAATATGTCATTTCTTGCAGTTTTGTGAAATAAAATGTCAACCCACACTGCCCGCGAACTGGTACAGCTGGCCCGGATGCCACATCGTCACCACCGACGCCACCTGGCCCAGCCCGCGAGTGCGGCGGCGCAACACCAGGCAGCACTGGCGCGGCTCGATCGCCAGCATCTCGGCGATTTCGCGCGGCGGCTGCAACGCTTCGATGCTGTAGGTCGCCCCTTGCAGCGGCGCGGCGCGCACCAGGTACTCGTTGGGCGTGAGGACGGCGAAGTCCTGGTCCAGGTAATCGGGCGCGCAGGCCGGATTGACCCAGCGGTCTTCCACCTGGATCGGAATGTCGTTCTCGAAGTGCACGATCAGCGAATGGAACAGGGCATCGCCCGGCGCCAGCTCGAACTGCAGGGCCAGCAAATCGGTCGCGCGCGCCTTCTCCAGCAGCTGCAAGCTGGAGCGGTGGCGGTGGCCGCGCGCGCGGATCTCGTCGGCGATACTGCGGATTTCGACCAGCGTGGCCTGGTATTTCTGGGGTGCGACAAAGGTGCCCGAACCCTGGCGGCGGGTCAATACATGCTCGGCCGTCAGTTCGCGCACGGCGCGGTTGACGGTCATGCGCGAGACGCCGAACTGGCGCACCAGCGCCTGCTCGGACGGCACCACGTCGCCTTCTTTCCAGCGGCCGGCGGCGATCTCGCTGGTCAGGTAATCCTTGATGCGCTGGAAAATGGGCGTGGTCTCTTGCGTGATGTGATCTTCCAAACTACTCTCCGAAGGGGCCTGCCGAAACGCCGATTCTAGCACTCGTCAGCGGCAGAATTCAAAAGCAAGACCCGGGATGAAACAAATAGTCGTCCGCCCTATGCTGAAGGCTGGGAAAATGCAGCGGGAGCGCGACATGAAAGCAGAAATGAGCATAGCAAGCTATCACGATGAGGACGAACGCTGGGCCGCGGTGCAGCGCCGCGACGGCGACGCCGACGGCGTGTTCTGGTACTCGGTGCGCAGCACCGGGGTGTACTGCCGGCCCTCGTGCGCGGCGCGCCCGAAGCTGCGCGCCAACGTCGAGTTCCACGCCAGCTGCGAAGCGGCCGAGCGGGCCGGCTTTCGTCCCTGTCTGCGCTGCAAGCCGGACCAGCCGCCGCTGGCCGAGCGCCACGCGCTGGTGGTGGCGCGCGCCTGCCGCCTGATCGACGCGGCCGAGGACGAACCGAACCTGGACCAGCTGGCCGAAGCGTGCGGCATGAGCCGCTTTCACTTTCACCGCATCTTCAAGGCCCATACCGGGATCACGCCCAAGGCCTACGCGGCGGCGCAGAAGGCCGCGCGGCTGACGCGTGGACTGGCCTCGGCGCCGAGCGTGACGGCGGCGCTGTACGCGGCCGGCTACAACTCGAGCGCGCGTTTTTACGCCGGCGCCGAGGGGCGGCTCGGCATGGCGCCCAAAAAATACAAGAGCGGTGGCGCAGGCGCCGTGATCCGCTTTGCCATCGGCGCCTGCTCGCTGGGCGCAATCCTGGTAGCGGCCACCGACAAGGGCATTTGCGCGATCCTGATGGGAGACGATCCCGACCAGCTGGCGCGCGACCTGCAAGACCGCTTTCCCACGGCTGAGCTGCGCGGCGCCGACGCCGATTTCGAAGCCACGGTGGCCAAGGTGGTGGGGCTGGTCGAAGCGCCGGCGCTGGGCCTGGATTTGCCGCTGGACGTCAGGGGCACCGCATTCCAGCAGCGCGTGTGGCAAGCGCTGCGCCAGATCCCGAGCGGGCAGACGGTCAGCTACGCCGAGCTGGCGGCGCGGATCGGGCTGGCCAAAGGGGCGCGCGCGATCGCCGGCGCGTGCGCCGCCAACCCGGTGGCGGTCGCCATCCCTTGCCACAGGGTAGTGCGCAACGATGGCGCGCTGTCGGGCTACCGCTGGGGCGTCGATCGCAAGCGCGCCTTGCTGGAGCGTGAAAGTGGCGGTTGACTTTTTTGCCGCCACACCGGGGTCAGACCACTTTTGCTGGCGAGATATTGCGTCGCAGATGAGTCCGGGCGGCTAGCGGCGCGATGCGTTTCTGCGCGCTACCGGCCGTCCCATGGCTTTGGCCATCGCTTCGGAAAAACCGACGCTGCCAAAGGCAAAGTTGTAATTGGTCGCATCGCGCAATTGCGCGAGGGTTTCGTCGCCCAGCGTATCGGCGAACAGTGCGCGGTACGCAAGTCCGCGGCTGAATTCATCGGCCCCCAGGCTGGCAAAGACAGGATGGGGCGTCACCAGTTGATCTGCCTTGCCATAGGCATTGCAGCGATGGCTGGACCATGGGTATAGGTCCGGCTGCAGTACCATGCCGGCCCGCACCGGATTGAGTTCGATGTAGCGCTGACAAATCAGAAAATAGCTGTCGTCCTGCACCAGGCACGACTTGAAGCGACCTTCCCACAAGGTGCCGCTGCGTTTGTAGCGCTGATTCACATAGGGAACATAGCGCTCGCCCAGCGCCTTCATCATGGCGCCTGGCGCACCAGCATGCAGGGGCGAGGCGAGGATATGCACATGATTGCTCATCAGCACGTAGGCGTGGACCTGGCATCCTGCCTTGTCTGCGCTGCGACGCAGCATGTCGAGGTAGACCATGTAATCGGCATTTTCAAAGAAACAGTGACGGCGACTGTTTCCCCGCTGAACGATATGCAAGGGAATGTCTGTGGCAACGAGGCGAGGGCGGCGGGGCATGGAATGCTCGACAGTGGACTGGGCATTCCACGGTACTGGCGTCGCGCTGCCCGTCAATCGATCCACCTCAAGCGCGCGCAATGTCTGTGACAGAAAAAGAGGAAAAGGAGAAAAAGTGGTCTGACCCCGGTGTTGCGTGACGCAGGGAAAAAGTGGTCTGACCCCGGTGTTGCGCGCTACACTCTGAGTTTGCTTTTTCGGAGTGTTTGATGCGCTTGATCCTGTCTTCCTTGCTGCTGGTCGCCGCCGGCGCCGCCCATGCCGATACCGTGATCGAGCATGCCAACGGTTACACGCTCACCAGCAAGAACCAGCTGCTGCGCTTTTCGTCGATGGCCTTTGACGACACGGGGCGCATCATCGCCGTCGGCAGCGCCGCCCACACCCGCGCCAAGGCCGCCCGCAACGCGCGCCACGTCGACATGCATGGCAAGACCGTCATTCCCGGCCTGATCGACGCCCACGGCCACGTGTTTTCGCTCGGCGAGCAACTGTCCCAGCTCGATCTGACGACCAGCGCCTCGCTGGCCGAGGCCATCAAGGCAGTGGCCGAGTACGCGCGCGCCAATCCGGACCAGGCCTGGCTGCGCGGCGCCGGCTGGAACCAGGAAACGTGGAAGCTGGGCCGCTTCCCGACCGCCGCCGAACTCGATGCCGTCGTCGCCGATCGCCCGGTATGGTTCGACCGCGTCGACGGCCACGCGGCATGGGCCAACACGCGCGCCATGCAACTGGCCGGCATCAACAAGGACACCTCCGACCCGGAAGGCGGGCGCATCATGCGCGACGCCACCGGCAATCCGACCGGCGTATTTGTCGATGCGGCCCAAAACCTGGTCACCAAATTCATCCCGAAAGCGAGTGAGGCCGAAGCGCGCGCCATGCTCGATCGCGCTTTGAAACGCATCGCCGCAGTCGGCCTGACCAGCGTGCACGACGCCGGCATTGATAGCCGCCAGGATCGCATCTATCGCGACTACGCCGACCGTCAGCAACTGTCGGTGCGCGTGTACGCGATGATCGCCGATACGGGTGATGATTTCGACCGGCTGTCGAAGCACGGTCCCCTCAAAACCTATGCCAACGACATGTATGCGCTGCGCGCGGTCAAGCTGTTCGGCGACGGCGCCCTGGGCAGCCGCGGCGCAGCCCTGCTGGCGCCCTACAGCGACGAGCCAGGTTCGCGCGGCCTGCTGTTTCGCAAGGACGACGACCTGTACGGGCGCATGGACAAGGCAATGAGCCTGGGCTACCAGGTCAATGTGCACGCCATCGGCGACGCCGCCAACCGCCAGGTACTCAATGGCTTCGCGAGCCTGTCCAGCGAAGGATCGAACGCCGGCCTGCGCCATCGCATCGAGCACGCGCAGGTAATTGCGCCCGCGGACATCCCGCGCTTCAAGGTGCTGGGCATCGTGCCTTCCATGCAGCCGACCCACGCCACGAGCGACATGAACATGGCCGAGCAGCGCGTTGGGCCGCAGCGCATCAAGGGCGCCTACGCCTGGCGCACCTTCCTCAAGCAAGGTTCGCGCATCGCCTGCGGCTCGGACTTCCCGATCGAGTCGCCCAACCCTTTCTTCGGCATCCACGCCGCCGTCACGCGCCAGGATGAGGCGTCCCAGCCCGCCGGCGGCTGGTACCCCAACCAGGCGCTGACGCTGAACGAGGCGCTGCGCTGCTTCACGCTCGACGCCGCCTGGGCCGCGCACCAGGAATCCAGTCTCGGTTCGCTTGAAAAAGGCAAGTGGGCCGACTTCATCGTCATCGGCCAGGACCTGTTCAAGGTCCCGGCCAAGGACATCCGCAACCTGACCGTGCTGGCCACCTGGGTCGGCGGGCGCCAGGTATTTGAAAAGAAGTGAGGAGGCTTGCATAAATCATTTGACAGAGTTGTATATACAACTTAGACTTTGATCATGCACGTTGGCGCGTGCGTTTTGGCGCGCCGGCCCCCAACCCGTTCAAGGAGCTGCCATGACCACCGATATCAACCAGATGGGCGACGACCCCCGCTATGACGCCACGCGCGAAATCCGCGCCCCGCGCGGCACCGAGCTGGCTTGCAAAAGCTGGCTGACCGAGGCGGCCTACCGCATGATCCAGAATAATCTGGACGCGGAAGTGGCTGAAAATCCCAAGCACCTGGTGGTCTACGGCGGCATCGGCCGCGCAGCCCGCAACTGGGCTTGCTACGACCAGATCCTCGCCTCGCTGCGCGAGCTGGAAGACGACCAGACCTTGCTGATCCAGTCCGGCAAGCCGGTCGGCGTATTCCAGACCCACACCGACGCGCCGCGCGTATTGATCGCGAACTCGAACCTGGTGCCGAAGTGGGCCAACTGGGAACACTTCAACGAACTCGATCGCAAGGGCCTGTTCATGTACGGCCAGATGACCGCCGGCAGCTGGATCTACATCGGCACCCAGGGCATCGTGCAGGGCACCTACGAAACGTTCGCCGAAGCGGGCCGCCAGCATTTCGGCGGCGACTGGGGCGGACGCTGGATCCTCACCGCGGGCCTGGGCGGCATGGGCGGCGCGCAGCCGCT
>JAZJXM010000013.1:0-98289 GCA_040390915.1 Pseudomonadota bacterium
TGCCGGTTTCCAGCAGGTCTTGCGATGGCGACAGTTCGTCGTACGCAGGCGCCACGCGGTGGATCGACGCCGTTTGCTCGTGCGATACAGGACCGCATTCGTCAATCGGGTTACCCAGCACGTCCATAATGCGACCCAGGGTTGCCTTACCAACTGGCACCATGATTGGTTTGCCGGTGTTCTGGATGGTCATGCCGCGACGCAGGCCGTCGGAAGAGCCCAGCGCAATGGTACGGACAATGCCGTCGCCCAGCTGCTGTTGTACTTCCAGGGTCAGTTCGGAGCCTGCCATTTTCAATGCATCGAATACCTTAGGCATTGCATTGCGTGGAAATTCCACGTCAACCACTGCGCCGATACACTGAACGATTTTGCCATCAGCCATGTTCGTTCCTTCTATATATATTTAAAAACGGGTTAGACCGCGGCCGCACCGGCGACGATCTCGGAGAGTTCTTTGGTAATCGCAGCCTGGCGGGTCTTGTTGTAGACCAGCTTCAGTTCACCGATGACGCTGCCGGCGTTGTCGCTGGCCGACTTCATCGCGACCATCCGCGCCGATTGCTCGGACGCGATGTTTTCAGCGACAGCCTGGTACACCAGTGCTTCTACATAGCGCACCAGCAGTTCATCGATCACGGTTTGCGCTTCTGGCTCGTAGATGTAATCCCAGCTGTGATTACCCTTGTCGCCTTCGAACTTGTCCGCCGCCAGCGGCAGCAGCTGTTCGACCAGAGGCTCTTGCTTCATCGTGTTAATGAACTTGGTATAGCAGATGTAGACTGCGTCGAGCTTGCCTTCCTGGTACTGGTCGAGCATGACTTTCACAGGCCCGATCAGCTTGTCCAGGTGCGGGGTGTCGCCGATCTGGATCGCGTGCGACACGACCTTGACACCCACCCGGTTCATAAAACCCAAACCCTTGTTGCCAATGGCAACCGCTTCAATCTTGTTGCCAGCCGTTTCCAGCTCGCGGGTCTTTTGCGTCACCATACGCAGAATGTTGGTGTTCATGCCGCCGCACAGACCCTTGTCGGTCGTGACGACGATGAAGCCAACCGTCTTCGCTGCCACGCTCTTGGCCTGGGCCATGAACGGGTGCGTGTATTCCGGATTCGCCGTAGCCAGATTGGCGGCGATATTACGAATCTTGTCACTGTAGGGACGGGCGGCGCGCATGCGATCCTGCGCTTTGCGCATTTTCGATGCGGCGACCATTTCCATCGCCTTGGTGATCTTCTTCGTATTCTCTACGCTCTTGATCTTGCCACGTATCTCTTTGCCTGATGCCATGAGTCCTAACTCCTTATGCGGTACTAGTCAGTCATATGAGGTTGAGGACAGACTGCGCTGCGCGCAGATCTGTCCCACAACTGATCAATACGCGCCGGATTTCTTGAAGTCAGCGATGGCGGTGGACATGGCGGCTTCGCCGTCTTTGTCCAGTGCTTTCGTTTCTTCAATCTTGGACAGCAGGGCAGCTTGCTTGGTCTTCATGTAAGCGTGCAGGCCGTGCTCGAATGGCAGCACTTTCTTGATTTCGATATCATCGAAATAGCCCTTGTTCACTGCGAACAGCGACACGGCCATCAAGGAAATCGGCAGCGGAGCGTACTGAGCCTGCTTGAGCAGTTCGGTCACGCGGGCACCGCGGTCCAGCTGCTTGCGGGTCGACTCATCCAGGTCGGAAGCGAACTGCGCGAACGCAGCCAGTTCACGGTACTGCGCCAAGTCGGTACGGATACCGCCGGACAGGTTTTTGATGACCTTGGTCTGAGCAGCACCACCAACGCGCGACACCGAAATACCGGCGTTAATCGCAGGACGGATACCCGAGTTGAACAGGGCGGTGTCGAGGAAGATCTGGCCGTCGGTAATCGAAATCACGTTGGTAGGAACGAACGCCGAAACGTCGCCTGCCTGGGTTTCAATAATTGGCAGCGCGGTCAGGGAACCGGTCTTGCCTTTGACTTCGCCGTTGGTGAACTTTTCGACATAGGCCGGGTTCACGCGTGCTGCACGCTCGAGCAGGCGGCTGTGCAGGTAGAACACGTCGCCAGGGTAGGCTTCGCGACCTGGTGGACGGCGCAGCAGCAGCGAGATCTGACGGTAAGCAACAGCTTGCTTGGACAGGTCATCGTAGACGATCAGTGCGTCTTCGCCGCGGTCACGGAAGTATTCGCCCATGGCGCAACCGGAGTAAGCGGAGATGTACTGCATGGCGGCCGATTCGGACGCGGTAGCAGCGACAACGATGGTGTATTCCATCGCGCCGTGCGTTTCCAGCGAGCGCACGATGTTCTTGACGGTCGACGCCTTCTGGCCGATCGCGACGTAGATACACGTCATGTTCTGGCCCTTCTGGTTGATGATCGCATCGATCGCGACAGCCGATTTACCGGTCTGGCGGTCACCAATGATCAGCTCGCGCTGGCCACGGCCGATTGGTACCATCGAGTCGATCGACTTCAGGCCGGTCTGCATAGGCTGCGACACGGACTGACGGGCGATCACGCCTGGGGCGATCTTTTCGATCGGGGTGGTCAGCTTGGCGTTGACTGGACCTTTGCCGTCGATCGGCTGGCCCAGTGCGTTGACCACGCGGCCACGCAGCTCAGGACCGATAGGTACTTCCAGAATGCGGCCCGTGCATTTCACGGTATCGCCTTCGGAGATGTGCTCGTAAGCACCCAGAATCACGGCGCCGACGGAGTCGCGTTCCAGATTCATTGCCAGGCCAAACGTGTTGCCTGGGAATTCCAGCATCTCGCCCTGCATCACGTCCGACAGACCATGGATGCGGCAGATACCGTCGGCTACGGAGATAACCGTGCCTTGATTGCGAACTTCAGCGGAACCTTCGAGGCCTTGAATCCGGCTCTTGATCAGTTCGCTGATTTCAGATGGGTTAAGTTGCATGCTAACTCCTAATAGTTTCTTGATGCGTAGAGCAAGGGGCGAGGCGCCGGTGTGTCTGTGCGATTGTCTTAAGACGCGAGCGCAACGTTCATCTGTTGCAGCTTGGCGCGTACCGAGGTATCGAGCACTTCATCACCAACGACCACGCGCACACCACCGATCAGCGAAGCGTCCACTGTCACGGTTGGGTTAAGCTTGCGGCCAAATTTCTTTTCCAGCGTCTTTACCAGGTCGGCTACTTGCGCGGCCGAGATCGCGAATGCGCTCGTGATGTCGGCATCGGCTGCGCCTTCGAGTGCATTCTTGAGCACAGCGAATTGGGCGCCGATTTCCGGCAACAGCGACACGCGGCCGTTTTCGATCAGCATCGTGATGAAGTTGTTGGCTTCAGCAGACACTGGCGACTTGAGCAGCGCGGCAAACGCGTCGGCGACTTTCGCCTCCGTCACGTTCGGATTGCGGGCAAAGTCCTGAACGTCGGCGTTGGCGCCAATTTGCGCCAGTTCGTCGATCAGGATAGACCAGGCCGCCAGGTCGCCGGTTTGGGCGACGCGAAACACGGCTTCGGCGTAAGGACGGGCGACGGTAGCGAGTTCAGCCATGATTACAGCTCGACAGCCAGTTGCGTCAGCAGGGCGGCGTGCGCTTCTGCATTCACTTCACGCTTGAGGATCTGCTCGGCGCCTTTGACTGCCAGGCCAGCAACTTGACCGCGCAGTTCTTCGCGCGCTTTGGTTACTTGCTGTTCGGCGTCCGCTTTTGCCTGGGCAACGATACGGCCTGCTTCAGCTTGGGCATTGGCTTTGATTTCGTCGGCAACCATCTGGGCGCGCTTTTCGGCGTCACGGATACGGTCCTGGCCTTCTTCGCGTGCTTTTGCCAGCTCGCGTTGAATGACTACCTGGCCTTCTTCGTAGGCTTTCTTGCCCATGTCGGCGGCTGACAAGCCGTCGGCGATTTTTTTAGCACGTGCATCGAGTGCGCCGATGATCGGTGGCCAGAAAAACTTCGCAACAACGAAGGCCAGGATCAGGAACACGATGGCTTGCACGAACATCGTAGAATTTAAATTCACAGCAATTTCCTTCTCAGAATGACATACGCCGGGCAGGCAAAAACGCGTGCCCGGCTATTGAGAATCAGCGCTTAGCCAGGGAATGGGCTGGAGAACGCGAACATCATAGCGATACCAACGCCGATCAGGAATGCAGCGTCGATCAGACCGGCCAGCAGGAACATCTTGGTCTGCAGGGTGTTCATCAGTTCAGGCTGACGTGCCGAAGCTTCGATGAACTTGCCGCCCATGATACCGATACCGATACATGCGCCGATCGCGCCCAAACCAATAATCAAACCGCAAGCCAGTGCAACCATAGCGACGTTAGTCATGAAAACTCCTAGATAGTAAAAATTGAAAAATTAAAAAAATCAAAAAACTGCTAAACCTGCCAACTACTTTAGTGACCTTCGTGTGCCTGGCCGATATACACCAGCGTGAGCATCATGAAAATAAACGCCTGCAAGAACACGATCAGAATGTGGAAGATTGCCCAGACTGAACCCAACGCAACGTGCAAACCGGCCAGTGCCACGCTTTGGGCGGTGAAACCGGCCCAGGTAGCGCCCAGCAGCGCGATCAGCAAGAAGATCAGCTCGCCTGCAAACATGTTGCCGAACAGTCGCATAGCCAGCGACACGGTTTTTGCAGCGAATTCGATAAGGTTCAGGCCGAAGTTGAAGATCCACAGCGCTGGATGGCTACCGAACGGTGCGGTAAACAGCTCATGGATGAAGCCGCCCAGGCCCTTGATTTTCAAGTTGTAGAAAATCATGGCGCCAAACACGACCAAGGCCATGCCGAAGGTACCGTTCAAGTCAGCGGTAGGAACCACGCGGAAGAAGGGCTCGCCGTGCTCGCCGTGGATGCCCACAGCGCGGAAGATGGTGGCAAACAGGTCGACCGGCAGGAAGTCCATCGAGTTCATCAGCGCGACCCACAGGAACACGGTCAGTGCCAGCGGCGCGATGAAGCTGCGGTCGCCATGCACGATGCCCTTGGCCTGGTCGTCCACCAGCTCGACCACCGATTCGATCGCCCCCTGGAAGCGCGACGGCACGCCGGACGTGATGCGGCGCGATACGGCCCACAGCAGCAAGCAGGTCAGCAGCGCCATGGCGACCGACCAGAAGATGGTGTCATAGTTAATGACGGAAAAATCGACGATGCCCGCCTGGTGAGCCGAACGCAAGTGACCCAGGTGGTGCTTGATGTACTCGCCGGAAGTCGGCGCGTGCGCTGCGGCGTGTACCGCAATGTCTGTCGCTGTTGTCATGTTCGCCTAAACAAAAGAATGATGTAACTTTTCAGTGCCACGATGAAGCCGCCGATCAAAGCGAGCCAGTTCAAATCGCGGTACAGCCATGCGGTTACGCCAAGCAGCGTCACCGTCAATGCAATCTTGATAAATTCCCCGATCATGAACGTCATCGGATTTGCGCCGCCCACTTTCTGGGCATTGGCGAACAGGCGTAAAGCGAATAAGCCGTTCGGTACTACGCAACACAGTCCGCCCAATACTGCCGAAAACATCGCAGGCCATCCCCCCAATAGTGCGGCGATTGCGCCAGCGACTATGGTTGCCATCAATTGCAGGGAGACTATGCGCAGCATTTTTTCTTCTTCGCGCCAGCCATTTGAATGCTGTACAAGGTGTTGGGAAAACGTGAATCAGCGGGATTATAAGGCGATATGCGTATGGGCGTCAAACGTTGCTGCACTGCGGCAGATGCTGTTGGCATGCAAATACCACGATTTTTTCGAGGGAATGCCCTAATAAGAGGCAGTAATGTTGGCGTAAGATTTATATTGGCCGACGCGTGGTGGAATGCGGCTGCGCCTTCCACCACGTTGGCCGCTTATGCCCGCAGCCGCGCCAATACGCCGTCCAGGATATCCAGATCGGCGAAATCGATAATCATCTGGCCCTTGCCCTTGGCGCCCATCTTGAACAGCACCGGCGTAGCCAGCTTGTCGGACAGCTCTTCCTCGAGGCGCACGATGTCGCCCGATTTTTCCTTCAGGCGCACCACGTTCGGATTGGCCTGCTCTTCCATGGCGCGGGTGACCAGCTTTTCGGTCTCGCGTACCGACAAGCGCTTGGCGACCACCTGGTTGGCCAGGTTGATCTGGCTGGCCGCGTCAACCGCCAGCAGCGCGCGCGCGTGGCCCATGTCGATGTCGCCGGCCATCAGCATGGTTTGCACCGGCTGCGCCAGGTTAATCAGGCGCAGCAAGTTCGACACCGCGCTGCGCGAACGGCCCACCGCAGTGGCGGCCTGCTCGTGCGTGAAACTGAAATCGGTGATCAGGCGCGCAATGCCCTGCGCCTCTTCCAGCGGATTCAAGTCTTCGCGCTGGATGTTCTCGATCAGCGCCATCGCGGCGGCGGCCTGATCGTCGACGTCGCGCACCAGCACCGGGATGTGTTCCAGGCCGGCCAGCTGGGCCGCGCGGAAGCGGCGCTCGCCGGCGATGATCTCGTATTTGATGGCACTGCTGAACGGGTCGGTGCCGACCGGGCGCACCAGCACCGGCTGCATGATGCCCTGGGTCTTGATCGACGCGGCCAGCTCGGCCAGCGCGCCCTCGTCCATGCGCGTGCGTGGCTGGTATTTACCGGCCTGCAGCTGGCTTACCGGCAGCGACGACGGCGTGCCCGGGTCCGGCTGCTGGTTGATTTCGCCATCGCCGCCGAGCAGTGCTTCCAGGCCGCGGCCGAGGCCCTTGAGTTTTTTGGTTGCCATGATTCGTTCCGTACCTTCGAGTTACATTGATTTGATTCGTTTGACCATTTCTGCGCCGAATTCGATGTACGCCTGCGCGCCCTTCGAAGCCGGATCGAACACCACGCCGGGAATGCCGTACGACGGCGCTTCGGCCAATCGCACATTGCGCGGAATGATGGTCTTGAACACCTTGTCGCCGAAGTGCGACTCCAGCTGGGCCGACACCTGCTGCGACAGCGTCATGCGCGGATCGAACATCACGCGCAGCAGGCCGATGATCTTCAAGTCCGGGTTCAGGTTGGCATGCACCTTCTTGATCGTGTTGACCAGGTCGGACAAGCCTTCGAGCGCGTAGTACTCGCACTGCATCGGAATGATCACGCCGTGCGCGGCGCACAGGCCGTTCAAGGTCAGCATCGACAGCGCAGGCGGGCAATCGATCAGGATGAAGTCGTACTCGGCGTCAACCGCGGCCAGCGCATCTTTCAGGCGCCGTTCGCGGTGTTCCAGTTCGACCATCTCGACTTCGGCGCCGGCCAGTTCACGGTTCGACGGCAGCACATCAAAGCCGCCCGATTCCGAGGTCTGGCGCGCCGCATGCACATCGGCCTCGCCCAGCAGCACCTCGTAGGTTGACGCTTTCAGGCCGGCCTTGTTGATGCCCGCGCCCATGGTCGCATTGCCCTGAGGGTCCAGGTCGACCAGCAGCACGCGCTGGTCCAGCTTGGCCAATCCTGCCGACAGGTTGACGCTGGTGGTGGTCTTGCCGACTCCGCCTTTTTGGTTCGCAACGCAAAAAATTTTGGCCATGTATCTTCTTATGGTGGGGCGCAACAATAACGATTCATACTGTTTATACTATCGAAATCGTATAATCGATTAATATAGTATATTCGGTATAAACCATTTATACGGTTTATATGATTTACTCTGTTCTTTGGATAAACACGAGATGGCGCTCCGCCTGCAGTCCCGGCACCTGGAGAGGCCGCAATTCGGTCACTTTCCACGCTGCCGGCAGTCTTTCCTGCTCCTCCGGCGGCGCCGTTCCCTTGAGGGCGATAAATTGCCCGCCCTCGGCCAAAAGATGTCCCGACCAATTGACGAAATCCGACAGGTCTGCAAAAGCACGCGACGTGATGACATCGAATTTTGCCGCCACTTCCAGTTCTTGCACCTTCTTGGTGTACACCGTAACGTTGGCCAGTTGCAGCTCGGCTTTCACTTGCGTGAGAAACGCCGTCTTCTTGTGCACCGTGTCGATCATTGCCACTTTCATGCTTGGGCGCGCAATGGCCAGCACCATGCCTGGCAAACCGCCCCCGGCGCCAACGTCGAGCACATTGTGCGCATCGGCGAAGGAAGCGACCGCGGCCAGCGAGTCCAGTACATGGTGCGTCATCATTTGCATGGGATCGCGCACCGACGTCAGGTTGTATACCGCATTCCACTTGAACAGCAGCGCGAGGTAGTCGAGCAGTTGTTCGTGCTGCTGTTGATTCAGGTCGAGCTGTAGATCTTTGATACCGTTGGCCAGGACGAGCGCCAACGCTGCGCGGTCGAAAAACTTCATTGGGCCAGCTCCTCGTTGAGGGTGGCAAAACCTTTGGCACCGCGTTTCTTCAAATGTACCAGCAAAAGCGAGATAGCGGCAGGTGTGACGCCAGAAATTCTCGACGCCTGGCCCAGTGTCTCGGGACGCTGCTGGTCCAGCTTCTGGCGCACTTCGAACGACAATGCCGGAATATCGAGGTAGCTGAAGCCCTCGGGCAGCTTCAGGTTTTCATAGTGATCGTGACGCTCGACTTCTTTGGCCTGGCGGTCGATGTAGCCGGCGTACTTGAGCTGGATCTCGACCTGCTCGCGCACAGCCGGGTCCTGTACGCCGGGGCCCGCCAGCGCCTGCCCTTCCACGCCTTCCATGCTCATCAACGTCTGATACGCGACGCCGGGCCGGCGCAGCAGGTCGGCCAGGCAGTATTCGCGCTCGATGGCCTGGCCAATCACGCGCTCCGATTCGGCCGCGGCCAGGATGCGGGGATTGACCCAGGTGGTGCGCAGGCGCTCCAGTTCGACTGCCACTGCTTCGCGCTTGCGCTCGAACGCTACCCACTGTGCGTCGCCGACACAACCGAGTTTGCGCCCGATTTCGGTCAGGCGCATGTCGGCATTGTCTTCGCGCAGGCTCAAACGGAACTCGGCGCGGCTGGTGAACATGCGGTATGGTTCGGCCACGCCCTGGGTGGTCAGGTCATCGACCAGCACGCCCAGGTAGGCTTCCGAGCGGCCCGGCACCCAAGCGTCGCGGCCGGAGGTCAGCAAGGCCGCGTTGATCCCGGCCAGCATGCCCTGGGCTGCCGCTTCCTCGTAACCGGTGGTGCCGTTGATCTGGCCGGCGAAGAACAGGCCGCCGATCGCCTTGGTTTCCAGCGACATCTTCAAGCCGCGCGGATCGAAGTAATCGTATTCGATGGCGTAGCCAGGGCGGATGATGAAGGCGTTCTCCATGCCCTTCATTGAACGCACCAGCGCGATCTGCACATCGAACGGCAAGCTGGTCGAGATTCCGTTCGGGTAGAACTCGTGGGTGGTCAAGCCTTCCGGCTCGAGGAAAATCTGGTGCGAATCCTTGCCCGCGAAGCGATGGATCTTGTCCTCGATCGACGGGCAATAACGCGGGCCGACGCCTTCAATGACGCCGGTGTACATCGGGCTGCGGTCCAGGCCAGCGCGGATGATGTCGTGGGTCTGGGCGTTGGTATGCGTCACCCAGCATGGAACCTGGCGCGGATGCATGCTGGTGTGGCCCATGACCGAGAACACCGGCACTGGATCCAGGTCGCCCGGCTGCTCGGACATCAGCGCAAAATTAATGCTGCGGCCATCGATGCGCGGCGGCGTACCGGTTTTCAAGCGCCCTTGCGGCAACTTCAATTCTTTCAAGCGGGCCGACAGCGAGATGGCCGGCGGATCACCGGCGCGGCCGGCCGAATAGTTTTGCAGGCCGACGTGGATCTTCCCATCGAGGAAAGTACCAGCCGTCAGCACCACTGCGCGTGCGCGGAACTTCAGGCCAATCTGGGTCACGGCGCCGACCACGCGGTCGCCCTCCACCATCAGATCATCAACCGCTTGCTGGAACAGCCACAGGTTCGGCTGGTTTTCCAGGCGCGAACGGATCGCCGCCTTGTACAAGATGCGGTCAGCCTGGGCGCGGGTAGCGCGCACGGCCGGGCCCTTGGACGAGTTCAGGATACGGAACTGGATGCCCGATTCATCGGTAGCAATCGCCATCGCGCCGCCCATCGCATCGACTTCCTTGACCAGATGTCCCTTGCCGATACCACCGATGGATGGGTTGCACGACATCTGCCCCAGCGTCTCGATATTATGGGTGAGCAACAAAGTCTTCTGTCCCATGCGGGCAGAAGCAAGGGCAGCCTCGGTGCCGGCATGGCCGCCGCCGACGACGATGACATCGAATTCAGTAGGAAATAGCATGTTGGAGAGTGTGAAGCAGAGGATATGAGGGCAGATTATAGAGTCTTTTTGCTCTCGCGACTCTTTCACCCGTAGATTTAGCCCTCCAATTGTTCCACGTGAAACATTCCGCCAACACCGACAACACCGGGGTAAGACCACTTTTGCCGAAGAGAAGGATTCAGGTCGGCAAAAGTGGTCTGGCCCCGGTTCTATGGCAAAAGTGGTCTGACCCCGGTTCTATTGTTTCACGTGGAACAATCTTGCCCTACCAGCGAGTGAGCGCATCGTGTCCGGTCTTTACTATCAGCAGGCTGACCACGACCAGGAACAGTCTGCGGACGAAGGCGCTGCCATGCCGGATCGCCAGTTTGGTGCCGATCAGCGACCCGGCAACCTGGCACACGGCCATCAGCAAACCCAGTTGCCACAGCAAGTGGCCGCTGTATCCGAACCACATCAAGGCGGAAAAGTTGCAGGCGACGTTGACCACCTTGGCTGCCGCCGAGGCGCTCAGGAAGTCGAAACCGAAAAAGCGCACAAACAGGAAGATCAGGAAGCTACCCGTCCCCGGCCCGAAAAAGCCATCATAGAATCCGATGCAGGCGCCCATCCCTATCGCCACCGCCCGTTCGGTATTGCCGCTGTGGACAGGCGCATGGACGCTGCCGAAGTCCTTCTTGCGGAACGTGTACACCGCCACCGCGACCAGCACGCACGGCAGCAACAGCCGCACAAAGTCGGCCGGCACCCGCGTGACGGTGTAGGCGCCGGCAAACGACAGCACGAATGCCGCGACCGCCGCCGGCGCCGCCGCACTCCACGCCACCTTCACCCGCCGCGCGTAATTGACCGCCGCGGCGCTGGTGCCGAAGATGCCGGCCAGCTTGCTGGTGCCAAGCAGCGTGGCTGGCACTTCTTTCGGGAACACGGAAAACAGCACCGGGATCTGGATCAGGCCACCGCCACCAACCACTGCATCGACCAATCCGGCAAGAAAGGCAGCAACGCCAAGCAAGGCAAAATCCATCATGTTATCCAGGGCAGAAAAGAGATCTATTGTACGGAAGAAATGCAATCCGCTTGTGCGCCCGCACCCGCTTTCCGCTGGCATGGCCATGGTGTAAGCTGGGCGATCAACGACCCCACCGCCACTGCCATGCATCCATTTTCCTTCAGCACTGTTCCGCAGATCATCTCCGCGATAGGCGCCGCCGAACTGCTGGGCCAGCACGTAGCCGAGCGCTTTCCAAACGTGCGGCGCGCCATGGTCGTGACCGATCCCGGTTTCCTCAACACCGGTCTGGTGGCCGCGCCCGTCGCCAGCCTGGAAAAGGCCGGCATCGCAGTCCAGGTCTATGCCGATGTCGTGGCCGATCCGCCCGAAGCGGTGGTGCTGCGCGCGCTCGGTTTCGCACTGGAGCATGCCATCGATATCGTGATTGGCCTGGGCGGCGGCAGTTCGATGGATGTCGCCAAGCTGATCGCCGTGCTGGCTGGCAGCGGACAAGCGCTGGCGCAAGCCTACGGAATCGGCAATGTCAAAGGGGAACGATTGCCGCTGGTCCAGGTTCCCACTACCGCAGGCACCGGCTCGGAAGTGACCAACATCGCCATTGTGACCACCGGTGCAACCACCAAGATGGGTGTGGTGGCGCCGCAGTTGTACGCCGACATGGCCGTGCTCGACGCCAGCTTGACGCTCGGCTTGCCGCCCATGATCACCGCCGCCACCGGGATTGATGCGATGGTGCACGCGATCGAGGCCTACACCAGCAAGCACAAAAAGAACCCCCTGTCCGATGTGCTGGCACGCCAGGCGCTCACGCTGCTGTCCCATAACGTGCTTAGCGCTTGTGAGAACGGCCAGAACCTGGCCGCGCGCCAGGCCATGCTGCTGGGCGCTTGCCTGGCAGGGCAGGCGTTTTCCAACGCGCCCGTCGCTGCCGTGCACGCGCTCGCCTATCCGATCGGCGGCATTTTCCACGTCCCGCATGGCCTGTCCAACTCGCTCGTGCTGCCGCATGTGTTGCGCTTCAACCTGCCCGCGGCAAGTGGCCATTACGCAGAATTGGCCGCCATTGTCGCACCGCAAGCGCAGGGCAGCGTAGAGGCCCGCGCGGATGGCTTGATTGTTGCGATGCAACAAATCGCTGCCAGAACCGGCATCCAGACCAGCTTGCAACAAGTCGGCATCGCCAGAACTGACCTCGACCGCCTGGCCGACGACGCCATGCTGCAAACCCGGCTGCTCGGCAACAACCCGCGCGACGTCACGCGCGCCGATGCTTACGCCATTTACAGCGCCGCCTTTTAATAGCCAAACTGGCCATCGTTCCTGTACTATCGAGCAACTAAAACTTGAGAATCTGGCCGCGCATGCATCAGTCCTTCCTCGGTATCGCCATCCTCGCGCTCACCCTGCCAGCCGCTCCGGCCCGCGCCATGGCCGAAACGCAAATCGACGCCACAGCCGCGCAAGACGTGCTCTCCTATATCGAACACAAGGATTGCAAGGGCGCCGTCAACGCACTCAACAAGGCCATTGCAAACAAGAAGCCAGGGATCCTGTTGATGGCCGGTGCGCTGTTTGAACAGGGACTGTGCGTCAAGCCCAACTGGGACACCGCCGCCAACTACTACCTGCGCGCGCATGAAGAAGGCAACCGCAGCGCCTTGCCACGCCTGATCTCGGGTTACGCCGAGAATAATCGCGACCCGGCAGCGGCCATGTGGTGGGTGTCCAAATCACCCTATAGCCTGCCGCCGGCCTGCGCCAGCGCCAATCACCTTGCCAGTGATCCGGAAGCCTTCGTGGCCGCGCTCCAGAGCTGGCCCAAGGCGCAATTGGCCGCCTGCGTGTATGCCGCCGGCGTCCTGCATCGCATAGTCGGCGACGTCGAGTTCCCCGGCAACGCTTCGCGTCAGGGTATCGCCGGCAACGTCTACATGCACTTTGTGCCCGCCACCGGCACCGTGCGCTGGACTGCCGGGGAAATGAACCGCGTCCCCTTCACGCGCGTGCTGCAGCCGGGCGACGATGAGCGCAGTGAATTCAAAGATCCTTTGTTGAAGCACGTGACCGCCGTTGGCGAGCGCTCGCTGAAACAGTTCACCCGACCGCCCGACATCGATCCAGCCTGGCTGATCAAGGTGCAATTCAACTTCCACCTCGACTGACGAACTCAGGCCCGCTTGTCGCGGCGCGCGGCAGCCCCCAGCGCCGCACCGATTTCGCCGACGATGCCGCGCCGGAACAGCAGCACGCAGGCGATAAAGATCAGCCCGGTCACCATGCCCACCGACTCGCCCAGTGTTGAAAACCATTCGATGCCAGTGGACTGGGCCAGGAAGGTGCCGACATCGCCCAGCTTGTTCTCCAGCGCGATGATGATGAAGGCGCCCAGGATGGGCCCCACCAGCGTGCCCATGCCACCCGCCAGCGTCATCAGGATCACCAGGCCTGACATGGCCCAGTGCGAGTCGGTCAGCGTCTCAAAGCCCAACACGACGGTCTTGGTGGCCCCGGCCAGTCCCGCCAGCGCGGCCGACAGCACGAATGCCATCAGCTTGTAGCGCTCCACGTCGAAGCCGAGCGAAATGGCGCGCGGTTCGTTTTCCTTGATCGCCTTGAGCACTTGCCCGAACGGCGAATGGACGGTACGCACGATCAGCGCAAAGCCGGCCACGCAGATGGCCAGCACCACGTAATACAGCGTCACGTCATTCTTCAGGTCGACCATCCCCAGCAGCATGCCGCGCGGCACGCTTTGCAAACCGTCCTCGCCACCCGTGAACGGCGCGCGCAATGTGCCGAAATACACCATCTGGGCCAGCGCCAGCGTGATCATCGAAAAGTAAATGCCCTGGCGCCGGATCGCCAGCGACCCCATCACCAGCCCGATCAGCGCGCTCGCCCCTACCCCGATCAGGATCGCCAGTTCCACCGGCAGTCCCTTGTCGCGCAGCATGTAGCCGGCCACGTAGCCGGCCGAACCGAAGAAAGCCGCGTGCCCGAACGATAGCAATCCGGTAAAGCCGATCAGCAAGTTGAATGCGCAGGCGAACAGTCCGAAACACAGCAGCTTCATCAGGAAGATGGGGTAGCCAACAAACGGCGCCGCCAGGGCAACGGCCAGCGCGATCAGGATGGCGATGTTTCTATTCATTACCGTGCTCACTTATTTTTCCTTGCCGAACAAGCCGGCAGGGCGCAGCAACAGGACAATCACCATGACCACGAACACCACGACTTCCGAGCCTTCCGGATAAAACACGCGCGTCAAGCCTTCGATCACGCCCAAGCCGAGGCCGGTAATGATCGAGCCCATGATCGAGCCCATGCCACCGATCACGACAACGGCGAACACGACGATAATCAGGTGCGAGCCCATCAGTGGCGTCACATTGATGATTGGGGCCGCCAGCACCCCTGCAAAGCCCGCCAAAGCGACGCCAAAGCCGTAGGTCAGCGTCACCATCAGTGGCACGTTGATGCCGAACGCTTCGACCAGCTTGGGATTCTCGGTGCCAGCGCGCAAATACGCGCCAAGTTTGGTCTTTTCGATAACAAACCAGGTCGACAAACACACCACCAGCGAGGCCAGCACCACCCAGGCGCGGTAGTTCGGCAACATCATGAAGCCAAGGTCGGTAGCGCCGGTCAGCAGCTCGGGCACCGGATAGGCCTGGCCCGAGACGCCATAAAACGAGCGGAACACCCCTTCCAGCACCAGCGTGATCCCGAAGGTCAGCAGCAAGCCGTACAGGTGATCCAGCTTGTACAGCCAGCGCAACATGGTCTTCTCGACGATGATGCCGAATACCCCAACCAGCAGCGGCGCCGCAGCCAGCATGACCCAGTAGTTGAGCTCGAAATAGTTCAAGCCCATCCAGGCCAGGAAGGCGCCCATCATGTACAGCGCCCCATGCGAAAAATTGATCACGTTGAGCAGGCCGAAGATCACGGCCAGCCCCAGCGACAACATCGCATAGAACGAGCCGTTCACCAGGCCCAGCAGCAGCTGGCTCATCATCGCTTGCAGGGGGACGCCGAATATTTCCATGATCAGTTGGTCACTTCCAGGCCGCGCACTTGGTTTCCGCCTTGGTGGTAAACGCTTGCGCACCAGGGATGGTCTGGATCACCTTGTAGTAATCCCATGGATATTTCGAATCGGCCTGGGCCTTCACTTGCATCAGATACATGTCGTGCACCATGCGTCCGTCGCCGCGGATCTCGCCGTTCTTGGTGAACATGTCGCTGATCTTGGCTTTCTTCAGCTGTGCCATGACCTTGTCGGCGTCGTCGGTACTGACCGCCTTGACCGCGTTCAGATAGGTCATCGTGGCCGAGTAGTCAGCCGCCTGCAGCATCGATGGCTCCTTCTTCATTTTCGAGAAGTAGCGCTTGGACCAGGCCCGGCTTTCCGGGCTCATGTCCCAATACCAGCCGTCGGTCAAATACATGCCCTGGGTCATCTTCAAACCCAGCGTGTGCACGTCGTTGATGAACACCAGCAAGCCCGCCAGTTTCATCGACTTGGTGATGCCAAATTCGTTGGCTGCCTTGACCGAGTTGATGAAGTCGCCGCCGGCATTGGCCAGCCCGAGGATTTGCGCCTTGGACGACTGCGCCTGCACCAGGAAGGCCGAGAAGTCCGATGCCGACAGCGGGTGCTTGGCGCTGCCCATCACGGTGCCGCCGTTGGCCTTGATGACGTCGGTGGTGTCTTTTTCCAGCGACTGGCCGAACGCATAGTCGGCCGTCAGGAAGTACCAGCTCTTGCCGCCCTGCTTGACGGTGGCGCCGCCGGTGCCGCGTGCCAGCGCCACCGTGTCGTAGGCGTAGTGCACCGTGTACGGCGAGCAATCTTCATTGGTCAGGCGGGCCGAGCCGGCGCCAATCGAAATGAAGACCTTTTTCTTTTCCGCGGCGATTTTTGCCATGGCCAGGTTGGCGCCGGAATTGGTGCCGCCGATCAGCATGTCGACGCCCTGCTGGTCGAACCATTCGCGCGCTTTGCTGGCGGCAATGTCGGCCTTGTTCTGGTGGTCAGCCACGACGAACTCGACCTTCTTGCCGTTGACCATGCCGCCCATGTCCGCAATCGCCATGCGCACCGCTTCGGCGCCGCCGTTGCCGTCGATATCGGAATACACGCCCGACATGTCGGTGATCAGGCCGATCTTGATCGTGTCGCCCGACACCTGCGCCTGAGCAGGCAAGGAAAATCCGATGGCGCACGCTGCGCTAGCGGCAATGGCGAATGCAGTTCGTTTCATGTTGTCTCCGTTGGTAGGATGGGATTGTTGTTTTACACGCCCAGCAGCTCGGTCAGGACCGGCATCTTGGCGCTCAATTCAGACGCAGCGAAGGTCAGCGCAATCTGACCGTGCTCCATCACATAAAACCGGTCCGCCAGTGGCGCGGCGAAACGGAAATTCTGTTCAACCATGACGATGGTGTAGCCCTTGGACTTGAGCATCAAAATCATGCGCGCCAAACCTTGCACGATGACTGGCGCCAGCCCTTCGGAGATCTCGTCCAACAACAGCAAGCGCGCACCGGTGCGCAAAATGCGCGCCACCGCCAGCATCTGCTGTTCGCCGCCCGACAAGCGCGTACCCTGGCTGTTGCGGCGTTCGTACAAATTGGGAAACAGCGTATAAATCTCGTCGACCGACATGCCTTTCGCTGCCCCGTTCAGCTGCGGCGGCAACATCAGGTTTTCCTCAGTCGAGAGCGACGAAAAGATGCCCCGTTCCTCGGGGCAGTAACCGATGCCCAGGTGGGCGATGCGGTGGGTCGGCAAGCCGATCGCTTCAACGCCACCCACCTTGATCGAGCCTTTGCGCGCGCCCGTCAAGCCCATGATGGCGCGCAGCGTGGTGGTGCGCCCGGCGCCGTTGCGTCCCAGTAAAGTAACCACTTCGCCCTGGTTCACCGTCAGGTTCACGTCATGCAAGATATGCGATTCGCCGTACCAGGCCTGCAGATGGGAAATCTCGAGCGCGGCCGCCATCAGTGCGCCCCTTCCAGTTCAACATCGGTGGAGCCCATGTAGGCTTCCATCACCTGGGGATTGTTCGACACTTCGGCATAGCTGCCCTCGGCCAGCATGGCGCCGCGCTGCAGGACTGAAATCTTGTCGCAAATGCCGGACACCACGCTCATATTGTGTTCGACCATCAGGATGGTGCGCCCGGCGCTCACTTTCTTGATCAGTTCAGTGACGCGGTGCACGTCTTCGTGGCCCATGCCCTGGGTCGGCTCATCAAGCAGCATCAGTTCCGGTTCCATCGCCAGCGTGGTGGCAATTTCCAGCGCGCGCTTGCGACCGTAGGGCATGTCGACCGTGATGGTGTCGGCAAACGCGGCCAGGTCCACTTCGGCCAATAGCGCCATGGCCCGCTCATTGAGCTGGTTCAGCGAGCGTTCGCTCTGCCAGAAGCGAAACGAGGTGCCCAGTTCACGCTGCAAGCCGATGCGCACGTTTTGCAGCACCGTCAGGTGCGGGAACACGGCTGAAATCTGGAAGGAACGGATGATGCCCATGCGGGCGATCTGGGCCGGGCGGGCGCCCGTGATGTCGGTGCCATTGAACAGAATCTGGCCCGACGTCGGAATCAGAAATTTGGTCAGCAAATTGAAGCAGGTGGTCTTGCCGGCGCCGTTGGGACCGATCAAGGCGTGGATATGTCCGCGCTGCACCTGGAGGTTGACGTCACTGACTGCGGTGAAACCCTTGAACTCTTTGGTCAGGTTGCGCGTTTCCAGAATGACATCTGCCATCGTGTCTCCGTTCTATTTTTCACACTCTTTCAGATAATACACAGTACGGTTTTTGCTAACAATACAGTAAAACTACCTTTCCGTATTGGGAAAGCCTGCTGTGTTGACGATCATTTGCGCCGCCTTTTCGGCAATCATGAGCGTCGGGGAATTGGTGTTGCCGGACGTAATAAATGGCATGACCGAAGCGTCGACCACGCGCAGGCCGCGCACGCCCTTGACCCGCAGCTGGCTGTCGACCACGGCCATGGCATCGTCGGCCTTGCCCATCTTGCAGGTGCCGACCGGGTGAAAAATCGTGGTGCCTATCAAGCCTGCCGCCTGCGCCAGGTCGTCTTCGCTTTGGTAGTGTGTGCCGGGCATGAATTCCACCGGCGCGTACCTGGCCATTGCGGGCGCGGCCACGATGCGGCGCGTTAAAGCGAGCGCGGCGCCAGCGGTGTCGCGGTCTTCCGGCGTGCTCAGGTAATTGGTGGTGATTTTGGGCGCCGCATAACTGTCTTTGGCCGCAATGCGAACATGGCCGCGCGAGGTCGGACGCAGGTTGCACACGCTGGCGGTGAACGCCGGAAAGACATGCAAGGGCTGGCCGAATTTCTCCAGCGACAGCGGCTGCACGTGGTACTCCAGGTTCGACGTGGCCTGGCCGGGATCGGAACGGGCAAACGCCCCCAGCTGGGACGGCGCCATCGACATCGGCCCGCTTTGGCGCAGCGCGTATTCGAGGCCGATCTTGAACTTGCCAAACCAGCTGGCCGCGCTAGTGTTGAGCGTTTTGGCATTGCTGACCTTAAAGATCATGCGCAGCTGCAAATGGTCCTGCAAGTTTTCACCTACGCCAGGCGCGTCGACTTCGACCGGAATGCCCAGCGCATGCAGCGCCGCCCCGGGACCGATGCCGGACAGCTGCAATAGCTGCGGCGAACCGATGGCGCCAGCCGTCAGCAGCACTTCGCGCTCAGCGCTGGCAGTCCAGGCCTTGCCGCCGCCGGCAAATTCGACGCCGCGGCACACCTTGCCCTGCTCGCTGTTCTCGATGATCAGGCGTTCCACGTGGCAGCCGGTCATGATGGTCAGGTTGGGGCGGCTGGACGCCGGTTTCAAAAACGCCTTGGCAGTACTCCAGCGGATGCCGCGCTTCTGATTGACGTCGAAATAGGCACAGCCGAGGTTGTCGCCCCCATTGAAATCGTCGGTCTTGGGTATGCCGCTTTGTTCGGCAGCGTCGCGAAAGGCATCGAGGATTTGCCACGACAGGCGCTGCTTTTCCACGCGCCATTCGCCGCCGGTGCCATGCACGGCGCTGCTGCCACCGTAATAGTCTTCGCTTTTCATGAACATCGGCAGCACCCGGTCCCAGCGCCACGACGCGTCGCCAGTGACGTCGGCCCAGCGATCGTAATCCTGGGACTGGCCGCGCATATAGATCATGCCGTTGATCGACGAGCTGCCGCCGAGCACTTTTCCGCGCGGGTAAATCAGCGCCCTGCCGTCCAGGCCGGCGTCCGGTTCGGTCTGGTACATCCAGTCGGTGCGGGGATTGCCGATGCAATGCAAATAGCCGACAGGAATGTGAATCCACAGGTAATCGTCACGCCCGCCAGCCTCGATCAGCAGAACCTCGACGTTGCGCTTGCGCGTCAAGCGATTGGCCAGCACGCAACCGGCAGTACCGGCGCCGACAATGATGTAGTCGTAGTTACCTGCTGATTCCAATCACTGCTCCTTTAACAGGTGCGCATTTCGGCGACCAGGGTTTGCATCAGCTTGGCCACTGGCATGGGACGCGCGCGCCGGATATCGGTGCCTGCCCACAGCGACATCAGGCCGGGATCGCCTTTGGCTGCGGCGGCGGCGCGTATGGTTGTTGTCAATGCATTTTGAACAGGATACGCGGGAAAGCGCGAGGCGACCGCTTCCATCTCGCGCATGAAGCGGTTTTCCAGGCCGCGCGCATAGCGGCCGCTAAAAGCGCGAGTCAGCCGGGTCGGCGTGTCGCCCGCTGTCAGCAAGGCCTGGCGGTACACCGGGTTGATCCCGGATTCGTCGCATACCAGGAAGGCGCTGCCCATTTGTACCGCCTGCGCCCCCAGCCGCATCGCTTCCAGGATGTCGACCCCGGTCATGATGGCGCCGGCGGCAATTACCGGTAGCTTCACGGCCGCTGCCACTTGCGGCCACAAGGCTCTGGCAGGCAAGGTTGCTTCTTCTTGCGGACCAAGAAAGGTGCCGCGATGTCCACCAGACTCGACGCCGGACGCGACTATGGCATCGGCGCCCGCTTGTTCCCAGGCCAGCGCTTCATCGACCGTGGTGACGGTGCCGATCACAAAGATCCCCGCGTCATGCAGCCGTTCGACCTGGGCCGGGTCCAGGATGCCGAATGTGAAGCTGGCAGCGGCCGGGCGCAGCGCAATCACTGCGTCGAACTGGGCAGCAAAGTCTTCGCACCATTTGGCTGGCTTGGGCAAACTGCTCCAGCCCAAGCTTTCCCAAATGGGTTTAAGCAGTAAAGACGCTGCTGCGATCTCGTCATCTGACGGCGACGGGGTGTCAACCACGAACAAATTGATGAGAAAGGGCTCGCTGGTCAGGCTGCGGATGCGGGCAACCTCGTCCCTGAGCACCGACGGCGAGAGCAAAGCGGCGCCCAGCGAACCGAGTCCACCGGCATTCGACACTGCTGCGACCAGCTCGGCAGTCGTGGCCCCACCGGCCATCGGCCCCTGTATGACAGGGAACTTGAACAAACCTTGCAGATCCAGCATGTCACCCCCTGTGGATAAGTGTTTGGATATCCACAGGTGTCGATTGTGGATAAACAGCGATTTATGCACAAGCCGATTTTTGTCCAGAATTGACCCCAGCCGGATACAGGACTAGCAGGCGGTTTATACCTCTTCCAAGTCCATGATTTCGTTCAAGAATAAGGGTTTATCCACAGAAAATGGCCTGCGTTAACAACTACTACTAAACATATATATTACCTTTCTTAAGTAAACCATTAAACCCTTCAAAAAAAAAACAAAGTCAAAAGCAAGGTCAAAACCTTGCCCGAAAAGAAGATTTCTCTGAAGACAGAAGTTGCTTTTGGAAGAACTCAAAAAAAATCGAACGCCAACGCATTGTGGATAAGTCACTGGATATCCACAGGATGAGATGTGCAAAACAGCGACCTTTGTCCACAGCCACTTTTTTGTCCAACAGTCATCCCTGAACAATACAAGCCTTGTCCAGCTACTTTTTCACGACGTAAACCGCTGTAAACAAAGAAACAAAACGACTTATCCACAAAAAATAGCCCGTTTACTATCACTACTAAATTTGTATACATATCTTTATATAAAACAGTAAACAAACGCGAAAAGCGTGGACAAGTGCCTGAAAAATTTCTTTGATATGCATATGCAGCAATCCTGACAATATTTCTTACCTACATGCTATTCTCACGTCGCTGAATCCCCCAACACTACAAAAGACGAGCGGACAAACTATGGAAATGACCAACACAGCTGGCACCACGACTGGCAACTCTGCAATGGGCGCACTGTTCGCCATGTTTTACGAGCCTTCCAAGACCTTCGCGTCGCTTGAATCGAAGCGTCATGCATGGCTGCCCCTGGTACTGGTCATGCTCAGCACCTGCGCTTTGCTGATGTGGTACTTCAGCGTCGTCGACTTCAGCTGGATGATCGACCAGATGAATGCCGGTATCAAGGACGCTGCCGTGCGTGAAAAAGCCGCTGGCATGATGACCCGAGGCGTTTTGCAAACATCGGCTCTGGTCGCTTCCCTGGTCATGATCCCGCTGGTCACGGTCGTGATGGGCGTGTATTTCATGCTCGTTGCCAAATCCATGGGCAAGGAATTTGGCTTTGGCGCCGGTTTCGCGCTGTCGGCCTGGTCTGGTGTCACCAGCTTGTTGCTGTTGCCACTGGGTGGCATGCAGATCTTGCTGTCGTCGAACCATCAAATCGCTTCGTCGGAACTCAATCCCCTGTCCCTGAACCAGTTGTTCTTCCATTACGGCATGGACAATAAACTGGCAGGACCGCTCGATATGGTTAGCCTGACGACCATCTGGGGCATGATACTGATGGTGATCGGCTTCCAGGCATGGGCCAAGGTATCGCGCTCGGCTGCAACGGCAGTTGTCGTGATTCCTTACGCAGTGATTTTTGCTGGCTGGTTCGGCTTTGCAATGATGATGAGCAAGGCAGTATGAAACGCAAATATCTCGTAGGAATCGGGCTGGTCGCCCTGCTGGCAGTGCCAGTCGGCGTGAAATTGCTGCGCAACGAACCAGCCCGCACTGTGGAAATCGACAAGATCGGTTACCACGACATCAAGTCGTCTATCCTCGCCTCTGGCCACCTGTTGTACGAAGAGCAAGTGTTGCTGTCGCCGGAAGTGATCGGCAAAGTCAGCACGATCTTCGTCAAGGAAGGCCAGAAAGTGGCCAAGGGCGACTTGCTGCTGCATCTGGATGACCAGAGCTACCGTGCCGAGGTCGAGCAGCAGGAGGCCGCTGTACGCCAGCAGCGCATCGTCATCGAGCAGCAGCAGCTCAATGTGCAGAACCAGGAAAGCCAGTTCAAGCGCAAGGTCGAGCTGCACAAGATGAAAATGATCGCTGACTTGCAAATCGACGACGCGCGCTACGCTGTGGACGCGGCCAAGATTGAACTGCGCAACAGCCGCTCGCGCCTGGAACAGGTCGCTGCAATATTAAAACAATCCAACGAGAGGCTGGCCAAGACGAATGTCCGGGCGCCGATTTCGGGCACCATTACCGCGCTTGACATCAAGGTCGGTGAAACGGCTGTCGCCAGCCAGGTCAGCATTGCCGGCTCGAGCCTGATGACGATTGCCAATACCGCCACCATGATCACCGAAGTGAACGTGGACGAAGCCGATATCGGCAAAGTCACCGTGGGCCAGGAAGTGGCGATCCACACCGCCGCCTACCCTGACGTGGCCATCCGCGGCGAAGTGATGACCATTCCGCTGTCGCCAAAAGCCAATGCGCCGGGCCAGGGCCAGGGCGCCGCTTCGCAGGCACGCAACTACAACATCAAGGTCAAGCTGGCCGACACCAAGCAGTTGTCGCTGCGTCCGGGCATGACGTGCCGCGCAGAGATCTTTACGGCCAGTTCCGGCAAGTCGCTGGCATTGCCCTTGCAGGCAGTGCTGTCGAACAACGATGAAAACGTCGAACTGGCGCCAAAAAAGGGCGACAAGAAGTCCAAAGTCGAAGTCAAGACCGAAAACTACGTGTTTCTCAACAAGGATGGCAAGGCGGAAAAACGCATCGTCACCATCGGCGTATCGGACGACAGCCAGCAGGAAATCCTGACCGGCGTAGTGGCCGGCGACGCCGTGATCATTGGCCCGTACAAGATCCTGCGCCACCTGAAGCAGGGCGACAAGGTCAGTGGCGAAGCGGCCAAGGTGACGGCTTCGGCGGAAAAGACCAAGACATGAGCACCGGCGAGCCCTTGATTCGCCTTGAAGGCATTGCCAAGCACTACCAGATGGGCAGCGAGACCATTACGGCGCTGAACGGTATCGATTTGCAGATTGCCCGCAACGATTACATCGCGTTCATCGGTTCTTCCGGTTCGGGCAAGTCGACCATGATGAATATCGTCGGTTGCCTCGATACGCCCACGCTGGGCAAGTATTTTTTGAACGGGCGCGATGTGGCCGGCATGAGCGAAAGCGACCTGGCCACGACCCGCAACGAGGAAATCGGCTTCATTTTTCAGAGCTTCAACTTGCTCACGCGCGCCACGGCGCTGCAAAATGTCATGCAGCCGCTGATCTACCGCGGCGTGCGTCCGGCCGAACGGGCGCGCCGCGCACGGGTAGCGCTGGCCAGGGTGGGACTGGAAAATCGCCAGGACCACTTGCCCAATCAATTGTCTGGCGGACAGCGCCAACGGGTGGCGATTGCGCGCGCCTTGTGCAGCGAGCCGTCCATCTTGCTGGCGGACGAGCCGACCGGCAACCTCGATTCGACCACCGCCGACGACATCATGGCGCTGTTCGACACCTTGCACGCGGAAGGCCAGACCCTGATCGTGGTCACCCACGAGCCAGATATTGCCGCCCATTGCCGCCGTTCCGTGCGCTTGCACGACGGGCGCGTGCAAAGCGACGTCCAGAACGTGGAGCGTGCCCGTGTTTAGCATCATCGAAAGTTTCCGCTCCGCCCTGCAAAGCATCCGCGCCCACAGTTTTCGCAGCTTTTTGACCTCGCTGGGCATCATCATCGGCGTGGCGTCGGTGATTGCCGTGGTGTCGATGGTGCAAGGCTTGTCGGCCTCGATCAGCAACCAGTTCAAGGGCATGGGCGCCAACAGCTTGTCCGTGTACGCGTCCACGCCGTGGGAAGAGCAGCTGCAAGGCAAGCGCAACGTCATGGGCATCAACGATTACGAACGCATCGTCGCCCATATCGACGACATCAAAAATGTCTCGCCCTCGTTCGGACCATTTGGCGATTTTGGCGCCACCGTGCGTTACGCGGGCCAGTCGACTTTCACCAATGTGCGCGCCGTCACCAACGCCTACCAGGAAGCGAACCAGGTGTTTCCTGCCAAGGGGCGTTTCATCAACGCCGGCGACGAAGCGTCGCGCCGCAGGGTGGTTGTGATCGGCAGCAAGCTGCACGAAACGCTCAAACTGCCACCCGACCCGATCGGCATGTTCATCGAAATTGGTGGCGAATGGTTCAAGATCATCGGCCTGACCGAAACCCGGGGTGAAATGTTCGGCATGTCCAAGGACGACTATGCCTTGATGCCGTTTTCGGTCGGCCAGGCCATTGCCGGCGGCGGCAGCAAGCTCGATATCCGGATTGCCTTCAGCGTCAACGAAATCGACCAGCTGGAAGCGGTCCAGGGCCGCCTGACGGGCCTGCTGCGCCAGGCGCACCATTTGAAGCCGGGTCAGGCGAATGACTTCAAGGTTGAAACGGCGCAGGAATTGACGGAATCGTTCGAAGGCATCATTGCCATGATGACGCTGGTGTTGGGCGGTATCGTCAGCGTGTCCTTGCTGGTGGGCGGCATTGGTATCATGAACATCATGCTGGTGTCGGTCACCGAACGGACCCGCGAAATCGGCATTTGCAAGGCCCTCGGCGCACAAAAGCACCACATCTTGCTGCAATTTCTGATTGAAGCGACCACGCTGTCGCTGCTTGGCGGGCTGATCGGCCTGGGCCTGGGCTATGCCCTCGGCTTTGGCGCCTCGATGATGATCCCCGACTTCCCCGCCGCCGTCGTACCCTGGTGGGCAGTGGCCATGGCGTTTGGCTTCTCCAGCTTCATCGGCATCATATTTGGCATCATGCCGGCCGCCAAGGCGGCCAATTTGAACCCGATCGATGCTTTACGTTACGAGTAGAAAATGCGTCTAGGGATCATCAGCGCGCTGCAAGAGGAACAGCAAGGCCTCGTGGAGGCCATGCAAGGCCCCGCCAAGCTCATCCATGGCATGCGGACCTACACGGCCGGGCAAATCGCTGGAATCGACGCTGTGTGCGTCCTGTCGCGAATTGGGAAGGTTGCTGCTGCGACAACTGCGACCATGTTGATCGAAAAATTCGGCGTCACCCACATCCTGTTCACCGGGGTGGCGGGGGCGGGCGATGCCGGGGTCAAGGTGGGCGATATCGTGGTGGCGGACTCACTGGTCCAATACGATATGGACGCCAGTCCGCTGTTTCCCCGCTACGAAGTGCCGCTGACGGGCCTGTCGCATTTCCAGACCGATCTGCAACTGAGCAATATCGTGGCTGGCGCGGCGACCCGGTTTCTGGAGGCAGAAGGCGGAAGCGCGCGATTGCACCGCGGCCTGATCGCCAGCGGCGACCAGTTCATCAGCAGCGCGCAGCACATCAACGCGCTCAATGCGGCGCTGCCGGGACTACTGGCGGTGGAAATGGAAGGGGCGGCAGTGGCCCAGGTCTGTTTCGAACTGGGCCTGCCGTTTGCCGTGATCCGCACAATTTCGGATAACGCCAATGAGGACGCGGCGCATGATTTCATGCGCTTCGTGACGACTGTGGCGGCGCGCTATGCGTTTCATATCGTCTCGCGCGTCTGCGAAGACCTGGCGGCGTAAAGTTGCCTCTCCGGACTTCCAAACCGGGGTCAGACCTCCAAATGTATCCATATGTAGCGGAGGTCTGACCCCGATGAAGACTTACGCTAGCAAGTCTTCGGCTGGCGTGTACTCGTAACCGAGGTCGCGCGCCACTGCCGCGTAGGTGACCTTGCCTTGGCAGACATTGAGCCCGTTGCGCAGGTGGACATCGTTCGCCATGGCTTTCTTCCAGCCTTTTTCCGCCAGTGCGATCGCGTGCCCGATGGTGGCGTTATTGAGCGCAAACGTCGACGTGCGCGCCACTGCACCCGGCATGTTGGCCACGCAGTAGTGCACCACGCCGTCCACCACGTAAGTCGGATCGGCATGCGTGGTTGCATGCGAGGTCTCAAAACAGCCACCCTGGTCGATCGCCACGTCCACCACCACCGCACCCGGCTTCATGCGGCTGATCATGCTGCGCGTGACCAGTTTGGGCGCAGCCGCTCCCGGCACCAGCACGCCGCCGATCACCAGGTCGGCCGACAGCACCGCTTCTTCGATCGACTGGGCATTCGAATACTGGGTCGAAATGCGGTTGCCGTACACCAGGTCGAGCTGGCGCAAGCGGTCGATGCTCTTGTCAAGCACCGTCACGCGCGCGCCGGTGCCAACTGCCATCTGCATCGCATTGGTGCCGACCACGCCGGCGCCGATGATGACGATATGGCCCGCCGCCACGCCAGGCACGCCGCCCAGCAGCAGTCCCATGCCGCCCTTGGATTTTTCAAGGTGGGCTGCGCCGGCCTGGATCGCCATGCGCCCCGCCACTTCGCTCATCGGGGCCAGCAGCGGCAAGCCGCCGCCCGCGCCGGTGATGGTTTCGTAGGCGATGCAGATGGCGCCCGATTTGACCAGCGCCGCGGTCTGCTCCGGGTCCGGCGCCAGGTGCAGATAGGTGTACAGAATCTGGCCTTCGCTGAGCATCGCGCATTCGCCCGGCTGCGGTTCCTTGACCTTGACGATCATGTCGGCGCGGGCAAAGATTTCCTTGGCCGTGTCGATGATGATGGCGCCGGCGGCCACGTACTGTTCATCGGCCAGGCCGATTTCGCCGCCGGCGTTCTTCTGCACCAGCACCTGGTGACCGCGCGAGGTCAATTCGCGCACGCTAGGAGGTGTGAGTCCAACCCGAAACTCGTTGTTTTTGATTTCTTTAGGTACGCCTACGATCATGTCTGCCTCCAAGGGTTAATCGGTTACCTCAATACTTACAAACCCAGCGTCATCAAGCTGGCGTTGCCGCCAGCTGCAGTCGTGTTCACGCACAAGGCGCGTTCGGCGACCAGACGCCACAGCGGGATCGCACCTTCTTCCGAGGTGTCGATCATGCCGACAATCGCGCCCGGACGCGCGGCCAATACTGGCCGCAGTCCGTTCACGAGCGATGCTTCTACCAGCGCGATTTGAAACTCGCTGCTGCATTCGTCGATACTGCCTGCGAAATCGATCAGTTCCTTGACCTGGGCCGGCAAGCCTTGCGGGATCACGTCCTTGGACTGGGCCAGCACCAGCGGGCGGTTGCCAGTGGCCAGTGTAGCTGCCAATTGATTGAGCAGCACGCCAATGTCGGCAGCGGCGCACAGCACCACGCCGCGCGGCGCGAACGACAGCGCATTGCGCTCGCCGGTCGGTCCCGGCAAGGTCAGCGAGGTGCCCAGCAAGGTGGTGCGCATGTACTGCTCGGCCAGCGTGACCACGCGCTGGTGGCCGTGGGTACGGGCCCACTCGAGCAGCGCATCGAGGCCGGCGCTGGCTTTGCGCTCGTGCGTCAGCAGCGCCGGAGCACCCTTCTGCAAGCGCTTCAGGTACAGCGGGCCGCCTGCTTTCGGACCGGTGCCGGATTTGCCTTCGCCGCCGAACGGCTGCACGCCAACGACTGCGCCGACGATATTGCGGTTCACGTAGATATTGCCGACATGGGCGCGCGACGCAATGAAGTCGATCGTCTCATCGATGCGCGAATGCACGCCCAGCGTCAAACCGAAACCGGTGGCGTTGATCGAGTCGACAATCGCGGCCAGGTCAGCGCGGCGATAGCGGATGATGTGCAGCACGGGGCCAAATACTTCGGCCGTCAGTTCCGACAGCGAGCCAATTTCCAGCACGGTCGGCGCCACGAAGGTGCCTTGCCCGGTCAATGCTTCCGGCAGTGCCAGGGCAAAGTGGGTCTTGGCGGTGGCCTTGATGCGGGCGATGTGATTGAGCAGGCTTTGCTGCGCTTCCAGGTCGATCACTGGGCCGATATCGGTGGCCAGGCGGTCCGGATTGCCAACTCGCAGTTCGCCCATCGCGCCGCGCAGCATCTTGATGGTCTTGTCGGCGATATCTTCTTGAAGGAACAGCACGCGCAACGCCGAGCAGCGCTGGCCGGCGCTGTCGAACGCCGACGACATCACATCCTGCACCACCTGTTCCGGCAGCGCCGACGAATCGACGATCAGCGCATTCTGGCCGCCCGTTTCGGCGATCAGCGCGATGTCGACGCCTTCGGCCGCGGAGCGTTTGGCCAGCGTGCGGTTGATCAATTGCGCCACTTCGGTCGAGCCGGTGAAAATCACACCCTTGACGCGCGGGTCGGCGCACAGGCGCGCACCGACGATTTCGCCGCGGCCTGGCAGCAGCTGCAGCGCGCCGCGCGCCACGCCCGCTTCGTGGAACAGCTGGACGGCGCGGTGCGCGATCAGCGGCGTTTGTTCGGCCGGCTTGGCCAGCACCACGTTGCCGGCAGCCAGTGCGGCGGCTACCTGGCCGGTGAAAATGGCCAGCGGAAAGTTCCAGGGACTGATGCAGGCCACCGGCCCGAGCGCCAGGATATTCGCGGTGCCGTCGACCTGGGCTGCGTAATAGCGCAGGAAGTCGACCGCTTCGCGAATTTCGGCGATCGCGTTCGGCAGCGACTTGCCCGCTTCGCGCACTGCCAGTGCCATCAATTCGTCGTAATTGGCTTCGAACAGGTCGGCCACTTTGGCGATGATCGCCGCGCGCTCCGATGGCGCGGTGGTCTGCCAGTCCATCGCGTAGGCGCTGGCGCTGTCGAGGGCGGCGTCGACGTCAATGACGCTGGCGTCGCAAACGCGCCCGACGATATCGCCATGCTGGGCCGGATTGACGATGTTCTGCCAGGTGCCCTGGGAGGCGACGCCATCGATCAGTGGCGCCGCATCGTAGGAACGCTGCTTCGACAGCGACTCGGCCAGCGCGCGCAGCACATTTTCGTTGACCAGGTCCAGGCCCGCCGAATTGCGGCGCTCGGCACCGAACAGCTGCAGCGGCAGCACGATGCCCGGATGCGGCACCCCTCCCTGCGCGCGCGACGCTTCATATGGATCGGCGATCAGGCTCTCGATGGCGACTTTTTCGTCGACGATCTGGTTGACGAACGAGGAATTGGCGCCGTTTTCCAGCAAGCGGCGCACCAGGTAGGCCAGCAGCGTTTCGTGCGAACCGACTGGCGCGTAAATACGACAAGCCTTGTCCAGGTTGTCCTTGCCGACCACCTGGTCGTACAGCGTTTCGCCCATGCCGTGCAGGCACTGGAATTCATAGTTGGTGACGGCGTCGGCCTTGGCCCAGGTGTAAATCACCGACAGGCTGTGCGCATTGTGGGTGGCGAACTGCGGGTAGATGACGTCGGTCACGGCCAGCAGTTTCTTGGCGCAGTTCAGGTACGACACGTCGGTGTAGACCTTGCGCGTGTAGACCGGATAGCCGGGCATGCCGTCAACCTGGGCGCGCTTGATTTCGGCGTCCCAATACGCGCCCTTCACCAGGCGCACCATGAACTTGCGGCCACTGCGGCGCGCCAGGTCGACCAGGTAGTCGATCACGTACGGGCAGCGCTTCTGGTAAGCCTGCACCACGAAACCGATGCCGTCGAAGCCGGCCAGTTCCGGGTCGAACGCCATCGCTTCCATCAGGTCGAGCGAAATTTCTAGACGGTCCGCTTCTTCGGCGTCGATATTGAGGCCGATGTTGTACTGCTTGGCCAGCAGCACCAGCGAACGCAAACGGGGCAGCAGTTCGCCAATCACGCGCGCGTGCTGGGCGCGGCTGTAGCGCGGATGCAGCGCCGACAGCTTGACCGAAATGCCGGGGCCAATCTTGATGCCGCGCCCGGCGGACGCCTTGCCGATCGCGTGGATGGCTTTTTCGTACGAGGCGTAATACGCTTGCGCATCGAGTTCGGTCAGCGCCGCTTCGCCCAGCATGTCGTATGAATAGCGGTAGCCGCGCTGTTCGTTGTCGCGGCTGTTCTTGATCGCTTCGTCGATGGTCTGGCCAGTGACGAACTGGTTGCCCAGCATGCGCATGGCCAGATCGACGCCCTTGCGGATCAACGGTTCGCCGCCTTTGCTAATCAGTTTGGACAGCGCCGAACCGAGCCCGGTTTCGCTGCTGGTGTCGACCAGTTTGCCGGTGATGAGCAAGCCCCAGGTGGCGGCGTTGACGAACAGCGAAGGCGACTCGCCCAGGTGCTTGCGCCAGTCGCCTTTGCTGATTTTGTCGGCGATCAGGCGGTCGGCGGTGGCGCTGTCGGGAATACGCAGCAGCGCTTCGGCCAGGCACATCAGCGCCACGCCTTCTTCCGACGACAGTGAAAATTCGTGCATCAGCGCGTCCACGCCGGAAGCGCGGGTGCGCTTGCTGCGCACTGCCGATACCAGCCGGTGCGCCAGCGCGTGGGCGTCGGCGTGCGGGCGCTGGGACTGCGACAGCAGCCATGCGACGCTCTCGGCTTCGTCACGGCGGTAGGCGCCGGTGATGGCAGAACGCAGTGGGGTCGGCTGATGGGCGACTTCCGCCTGAAAGGCAGAAAACGGCGTGTGGGAAGTAGGCATGGCAGGTCTTCGCGAAGGTAACGGACAAGGGCAGCCGCGCGCAAATCGAAAGCGCGGCGAGATGATTCGATTGTAGAGCGATTTCCTCTGGATTAATTCTGGTATTGCAGAAGACTAGCCATAGATAGTTTTTGATGAGACAATTTCACCAAATTATATTTATAAGAGGGAGTCATCAGGGATGTTGGACAAGATCAGCAAGAAAATTCTCTCGGAACTACAAAGTGACGGCCGGATCAGCAATGTGGAGCTGGCAGCACGGGTCAACCTGTCGCCAGCGGCCTGCCTGGAGCGGGTACGCAAGCTGCACGAATCGGGCTACATCATGGGGTATACGGCCCAGCTGAACCCGCAATTGCTGGACGTGTCGCTGCTGGTGTTCATTGAAGTGGTGCTCGACCGCACTACCCCGGAAGTATTCGACGCCTTCAAGAACAGCGTGCAAGTCATTCCCGAAGTACTCGAATGCCACATGGTGGCGGGCGGCTTCGACTACCTGGTCAAGGCGCGCGTGAAAGACATGGCCGCTTACCGGGAATTTCTCGGCAAGACGCTGCTGCAGAAAGGCGTGCGCGAGACGCACACCTACGCAGTGATGGAAGAGGTCAAGAACACCACCAAACTGCCTATTAAATAAGCACGTCGATCCCCGCTTTCGCGAGGATGACGTAGTTAATCGCTGGTGGTGATGCCGCGCAGCGCGGTGGTGGTATTCATGCCTTCGAGGTGATTGCGCAGCCATTTGTGCGACGGGCTGCGCGCATCGCGTTCATGCCACAGCATGTCCAGGTGCACCGCCGGCAGAACGAACGGCAATTCGCGCCATACCAGCGCGTCGGTCATGCCGGTCGAGGCGATCAAATGCTTGGGCAGCACCGTGATCAAGTCCGAATTGGCCACCACGCGCCCGGCCGTGAAGAACTGGTTTACGGTCAGCAAAATGCGCCGCTCGCGCCCGACCTGAGCCAGCGCTTCGTCCACCAGGCCGTGTGCACGGCCCGAAAAGCTGACCAGCAAATGGTTGGCCTTGCAATAATTGTCCATGCCCAGTTCGACCTTGGCCAGCGGATGGCCCTTGCGCATCACGCACACGTAATGCCCGGAATACAGGCGCTCGTGGCGGATCGGGGAACTGGTGTCGGACGACAACTGGGCCGCCACGCCCGGGAAAAAGCCCACCGCCAGGTCGATATCGCCGCGCAGCAGCATCGGACGCGGCTCGCGCGTGGTCAACGGCACCATGCGCACATTGACGCCCGGCGCTTCGCTTTCAATCGAGCGCATCAAGGAAGGCAGCCAGAACGCGGCAGTGGCGTCGGCCATCGCCATGCGGAACGTGGCATGGGCTTTCGACACGTCGAACGTTTCCGGCGTGACCGCCGCTTCCAGCCCGGCCAGCGCCTGGCGCACGGCCGGCCACAGCGCTTCGGCGCGCGGGGTCGGCTTGACGCCGTAGGCGGTGCGGATCAGCAACTCGTCGCCCAGGCTCTCGCGCAGGCGCTTGATCGCATTCGACACGGCCGGCTGGGTCATGGCCAGATGGCCGGCGGCGCGGGTCAGGTTTTGCTCGGTCATCACGGCGTCAAATACACGCAGCAAGTTCAAGTCCAGGGTCAGGAAGCTCATGGGATCCAGAAAGAATGTCGGTAAGTCATCATACAATATTCCATTCACAAATGATATAACCCTCATTGGGGAATGCAATTGGATATATATGTTGCGACGCAGTATAGTTCTGAATAGAAACTACTATTGCATTGGGCTGAACATGAGTACCTCGACTTTCATCTTGCAACAATCCCCGTGGGCGCTACCGTTGCTGGGCGTGCTGGCGCGCACCAGTATCGCCGCCGTGCTGCTGTATGTGTTCCGTCCGCTGCTGGTGGGCGTGTTGCGCGCCGCGCTGTTGGTGGTGCGCCCGCGCCTGACGCTGGAGCAGCGCAAGGCACGCGCCCACATGCGCGACATGCGCTTGCTGGAAAAGATGATCGCCGCAGCGAGCGGTCCCAGCGACGCGGCCGAGTTGCGCGCGATCGCTGCCCGCGCGTAACGCGTCGCCCTAAAGAAAAACGGCGCCCGGTGTGAACCGGGCGCCGTTTTTTTATGGGTAACACTTAGGCTTGATCGACTGGCTTCTTCTTGCCAGGCACCAGCTTGGCCTTGAGCGTACTGTCGGCTGGCTTTTCGCCGATCCAGATTTTCAGCACCGAGTTGTAGAACAGGATGTCCGGCGTGACTTCGCCGATTTTCTTGCCGTTCAGGTAGCACTGGGTACCGGTGCCAGGAATCCAGTCGAGGTCGAGCACGTCGCCTTTTTTCAGTGCGTCCAGCAGTGCGAACATCTCGCCGAACTTGCTGATCTGGGTCACGATCTTGGACTTGTCCTTGGTGTCGAGGTTGCTGTTCAGTCCGGCCATGAAGGCATTGCCGAAGTCATCGGACGAGACTTCGCGCATCATCACCAACTGCATGCGGCGCGGGCCATCGGCCTTGAGCACGTCTTCAACGGTGGTGGCCTTTTCTTGCAGGTAGAGGCCGGCGGCATAGACCTTGAAGAATACCTTGGTACGAACGCCCAGGCCGTTGAGCTGCAATTCCTTGCCAGCGACCTTGGCCGTGTCGGGGAACTTGACGCCCGCCACGTCGGCAGCCGACGCACCCTGGCTACATGCACAGGCGAGGAAGGCAGCGGCCAGCAAGGCTTTGAAACTCTTGTTAATTGCGATCATATGGTCTCCATTGTTATTAAAATATTAAACAAACTCAAAAACTAGCTAGCCGCGATCCGATGCGCGGGTTCTTTCCTTAACGCGGCGCGGGCGCCGCCGGTGGACACGGCGCTGAGCGCCGGCGCCACCTGGTCCAGCTTGAACACGCTGACCACGCGCGCCAGACCGGCGGCCTGGTCCTGCATGGACGCGGCCGCAGCGGCTGCCTGTTCGACCAGGGCAGCATTTTGCTGGGTAGTCTCGTCCATTTCAAGGATAGTTGTATTGACCAGGGCGATGCCGGCACTTTGCTCCTGGCTGGCCGAAGTGATTTCACCCATGATATCGGTGACCCGGCGCACGCTGGCCACCACTTCTTCCATCGTCACGCCGGCCTGCTCGACCAGGTTGCTGCCGTCGCGCACCTTGTCGACCGAGTCGCCGATCAGCGCCTTGATTTCCTTGGCCGCGCCAGCGGAGCGCTGGGCCAGGTTGCGCACTTCGGCTGCCACCACCGCAAAGCCGCGGCCCTGCTCGCCGGCGCGGGCCGCTTCCACGGCCGCGTTGAGCGCCAGGATATTGGTCTGGAAGGCAATCCCGTCGATGACGCCGATGATGTCCACGATCTTTTTCGACGAGGCCGTAATCGAGCCCATGGTATCGATCACGCTGGCCACCACGGTGCCGCCGCGCAGCGCCACTTCGGAGGCGCGTGCCGCCAGCTGATTGGCCTGGCGCGCATTGTCGGCGTTTTGCTGCACGGTGCCGGTCAGTTCGCGCATCGAGGACGAGGTCTGGCCCAGCGCTGTGGCTTGCTGCTCGGTGCGGTTCGACAAGTCCAGGTTGCCGCTGGCAATTTCGCCGGACGCCTCGGCGATCGCATCGGTACCGGAACGCACTTGCGCGACGATCTTGATCAGGCTGACGTTCATATCCTTCAGCGCCTGCATCATTTGCCCGGTTTCATCGCTACTGTTGACATGAATATCGCTGGTCAGGTCGCCTTCGGCCACGCGCTGGGCCACCGCCACCGCTTCCTTGAGCGGCTTGACGATGCTGCGTGTGGCCAGGAAGGCCACCAGCAGCGACATCGCCGCGGCAATCACGGTGAGCAGCATGATGAACATCTGGGTGCGCCCGGTGGTGGCCGAGGCTTGCTGGCCGGCCTTGACCATCTCGGCATTCTGAAACGCGATGAACTGGTCGAGCTGGTCGAAATACTTGCCCTGCTGGGGACGCAGCGAAAACATGAACTTGACCATCGCGTCATCTTTCTTGTCTTCATTGATCAGGCCGACGAACACTTTCTGGCCCGGAATGAAGCGCGCGCGCACGGTGTCGATCGCCTTCAGAATTTGCTGGCCCTTGGCATCGGTGGTGGTCTTGCTCAGTTCGGCGAGCGCCTTGGTGGCGCTGGCGTTGCTGGCCTCGATATTGGCCAGTTCCTTGGCGACCTGGGACGGGTCGGTCATGATCAGCACGTTGAGCATGCTGCGGGTCGCTTCATTGACATCGGCCTTGATGCCGTTGGCCACCACCGTTTTCGGATAACGCGCATCGACGATGGTCGCCACTTCCTGGTTCAGGCTGGAAATGCGCAGATAAGACAGGCCGGCCAGCAGCAATAGCAAGCAAATTACCACGCCAAATCCCAACGCCAGGCGCTGGCCAATGCCGATGTTCTTGATCATGTACACCCCGAAAATAGTATGAGCGTGCTAATACGCAAGGCCAATATACCATTAACCCTCTCGCACAATTGCTGTATGGACGCAATTACTCACCAAGATGTGGCTTACGCGCACATCATTATGCAGATAGGCAATATGAGGGGGGACTTAGCCTTTGGCGGCAGTCAGCAGTTCGTATTTTGCTTGCAACTGTTCCGGTGTTTCGCGCCATTCCGGATTGAACGGAATGCAGCTGACCGGGCACACTTGCTGGCACTGGGGCTCGTCGAAATGGCCAACGCACTCGGTGCATTTGGCGGGGTCGATCTGGTAATAATCGACACCCATCGAAATGGCATCATTCGGGCATTCCGGCTCGCAAATGTCGCAATTGATGCATTCGTCGGTGATCAGTAAAGCCATGATTGCTGCCTTTTACGCTTCTGGAGGCGCCATCGAGGCGATTTTCTTTTGCAGCCAGCGGTCGACCGAGGGGAACACGAACTTCGACACGTCGCCGCCCAGCATGGCGATTTCACGCACGATGGTGCCAGATATGAACTGATACTGGTCAGATGGCGTCAGAAACAGCGTTTCGACGTCCGGCAGCAGATACCGGTTCATGCCGGCCATCTGGAATTCGTATTCAAAGTCGGACACGGCGCGCAAGCCGCGCACGATGACGCGCGCATCGTGCTTGCGCACGAAATCCTTGAGCAGGCCGGAAAAGCTCTCGACCTTGACGTTCGGATAATGTCCCAGCACCTCATTGGCGATTTCCAGGCGTTCCTCGAGCGAAAAGAACGGACGCTTGTTCTTGCTGTCGGCAACGCCCACGATCAAGCCGTCGAACAGGCCGGATGCGCGACGCACCAAATCCTCGTGGCCGCGGGTGAGCGGATCGAAGGTTCCTGGATAAACGGCTACAACCATTGCGGCTCCCTAGAGATGCACCTAAATAGAACGCGCATTATGCCTGAAAAAAAAGTCCCACCCCCGGCGGGCGGCCCGCCAAGGGCGAACAGCGCAAGCCGGCTGTGGGTTTTAAGCCGCGCTTACGCGTAACTTCAGCAGGTGAAAGAACACCACGCCAGCCTTGTCGGCACGCACCGCTTCCCATGGCGCGAGCCAGTCGGGTACGGCGCTGCCGTCTTCCGGCGCGAACGGCAGCGCCGCGCCCGCCTCGGCATAGACCAGGCCGCCTGGCTCCAGCAAGGCCGCGCACAGCGGCAGCGTCTTGGCCAGCAAATCCTGATGGTAAGGCGGATCAAGGAACACCAGCTTGTAGCGCGCGCCACGCAGCGCGTCGTTCTGGGCACTGGCAAGCGCATCGGCGCGCAGCACGCTGACATTGTCGGCCTTGAGTTTGGTCTTGACAGCCTCGAGCTGGCGCACCACCGGGGTATGCGTATCGATCATCGTCACCGACAGCGCGCCGCGGCTGGCCGCCTCGAAGCCAAGCGCGCCGCTGCCGGCGAACAGGTCGAGGCAGGCCGCGTCGGCCCAGTGGCGGTTCCACAAATGGTCGATCCAGTTGAACACGGTTTCGCGCACCCGGTCAGGGGTCGGGCGCAAGCCCAGGGCGTCGAGGACAGGCAGCGGCGTGCGTTTCCACGCGCCCCCGATAATACGCACCTGTTGCGGTGGCGGAGCCCGGTGAACGGGCACTTTGGCGGATTTCTTTTGCATGGCCGCGACTATACCAAAAAACCGGGGTCAGACCACTTTTGCCGTCGGGCAAAAGTGGTCTGACCCCGGTTGCACGGTTGCAGGAAAAAATTACTTGGGGTCGCTGGAGAGGGCCTTGAAGTCGTCGATCCAGCCTTGCATGCGCTTTTGCGCGTGCGCTTTCTGGACCGGGGTGGCGATCTTGATGGCGGTGAGCACCAGGTTGATGGTGCCGTCCGTGTAGGCGTCGTAGAAGGCTTTGTGCTCGGGCGCGTCAAAGCGCCCAAAAATGTCGTTGACCAGGTTTTGCATCAGCACCACGGTCGCGTCTTTACCCAGCTTTTTCTGCTGCACTTCGCGCAGCACGGCCAGGATCCGCTTCTGGCGCACGATCCGTTCGCTCAGCCACAGTTCGTTGTCGAGCACCCGCGCATCCGAGGCACGCCGCAATTGGGCTTCCTGTTCGCTGCTGAAGCCGCCAAACCACAGGTCCAGCTGTTCCATCGATTTCTTGTAGCGCAGCTTTTGCTTTTTCTCGTGGTCGATGCGGATGAACTTCTTGCGGAAGGTCTCGTTGTTTTTGCTGAACTTTTCTTCCATCTTGGCGATCTGCTCGGGCTTGATCGACAGCGCCAGGTCGGCCAGGTCTGGCACCGCCTTGCTGGCCAGCAGCTCGGTGCGCGCGCGGATGTCGCGGTAGTCGGCTTTCAGGTCCGCTTGCGTGACGTTGCCCGACGCCAGCTGGCGCTGGGCGGTGACGAGGAACTGGCTGTATTCCTTGAGCTGGGTCTTGCGGTGCCAGCTGAACAGCTGCCCGATGTCTTCCTTGAGCTGCCCCGCTTGCTCGGAATCGAGGTCCAGGTAGGCGTTGACCCACCAGTACAGCAAGGTGTCGCCCTGGTTGTAGGCAAAGCGCACGCTGCTGCAGGCGGCCACTGCCAGCATGAGGGCGATCAGGCACAGTGTGCGAAAGCGCCGGACCAGGCTATCTTGCGTGTTAAACTTTTTCATCTTTTCAACTCTCTATCGACTGCCTATGAACGTTGTGATCCTCGCTGCCGGTATGGGCAAGCGCATGCAATCGGCCTTGCCGAAAGTGTTGCACCCGCTGGCCGGCAAGCCTTTGCTGTCGCATGTGATCGATACGGCGCGTACGCTTGCGCCGGGCAAATTATGCGTTATTTATGGACACGGTGGCGCGGCGGTGCCAGATATGCTCGCCCGACAGAACAATGGCGCGCACGCACCGATCGCCACCGCGCTGCAGGAACCGCAGCTGGGCACCGGCCACGCCGTCATGCAGGCCGTGCCCCAGCTCGATGACAGCGTCCCTACGCTGATCCTGTACGGCGACGTGCCGCTCACCAGTGCCGCTTCGCTGCAGCGCCTGGTCGAGGCGGCCGGCGCCGACAAGCTGGCGATTCTCACCGTCGAGCAGGCCAATCCGTTCGGGCTGGGCCGCATCGTGCGCGCGGCCGGCCAGATTCGCGCCATTGTCGAGGAAAAAGACGCGTCGCCCGAGCAGCGCCAGATCCGCGAAATCAACAGCGGCATCATGGTCGCGCCCACCGCGCACTTGAAGAAGTGGCTGTCGGCCTTGTCCAACAATAACGCCCAGGGCGAGTATTACCTGACCGATATCGTGGCCCAGGCAGTCGCCGATGGCGTGCCGGTGGTGTCGGCCCAGCCGTCGGCCGAGTGGGAAGTCGCGGGCGTGAACAGCAAGGTGCAACTGGCCGAGCTGGAACGCCGCCACCAGTTGAATATCGCCCACGCGTTGCTGGAACAGGGCGTGCACCTGCTTGACCCGGCTCGCATCGACGTGCGCGGCGAACTCATTTGCGGGCGCGATGTCAGCATCGATGTCGGCTGCATTTTCGAAGGCCGCGTGGAGCTGGCCGATGGCGTGACGGTCGGCGCGCACAGCGTGCTGGTCAACGCGACCATCGCGGCCGGCGCCAACATCAAGCCGTTTTGCCATATCGAAGAGGCGCTGGTCGGGCCGAAGTCGGTGATCGGGCCGTATGCGCGCTTGCGCCCGGGCACCGAGCTGGCCGAGGATGTGCATATCGGCAATTTCGTCGAAATCAAGAACAGCCAGGTCGCCGCGCACAGCAAGGCCAATCACCTGGCCTACGTGGGCGACGCCACGGTCGGCTCGCGCGTCAATATCGGCGCCGGCACCATCACCTGCAATTACGACGGCGCCAACAAGTTCCGTACCGTCATCGAGGATGATGCCTTCATTGGCAGCGATAGCCAGCTAATCGCGCCGGTCACGGTTGGCAAGGGCGCCACGCTGGGCGCGGGCACCACGCTGTCGAAAGATGCGCCGGCCGGCAAGCTGACCATTTCGCGCAGCAAGCAGAGCACCATTGACGGCTGGACCCGTCCGGTCAAGGTCAAGAAATAAGCGCACCCGGCATTTTTACTCCGCCGTCAGGGCTGGCGCGATGGCCAATCGCGCCGCCTTGAACGATGGCACCAGCGCCGCCAGCAGCGCCACCGCCAGCACCGTCAGCACGGCCATCGCCATGCGGTGGAAATCGAGCTCGACCAGCATGGGGGCGTTGCCCAGTGCATGGCCGTTGTTGTACGACAGCGCCGCGCGGTTGACAATCCAGGTGATCAAGCTGCTTGTAACCAGGCTGAGCGCAACGCCGGCCAGCGCCATCCACAGCCCTTCCATCACGAACATCATGAACACCGAACTGCTGCGCATGCCCAGCGCGCGCAGCGTGGCCACCTGGCGCCGCCGTTCCAGCGCGTTCATGGCGATGGTGGCTGCCACGGTGGCGGCAATCACGGCAAACACCATCCCGGCCACGCTGTCAAACGCCATGTCGGAAGCGCCACGTTCGCTGGCATAGGCGGCCGATTGCTCCTGCCAGGTCTTCACCAGCACCGGTATGCCGGCCGCGCGCAAGCTGGCTGCCAGTGCGCTGCGCTGCTCGTCGGTGCGGCTGGCGTCGCTCAGGTAGACCACGATGCGCTCGGTGCGTTCCGTGTCGAGCAGACTTTGCGCCATCGAGAATGGCATCAACAGCGGATTGCGGGCGTTGCCATCGGCACCGCTGTTGGGGTACACGTCGACCACTTCGGCATTGAGCGGCACGCTGCGCGCGTCAAGCGTGGCGCCGGTCAAGGTCACGCTGCTGCCGTTGGCCAGGCCCAGCACGCCGGCCTGGCGCCGGCTGACGGCAATGCCGCGCCGCAGCGCCGGATTGAGCTTGCCGGGCAGTTGCTGGGCAGTGTTGCCGCTGTCCGGCGTCGAGACGATGCCTTCGCCGAAGAACAGCATGGAGCGCGCGCCGGCCGAGGCGATGCCTGCCACGCTCATCTGCGGCACCACCAGCGCCACCCCGGGGCTGGCCTGGGCCAGCTGCAGCACGCGCAGCGCTTCGGCCGGCTCGAACATGGCGCTGCTGTGCGCCTCGCCCGCCACCGGCGCGCGCAGTATGGCCAGGTGGCCCATGCGCTCGCCGATCACGGCCTGCTGCTCGCGCTGCACGCGCGCGCTCGCCATGTGGCCGGCAAACAGGTCCAGCACGCACAGGCTGGAGGCGATCAGCAAGATCGCCAGGATGGCGCGCGTGCTGCCGAGCAGCAAGGTGCGCAGGGCCAGGCGCTGTGGGCTCATCGCTGGACCCCCAGCGGGCGGCGCCCGCGCATGGTCGGCGCCGGCAGCAAGCGCCCGTCGTTCAGTTGCAAGGTACGCGAGACGCGGCTTAGCTGGCGCTGGTCGCGGGTGGCGATCAGGAACGCGGTGCCGTGCTCTTGCTGCTGGCGCGCGAACAAGTCCATCACCTGGCGGATCGCGCCGGCGTCCAGGCGCGAGGTGGGCTCGTCGGCGATGACCAGGCGCGGGCGCGTGATCAGCGCGCGCGCGATGGCCACCCGCTGGCTCTGGCTGGCGTCGAGCCGCGGCGGATAGTGGTTGGCCTGGGTGGCCAGGCCTAGCTCGGCCAGCAGCGCATCGGCACGCGCATGGGCGGCGGCCAGTTCAGCGCGCTCGAGGCGGGCCCGCAGCAGCAGCGGCAACATCACGTTTTCGCGCGCGGTCATCACCGGAATCAGGCTGAAGGACTGGAATACAAAGCCGATCAGATCGTTGCGCAAGTCGGCGCGTGCCTGTTCCGACAGCTTGGACACCAGCAGGCTGGCAATGACGACGTTGCCTTCCGTGGCCGTGTCGAGCATGCCGGCCAGGTTCAGCAAGCTGGTCTTGCCGCTGCCGCAAGGGCCGCACACCGACACGATCTCGCCTTTTGCTACTTCCAGTTCAATATCGTGCAGCGCATGCACGCCCAGCAGCGCGCCGCCATACACCTTGTGTACCCGCGCCAGACTGATGAGCGGCGCTTCCTGCTTGTGTGGTTCCGATCCGTCCATGGGCCTGGTCTCCAGCTGCGTCAGTTGAACAGTTGCTAGTAGACACTGTTTCCATGAGGCATCCGTTGCGTTTGCTCAGGCGTGCGCCGATCAGAGCGCGATGCGCGTTTCGAACTTGCTGCGGAAAGTGGAGAAGTAGGTTTTCACGTTGCGCACGTTGGCGTCGGTGGCGAACAGCCGGTGCGCCAGCGCGTGGTAGGCCGGCATGTCGGCCACCTGCACGATCAGCACGAAGTCGGGTCCGGGCGCGACCCGGTAGCATTGCAGCACGGCCGCCTCCAGGGCGACGAGTTTTTCAAATTCGGCCATCCGTTCGAACGCTTGCACGTCCAGCGTAATTTCCACGATCGCCGTCAAGCGCGCGCCCACCTTGTCCGGATTGACGATGGCCACCTGGCGTTCAATGATGCCCTGCCCTGTCAGCTGCTTGACGCGGCGCAGGCAAGTGGGCGCCGACACGTGCACCAGCTCGGCCAAGTCGGCGTTGGTATGCGAGGCATCAATTTGCAGGGCATTCAAGATGCGACGATCGACCTCGTCGATGTCGGATGCGGGCGCTTGGGTCATCGGACTGTCCAATCAGGGAAAATTAAGGCATAAAATGAAAGAAAATTTCATTGATATATGTTAATGAAATAATATATCAAAAAACGCATAAAATCGACAGCATATTTCATCGCTTCTCATCTAGGATGCGTTCATTGTTCTCTAACTCTCGAGGTTTCCATGTGCGGCATCGTCGGCGCAGTAGCGCAGCGTAATATCACTCCCATCCTGGTCGAAGGCTTGAAGCGCCTCGAATACCGCGGCTATGACTCGTGCGGCGTGGCCCTGCACGTGGACGGCAAGCTGCAGCGTTCGCGCAGCACCTCGCGCGTGGCGGACCTGGAAACCCAGATCGACAGCGTCGGCCTGGCCGGCTTCACCGGCATCGCGCACACCCGCTGGGCGACCCACGGCGCGCCAGCCTCGCACAATGCGCACCCGCACTTTTCGCCGACCGAAGCGAACGCCCGTATCGCGCTGGTGCACAACGGCATCATTGAAAACCATGACGAACTGCGCGCCGAACTGACCGCGCTCGGCTATGTATTCCAGAGCCAGACCGACACCGAAGTGATCGCCCACCTGGTCGACTACATGTACGCGGGCGACCTGTTCGAGACCGTCAAGACTGCCGTCAAGCGCCTGCACGGCGCTTACGCGATTGCCGTGTTCAGCCGCGAAGAGCCGCACCGGGTGGTCGCTGCGCGCCAGGGCTCGCCCCTGATCGTGGGCGTGGGCAAGGGCGAAAACTTTGTCGCCTCCGACGCCATGGCGCTGGCAGGCACCACCGACCAGATCATCTACCTGGAAGAAGGCGACGTGGTCGATTTGCAACTGGCCAAGGTCTGGATCGTCGACGCCGACGGCCGACCGGTCGAGCGTGAAGTCAAGACCGTGCACGCGCACACCGGCGCGGCCGAGCTGGGCCCGTACCGTCATTACATGCAAAAGGAAATCTTCGAGCAGCCGCGCGTGATCGGCGACACCCTCGAAGGCGTGACCGGCATCATGCCGGAACTGTTTGGCGACGGCGCCAACAAGGTATTCAAGCAGATCGACCGGGTCTTGATCCTGGCCTGCGGCACCAGCTATTACGCCGGCCTGACCGCCAAGTACTGGATCGAATCGGTGGCCCAGGTCCCGGTCGCGGTCGAGATCGCCAGCGAATACCGCTACCGCGACAGCGTGCCGCACCCGAACACGCTGGTGGTGACGATTACCCAAAGCGGCGAAACGGCCGACACGCTGGCCGCGCTCAAGCACGCGCGCAGCCTCGGCATGGTCCACACGCTGACCATCTGCAACGTGGCCACCAGTGCCATGGTGCGCGAGTGTGCGCTCGCTTACATCACCCGCGCAGGGGTTGAAGTGGGGGTCGCGTCGACCAAGGCCTTCACCACCCAGCTCGCTGCGCTGTTCCTGCTGACGCTGACGCTGGCGCAAGTGAACGGCCGCCTGACGGACGAACAGGAAACCACCTTCCTCAAGCAGATGCGCCACCTGCCGGTCGCCATTGCCGCCGTGCTGGCGCTCGAGCCGCAGATCATCGCCTGGGCCGACGACTTCGCGCGCAAGGACAATGCGCTGTTCCTGGGGCGCGGCATGCACTACCCGATTGCCCTCGAAGGCGCGCTCAAGCTCAAGGAAATTTCGTATATCCACGCCGAAGCCTACCCGGCCGGCGAACTCAAGCACGGCCCGCTGGCCCTGGTCACCGATGAAATGCCGGTCGTCACAATTGCGCCCAACGATGCCTTGCTGGAAAAGCTGAAGTCGAACATGCAGGAAGTACGGGCCCGCGGCGGCCAGCTGTACGTGTTCGCCGACGTCGATTCGCGCATCACCTCGGGCGATGGCTTGCACGTGATCCGCTTGCCGGAACACTATGGCCTGCTGTCACCGATCCTGCACGTATGCGCGCTGCAGCTGCTGGCCTATCACACGGCGCTGGCCAAGGGGACGGATGTGGACAAGCCGCGTAACCTGGCCAAGTCGGTGACTGTGGAGTAATTGAATAGCCGGGGCAGTAAACGTTTGTGCGGGTAAAACAAACACGCTTACCAGCAAACATAGCCGATTACCAAAGAGCACAGTCAGTTACTGATTGTGCTCTTCGGCTTTGCTCATTTTCTGGACCAAAAATTTCTGCGCTGCGTACTGCTAGATTGGTCAACCCACGGGTCCTTTTTTGTTATCGCCTTAGTCACCGTTTTGCGTGCGCGCCATCTCGATCGCCGGCAAGGTGACGCTCAGGAACGACGACACCTGGCCGATCAGGTCGGCCGCTTGCTGGCGCACTTGCCCCATTTGCAGGATCGACAGCTCGGCCTGGCGCACCGCCTGCTGAATCAGCGTGCGGCGCTGCAGCAGCACATCAAGCAGCGTTGCATCCATCGTGCCAGTGAGCAGTTGCGAGACCACCGTCAGCGCCAGCGCGTGCAAGGTCAGCTCCTGCGCCGACGCCTCCAGCTTGCCAGAAGCGACGTCGCTGTCTGCGATCAGCCGCTGCAGCTGCGCACGCGAGGCGACCAGTTTGGGTTTGTACTGTGCAGGCGTGGCCGAACGGCTAAACAGCTTGTCGAACAGGCCAGTGGGCGCCTGGCAACTCGCCAGCGCGTCTTCCAGCAGCGCCGGCACGGCCATGTCCGAAAACGTGCGCACCAGATCCGTGATCGGCTGCAGCAGCGCGGCCTGCTCCGTCAACGGTGCTTCTGCCCAGTCGGTGACCAGGGCCAGTTTGACTGGCAATATGCGCCGGAACAAGGCCAGCAGGCGCGGCTCGGCGCGCGCGAACAACGCTGGATAGTCGGTCCGCACGGTGGCCATGGCGTCGCGCACGGCAGGATGGTCCTCGCTCTCGAACAGCGCTTTGGGCGCCGACTTGGGCGGCGCTGGCGCCACCTCGTGCACGTCGCCGAAGTCGAACGCCTTTGGCACAGCCGGCTGCGCGCCGGCGTCCGCGGCAGGCGCTTCGCCGAAATCGAATGCCTTGGGCGTCGGATCGCTCATCGGGCGCCCCCGTCCATCCTCAGACAGTGCCGCCGAGCTTGCGGATGAAGGTCGTCAGGTTCAGCTTGAAGCCGGCGCCGACGGCCTGGAAGCGCCATTCGCCATCCTTGCGGTACAGCGAACCGAACTGCAGCGCGGTCTTGTCGCCGTATTCCGCGTCCAGGTCGTATTGGGCGATCACTTCGCCGGTCTCGTCGTTGTACACCGTGATGTAGGCGTCGTTGACGCGGCCGAAGGTTTGCTTGCGCGCCTCGGCGTCGTGGATGGTCACCACAATCGGCAGCTCCATCACTTGCGGGTCGACCCTGGCCAGGTCGACGGTGATAACTTCATCGTCGCCATCCTTGTCGCCCGTGCGGTTGTCGCCCGAGTGCACCACGGCGCCGTCCGGCGACGTGGTCTGGTTGTAATACACGAAGTGCGCGTTGCTGATCATGACCGGATCGTCGGCCTCGTTCTTCTTGCACAAGAACACAGACGCATCCAGGTCGAACGGCTGGCCATCGGCCGCGTTCACTTTCCATCCGAGGCCGATACGCACGCGCTTCAGGCCAGGGGCGGTTTTTTCGAGATTGATGCGATGGCCAGTTTCTAGCGTGGTCGCCATGGCTTTCCTTTGACTGTAAGTTGGTTGATGCGTTGATCAGGCTGAAGGCGAAAAGCGGGCAATCAGTTCGCGCTCCAGTTCCTGCAGCTTGGGCAGCTCGTCCTTGCGGCGCTGCTGGCCTTCCTTCGAGATTTGTTCGAGCTTGTCGAACGCGGTCACCAGCTGGGTCTGGACGTGCACGGCCGTTTCCAGGCTGACCAGGGAGCGTTGCTTGACGCGCGCCACGGTTTCCGTGTTTTCCAGCAGCATGTCAGCCTGGGCGCGAAAAGCCGCGTCGGTGGCGTCATAAGCTGCGTTGGCAACCGCCGCGCTCTGCTTGGCTTCGAGCTGCAGCAAGTACAGCGAAAACACATTGCGCCAGGCCGGCACCGACACGTTGACGATATCGGCAAACGTGTCCGTCAGCGCGCGCGCATTGTCTTGCGACAAGCGGATTTGCGGCACCATCTGGGTGGCCATCAGCATGGCGCGGCGCAAGTCGTCGACGCGCTTTTCCAGGCGCTCGAGACGGCGCCGGAGCTCGGTAGCCTGCTGCGCTTCGAACGCGTTGGCCGCGGCCGGCTGCTGCGCGATCGCTTGCTGCAGCAGTTGTGCCCAGCCCTCGCCCTTCTTCACGTCGGCGTCCAGGCCCTGGTAGTAGAGCTCCAAGCCCTTGTACATCTCGTCGAAATCGCCAATGCGGCCCTTGTGCACGCTGGCGTGGCGGTTCATTTCCGCCACCAGCGTGTCCATGCGCGATTCGACCACCTGGTACTGCGACAGCATCTTTTCCTTGACCGAGCCGAACAAATTGGTGACGCGCGAGAGCAGGCCGCCCGAGCGCAGTTTGGACGGGTCCAGGCCCTTCGAGGTGGCGATCAATTCGTTCAACTGCGTGCCGAACACGTCGGCGTCGGAGGCACGCACGGTGCCCAGCAATTTGGCCGACACCTTGGCCACGCCGGCGCCGGTGTTGCCACCCAGCGATTCGATGGCCTTGTCATCGATGGCGGAAATGTCGACCTGCACCAGTGGAACCGGGCTCGCCTCGGGACGCAAGGCCGGCAGCGCGCCGGTCGTGTCGGCCGGATTTAACAGCGGCGCCAGCATGGGCACGGGAGCGGCAGGCGTGGCCGATGCTGCCTGCGCATCTTCGTCGGAGGAGAACAGCGGTTTCATCAGAATCCTTCAGAAGGTAACAATAGTAGTACTTTAACACCGGACAATCCGGCTGCGCGAGCATCGTGTCGCCTGCGTGCCGGTGCCAAGGAAGGCGGACCGGAAAAATACGTGTATTCAAGCATATTCATACATATTCACCTTCCTATTTCAGCATGAATACCAAAGAATACGTGTCACCGGCCGGAACTGGTTCCCTCTCCAACAGCACGAATAGACACGAAAGCAATCCCGATGAACTTTGGTGAAAAACTCAAACAACTGCGCACCGACAAGAACCTTACCCAGCCGCAATTGGCGGAGGCGATCGGTATAGAACAGTCATATTTGTCCAAACTTGAAAATGACAAGTCCGTGCCCTCGGCGGAAATTTTTCAAGCCATACTCAAGGCGCTGGCAATCGATGTCGCCAGCTTGCTCGACAACATCGACAAGAAATTCATTCATCAGTTGCGCCAGATCCCCGACGTGGCCAACTATATGCATGCGAGCCTGGCCGGTGAAATTCACAACATCAAGAAATGGCTGTTTGCCTCGGCCAGCGCCTGCGCCTTCGGCTTGTGCCTGGTCGTGAGTGGCTACATGGGATTCATTTTCTCGAATGTGCATTACGACTACTACTCGGAAGGCGTGGTCAGCAACGATGAGCCTGCCGATATTTTTGATCAGCATAACCGGATCTTCAACTACCAATACTTGGCAGGTCTGCTTTCCGAAGCAGAAGTCCACAAACTCAATGCCGGCTTCGAATCGACCCGGCGCCGTCCCCAACACCTGGATCAACTCACCTATCAAGGCCAATTTTTCAAGCGCGAGGTTGCTGGCGGCTTTCGCCAATTCACGTTGAGAGAAACCACATCGAGTCGGCGCACGGAAAACAATCTGTTGATGTTCTTGGGAACCTTGCTGGCCTTCGCTGGCCTGTTCGGCTTTATCGTGGAATACCGGCTGCGCAAAAGCATGCCGACCACATAAAACAACGGCCGGTGCACTGCGCACCGGCCGGGTGAAGTGCGGGGTCACGCCGGATGGTGGCGAACAGAAGCCGCCATTGCGAGTTTTAGCGCGTAGCGCCAGGCGTTGACAGCCTTTGCAGCTTTTCGATGGTCCTGTCGGCCTTCATTGCCTGCAGCGCCGCCAGCAATTCCGGCACCAGTGCCGCATGTTTCTTGTGCACATAGTGAAACACGGGAAACGACGCCAGCGAAGGCGACAGGATGCGCACATCGTCCATCTTGAGCGCTTCGAGCGCGGCCAGCCCGGTGAGCCGGTTGCCGACCACGATATCGGTGCGTCCCATCGCCAGCTTCTGCATGGCTTGTTCCATGGTCGCTACCGCCTCGCGCTTCATGCCCACCGTGTTTTCAGTGACGATCTTGATGCCGCGCACATAGCCGACCGTGAACGGGCGCAGGCTATCCCAGCCGTTGACAACGAACTCGGTGCCGCGCGTGAAGATGACGATCTCATAGGTCAGCAGCGGCACCGGCAGGATGATCAGGTTCGGGTATTCGCGTTCCATGCCCAGCTTGCGGTAGAGCTCGCCGTCCATGGCGCCGTCATTGGCCATCAACAGCGTGCGTTCGCCCGGCAGCTTGTGCACCACCAGCGTGCGGCCGATGCGGCGGTACGCTTCGGTCATCACCTGTTCGGCGATCCTGGAGGCCGGATCGTTGCCGATCAGCGTGGAAATATGCATTTCCTGCGCATCGGCCGCCGCCGCGTCGACAGCTGCGCACATGGCGAGGGTTACAGCGAGAAAGGTACGGCGATCCATGGCATTCCAGAAAGAGATGTGCGGCATTTTCCATCATAGCCAGTTCTGCTTGGCGGTCAAGTCCGGCATGCCGCACCGCGCTATAGGTGCCGGGCGGAATAACCTTGTGCAGAGAGCAACGCAACTGCCTTCTTGTCGAACGAAACAAAGGTGTCCGATCCCAGCCAAATGCCTTCGTACGCGATCACGCCGTCGGCAAAATCGCCGCCCGCTTCCAGCACCCGCAGTCCCGCCTCGACTGCGGGACGGTTCATCTCGACGTTTGCGCTCGCAAGCAGCGCACGAATCGCCAACGCCGCTTCTTTGCTCTTGAATGCGTAGACTCTGCGCAATACCCATACAAATTCGCACAAGCTAGGCAAAGCAACAGCGATCAATTTCGCCTCCATCAACAACTTGCTTGCCACGCGCGCTTGCGCGGGATCTTCTTGGACAACGGCGCGAACCAGCACGTTTGTATCGACCGTGACCTTCATCTTTTGCCGGCCCAGGATTGTGCCGTTGCGTCACCGATTTCTTCAATCGTGGCAACCTTTTTAGTTTGACCTGCAAGTAGTCCCACAAAGCCAGCTATTGTTCCACTTGGCTGCGCGGCTTTGAGTACGCCGCGCGCGTCTGGCAGCAAATCGAGTTCGATCTTGTCGCCCGGCTTGATGCCCAAATGTTGCAAAACTTCTTTTCTGAGTGTTACTTGGCCACGTGCTGTCACTGTCAAGATCGCCATGAAGCTCCCCCTGTCTTCGCAGAATACCTAAAGTGTAATGCAAATTCGCCTTACCGACGTCCAGTTAGTCTTGTTCGGATGACGGGACTTGGCCGCGCCAGCGATCAGCGCAGCAGCTGCGCCGGGCGCATCGTCAACGCGCTCCATGAATGGCGCAGCGTCGCCAGCAGCGTCACCACGGCCACGCCGGCCAGCGCCAGCCACGGCATCGCATACACCATGGCCGCATGTTCGACAAAGCCGGCCTGGTAGCGGCTGACTGCGACAAAAGCCAGCGGCAGGCCAAGCGCCGCCGCGCCCAGCAGCAGCGCGCCCAGCTCGCGTCCGAGCAGCGTGCCGATATGCCCGCGCCCGGCCCCATGCAGCTTGCGCAAGATGATTTCGCGCGCGCGCCGCTGCACCACGTAGGCCGACAGCGCATACATGCCGAACGCGGTGATGGCCAGCGCGATGGCGGTGGCCACCGCCAGCAGCCGCGCCAGGCGCGTGTCGTCAGCGTAGTTGGCGGCCAGGATGTCGCCCGCGCGTTCGGTCTGCATCAGCGCGTCCGGAAAATAGCGGCTCCACAAGGCGGTCACTGCGCGCTCGACGTCGGTCACCGACCCGGTGGCGCGTATGCTCAGTGTGCCGGCCCAGTCGGTCTCGAGCGCATACAGGGTCGCGCCAGGCGCCTCGTGCAGCGAGCGAAAGCGCAGCTCGGGCGCGATGCCGACGATGCGCTGGGTTTGCAGCGTGCCTTCTTCGGTGGCGCGCCGGACCAGCTGGCCGACCGCGGCCTGCGGCGTGGCAAAGCCGAGCTGGCGCGCCGCGATCGCATTGATCACCACCGGCTGCCCATCGTTTTCCTTGTCGATCGCGGCGTCGAACAGGCGCCCGGCCACCGGCTTCAAGCCATACACGTCAAAGAAATTGGTGTCGACCAGCTTGGTGTCCATCGACACGCTGGCGCCGCCTTCGCGTTTGAGCTCGCGCATCATGGCGCGGTCAGTGCGACCGACCACGTGCTCCGACAGCACCATGGCCTGCACGCCAGGCTGGCGTCCCAGTTCGGCGATGAAGCCGCGCACCGCCGCGTTCTTCTTGCCATGCTCGGGCAGGTCGACGATCAGCAGGCGCGCGGCGTCAAACCCGGGCGAGGCGTGGATCGCGAAGTTGGTCTGCAAGGCGATGCCCATGGCCAGGCTGGCCAGGCCGATGGCGGTGGCAATCTGCAGCAGCGTGAGAATCTTGCGCAAGCGCGCCGCGGCGCGCGTTTCGGGATGGTCGCGTCCTTCCAGTGCCTGGGCCGGGCGCACCCGCAGCGCCGTCAGGGCCGGCTGGATGCTGGCCAGCGCGCCCAGTACGGCGCCGGCCAGCAGCGCGATGCCGATGTTCGGCGCAGAGAATATGGCGCCCAGCTTGCGATGCACCAGCTGTTCGAACAGCGGCAAGGCCAGGTAGGCCAGCAGCAAACCGAGCCCGGTCGCCAGCAGCGCCACCAGCAGCGATTCGGCCATGAACTGCAGCACGATCTGGCGCGCCCCGGCGCCCAGCACCTTGCGCATGCCGATCTCGCGCTGGCGCCGCAGCACCCGCACCGTGGCCAGGTTGACGTAGTTGATCGCGCCGATCGCCAGGATCAGCAGCGCGATGGCGGCCAGGCTGGCCACCGTCACGCGGTCGCCACGCTCGCCCGGCGCGCCGAGCGGATTACGCGCCACGTCCTGGTCAAAGTAGGCCTCGCGCAGGGGCGACAGCGCCAGGTCCATCACCTTGCGCTGGCCCAGGCGCGCCCTGACATCGGGCGGCACGCCTTGCACGCCGGGCGCGGTGTCGATCGCGCGCTGCAGCGCCGCTGCGATCTGGTCGACGGCGCCGTGCGGTGCAATGCGCAGCAGCACGCGCCCCCACCCGCCATGCTCGCCGGTTTGCAGTTCGCCGCGCATCTCGGGCGAAGCCAGTACCGAATTGACGCCGTACAGGGCCGCGAACGGGATGGTGGTGTTGGCCGGCGGCTCGGGCAGGATCGCGGTCACGCGCAGCGCCTTGTCGCCGATCTGCAGCGTGCGTCCCAGCGCGTGCGGCGTGCCAAACAGGCGCTGCGCCGTGTCCGCGGTCAGCGCCAGGCCATCAGGGCGGGTCAGCGCCGCGTCAAGGTCGCCTTCCAGCGCGGACAGGCCCAGCATCTGCGCAAAATGGGGCAGCGCCAGCAGGCTGGGCATTTTGTGCAGCCGGTTGTCGATGCGCACCGTGTGCGGATCGACGCGGAAAAAGGCAGTCGCATCGGCCACGCCAGGTGTTTTCAAGGCCACGTCGCGCAACAGCAGCGGCGCCTGGTCGAACCAGGGCGCGACCGGATCGACATTGAAGCGCTGCTTGACCACGACTATCTGGTCCACGCCCGGCACCTCGGCATCATAGCGCCACGAATACTGGACCAAGCCGAGCAGCAGCATGCAGGCGGCAAAGGCGATCGAGAGGCCAAGGATCGCAATCGCCGAATAAACCGGCTCCAGCGCAAGGTGACGCACGCCAAGTCGAAAGTCTTGCAGTTTCATGGTCAAAGTTCCAGTATGTCAAAGTTGCATCCAATGACTATACACAGAATTGCGTTTCAATTCACCTTATTTTGCCATTGCATAGCAACATGCCGCTTATGACTTATCAGATGCTACGATATAGGCCCACTCAGGAGCCCAACCATGCATCTCCGCCGCCTTGTCCCATCCGACGCTACCGCCTATCAGTCGCTGCGCCTGGCTGCGCTACAGGACAGTCCATCGGCCTTTGGCTCAAGCTATGAAGAAGAGTGCGATACGCCACTGGCGACCATCGCCGCGCACATGGCGCCCGATTCGGGCCGCTACCGGTTCGGCGCCTTCGATGGCGAACAACTGGTGGGAGTGGTCGGTTTCGCGCGCGAAAGTGCGCCCAAGCTGCGCCACAAGGGCTTCATTCGCGGCATGTACGTGGCGCCCACGCACCGCGCGCGCGGCGCGGGCAGGCAGTTGCTGGAGCAGGCGCTGGACTGCGCCGCAGCGATGGAAGGACTGCGCCGGCTGACGCTCACCGTCACCGCTGGCAACGCATCGGCCCAGGGCCTGTACCTGGCCAAGGGCTTCACCGTGTTCGGCCACGAACCCTGTGGCCTGTATGCGGATGGCGCTTACTACGACGTCATCCACATGGCGCTGATTATTTCTTAGGATCGTCGCCGCCGCTCCAGGCGATGAACATCCAGTGCTTGCCATCCTTGACCATGATGTCGGTGTAGCGCCCGTTGACGGTCTCGCGTTCCTTCTTGCTGTTTTCGCGCGCGACCATGTAGCGGTACTGGACTACCGCGATGTTCCCGGTGACGACGATCGAGATCGGAAACAGCTCTTGCTCGAGCGTGGTCCCCATGCTGGCGTTGTAGCGGTTCCAGCGCACCAGCGAGGCCTTGGTTTGCGGCGAGGTCTTGTCGTTTTCCCAGAAGCTGAGGTTGGGGTGGACCATTTTTTCGATCCAGCTGTGGTCCTTTTCCAGCGACATTTTCCATTGCAGTTCCTCGGTGCGCCAAATCTCCTGCTGCTCCGCATTCCATGTCTGCGCTGCGACCACGCTGGAAAACAGCGCCATGCACACAAACAGAATAGCCCTCGTTACGCGTGAACCGAACATACATTTCTCCTGGTCTTAGTTTGGCGTGCCAGTTGGCAGCGTCAGTACTTCTTTGTTACCCGCTCCCGCCTTCTTCTCGATGAGCGTATCGACGCCATGCGCGCCCCGTCCGCCGCATACGCCTGGTGCGCTGTGGCCGGACGGCGCGCCAAGGTAGCAGTCAAATCGGGAGAAATTCGGATGACCGGACCAGAACACCAGGCCCCCGCCCAGGATCCGTGCACTCCTGATGCTGGCGGCTACCATCTTGCTGGTGGCGTCAAGCACGTAGTCGGACGGCAGCGAGGCGAGCGATCCGTTAATGGCGCTGATTGCCAGGCCGCTGACGGTGATGTGCGTCGCGCCGGCCGCGCTCGGGCTGTTGTACGCGGCGCCGGTGTAGCTCAGCGAAGCGCCGGTGTCTCCCGCCACCAGGCCCGTGAAGCTGTAGGTCGGCGAGAAGCCCAGCGGCGGCGTGGTGGTCGTGTCGAACAGCTTCACCACATGGGTGTTGGTCAGCACCGGGATCAGCGTGGCCGGCGTGATCGTGGCAGCGACGTTCTTGCTGGTGGCGTCGAGCACATAATCGCTGGCCAGCGAGCCATTGGCGCCTGTGACGCCGCCGATGGCAAGGCCGCCGACCGTCACCATGGTCGCTGCGGCCACGTGCGCGCTGTTGTATTGCGCGCCGGTGTTGGTCAGCGCCGCCGTGGTGTCCCCTGCCAGCAGGCCGGTGAACGTGTAGGTTGGCGTAAAGCCGGCCGGCGCCGCAACGGTGCCGTCGTAGGTCTTGGTCACGCCGGCGTTGCTCAGCGTCGAGGTCAGCGTCAGCGGCGTAATGGTGGCAACGACGTTTTTGCTGGTCGCATCGAGTGCATAGTCGCTGGCCACCGATGCGTTGCTGCCAGTGATGCCCGTGATCGCCAGTCCGCCGACGGTGACCTTGGTGGCGGTGGCCACGTGGGTACTGTCATAGGCCGCGCCCGTGTTCGACAGCGCGGCATTGGTGTCGCCGGCGGCCAGATTGGTGAAGCTGTAGGTCGGCGTGAAGCCGGCCGGCGCCGCCGTGGTGCCGTCGTAGGCCTTGGTGACGCCTGTGTTGGTGAGTGTCGAAGTGATGGTGCGCGCGGTGATTGCCGCCGCCACCGATTTGCTGGTTGCATCGAGCGCATAGTCGCTCGCCACCGATGCGTTGACGCCGGTGATGCTGCCGATGGCCAGCCCGCCGACCGTCACCTGGGTTGCGCCAACCACGTGCGCGCTGTTGTACAGGGCGCTGGTGTTGGTCAGTGCTGCCATGGTGTCGCCAGCGACCAGCCCGACGAAGCTGTAGGTCGGCGTAAAGCCGGCCGGCGCCGCCGTGGTGCCGTTGTACACCTTGGTCACGCCGGCGTTGGTCAGCGTCGACGTCAGCAAGGCCGGGGTGATGGTCGCCGCGACGCTGTTGGCAGCAGCAGTGAGCGCGTAGTCACTCGCCACCGAGGCGTTGGCGCCGGTGATGGCGCCAACGGCCAGGCCGCTGACGGTGACCTGGGTCGCGCCGACCACGTGCGCGTTGTTGTAAGCCGAGCTGGTATTGGTCAGCGTGGCGGCAGTGTCGCCGGCGACAAAGCCGGTCACGTTGTAGGTCGGCGTAAAGCCGGCCGGCGCGGCCGTGGTGCCGTCGTATACCTTGGTGACGCCGGCGTTGGTCAGGGTCGACGTCAGCGCTGCCGGCGTAATGGTTGCCGCCACGCTGTTGGCCGCTGCGGTGAGCGCATAGTCACTCGCCACCGAGGCATTGGCGCCAGTGACGCTGCCAATGGCCAGGCCATTGACTGTCACCTGGGTGGCGCCCACAACGTGCGCGCTGTCATAGCTTGATCCGGTATTGGTCAGCGCGGCGGTGGTGTCGCCGGCTACCAGGCCGGTGAAGGTATAGGTCGGCGTAAAGCCGGCCGGCGCGGCCGTGGTGCCGTCGTAGACCTTGGTCACGCCTGCATTGGTCAGCGTCGACGTCAGCGTGGCCGCTGTGATCGATGCTGCCACACTCTTGCTGGTGGCATCGAGCATGTAGTCGCTGGAAACAGAAGCATTGCTGCCGGTGACACTGCCGATCGCCAGCCCGCCCACCGTCACCTGGCTTGCGCCGACTACGTGCGCACTGTCGTACAGGGCGCTGGTATTGGTCAGCGCTGCCGTGGTGTCGCCAGCGACCAGGCCGACGAAGCTGTAGGTTGGCGTAAAGCCGGCCTGCGCCGCCATAGTGCCGTCGTAGACCTTGGTCACGCCGGCATTGATCAGCGTCGACGTCAACAGCGCCGGCGTGATGCTGGCCGCTACACTGTTGCTGGCCGCGGCAAGCGCGTAGTCGGTGCCGACCGAGGCGTTCGAGCCGGTGATGGCGCCAATCGCCAAGCCGCTGGTGGTCACCTGGGTGGCGCCAATCACGTGCGCGCTGTTGTACGCCGAACCGGTGTCGGTGATGCTTGCCGCGGTGTCGCCGGCGACAAAACCGGTTACATTGAAAGTCGGCGTAAAGCCGGCCGGCGCGGCGGTGGTGCCGTCGTAGACTTTGGTCACGCCGGCGTTGGTCAGCGTCGAGGTCAGCATGGCCGGCGTGATGGTGGCCGCCACGTTGTTGGACGCTGCGCCAAGCATATAGTCGCTTGCCACCGAAGCATTGCTGCCGGTGAGGCCGCCGATCGCCAGTCCGCTGACTGTCACCATGGTGGCGCCGATCACGTGCGAGCTGTCATACGCCGCGCCGGTGTTGCTCAATGCGGCATCGCTGTCGCCGGCCACCAGGCCAGTGAAGGTGTAGGTCGGCGTGAAGCCGGCCGGCGCGGCGGTGGTGCCGTCGTAGGTTTTGGTCACGCCGGTATTTGACAGCGTCGACGCCAGCAAGGCCGGCGTGATGGTGGCCGCGATGCTGTTGCTGGCCGCGCCAAGCGCGTAATCGGTTGCGACCGAGGCATTGGTTCCGGTAATGGCGCCGATGGCCAGGCCGCCCACTGTCACCTGGGTCGCGGCCAGCACGTGCGCGCTGTCGTAGCTCGAACCGGTGTTGGTCAGCGTGGTGGCAGTGTCGCCGGTGACGAAGCCGGTCACGTTGAAGGTCGGCGTGAAGCCGGCCGGCGCGGCGCTGGTGCCGTCATAGACCTTGGTCACGCCGGCGTTGGTCAGGTTGGTCGTCAGCAGCGCCGGTGTAATGGTGGCTGCGACGCTCTTGCTGGCCGCGTCGAGCACGTAGTCGGTATTGGCCGAGGCGTTCGAGCCGGTGATGGCGCCGATGGCCAAGCCGCCAGTGGTCACCATGGTGGCGCCGACCACGTGTGCATTATTGTAGCTGGTACCGGTGTCGGTGATGCTTGCCGCGGTGTCGCCGGCGACAAAACCGGTTACGTTGAAAGTCGGCGTAAAGCCGGCCGGCGCGGCGGTGGTGCCGTCGTAGACCTTGGTCACGCCGGCATTGGTCAGCGTTGACGTCAGCATGGCCGGCGTGATCGTCGCAGCGACGTTCTTGCTGGCGGCGTCGAGTACGTAATCGCTGCCGAGCGAGGCATTGCTGCCGGTGACGCCGCCGATCGCCAGTCCGCTGACGGTCACCATGCTGGCGCCGATCACGTGCGAGCTGTCATACGCCGCGCCGGTGTTGCTCAAGGCGGCATCGGTGTCGCCGGCCACCAGGCCAGTGAAGGTGTAGGTCGGCGTGAAGCCGGCCGGCGCGGCGGTGGTGCCGTCGTAGGTTTTGGTCACGCCGGTATTTGACAGCGTCGACGCCAGCAAGGCCGGCGTGATGGTGGCCGCGATGCTGTTGCTGGCCGCGCCAAGCGCGTAATCGGTTGCGACCGAGGCATTGGTTCCGGTAATGGCGCCGATGGCCAGGCCGCCCACTGTCACCTGGGTCGCGGCCAGCACGTGCGCGCTGTCGTAGCTCGAACCGGTGTTGGTCAGCGTGGTGGCCGTGTCGCCAGTGACGAAGCCGGTCACGTTGAAGGTCGGCGTGAAGCCGGCCGGTGCGGCGCTGGTGCCGTCATAGACCTTGGTCACGCCGGCATTGGTCAGGTTGGTCGTCAGCAGCGCCGGGGTGATGGTGGCCGCGACGCTCTTGCTGCCTGCGTCGAGCACGTAGTCGGTCGTGACCGACGCGTTGCTGCCGGTGATGCCGGTAATGGCCAGGCCGCTGGTCGTGATCTGGGTGGCGCCGACCACGTGCGCGCTGTCGTACGCGGTGCCGGTGTCCGACAATGTTGCCGCGGTGTCGCCGGCGGCCAGATTGGTGAACGTGAAGGTGGGCGTAAAGCCAGCCGGCGCTGCCGTGGTGCCATCGTAGACTTTGGTCACGCCGGCATTGCTCAACGTCGAGGTCAGCATGCGCGCGGTGATGGTGGCCGCGACGCTGTTGGACGCTGCGGCAAGTGCATAGTCGCTCGCCACTGACGCATTGCTGCCGGTGATGCTGCCGATGGCCAGGCCGCCGGTGGCGACCTGGGTAGCGCCAACCACGTGCGCGCTGTCATACACGGTGCCGGTGTCGGTCAGCGCCGCTGCCGTGTCGCCGGTCACCAGACCGGTGATGTTGAAGGTCGGCGTGAAACCGGCCGGCGCCGCGGTGGTGCCGTCGTAGACCTTGGTCACGCCGGCGTTGGTCAGGTTCGATGTCAGCAGCGCAGGGGTAATGGTGGCGGCGACACTATTGCTCGTTGCCGTGAGCGCGTAGTCGCTGACGAGCGAGGCGGTGCGGCCGCTGAGGGCGCCGATGGCAAGGCCGCTGACGGTGACCTGGGTCGCGCCAACCACGTGCGCGCTGTCGTAGCTCGAACCGGTGTCGGTCAGCGTGACGCCGGTATCGCCGGCGACAAAGCCGGTGACGTTGAAGGTCGGCGTGAAGCCAGCCGGCGCGGCGGCAGTGCCGTCGTAAACCTTGGTCACGCCGGCGTTGGTCAGGTTTGACGTCAACAGCGCCGGGGTGATGCTGGCGCTGGCGCTCTTGCTGGCCGCGTCGAGCACATAGTCGCTGGTTTGCGAGCCATTGGCGCCGGTGATGCTGGTAAGGGACAGGCCGCTGGTGGTCACCTGGGTGGCGCCGACCACGTGTGCGTTGTCGTAGACGGTACCGGTGTCATACAGTGTCGCTGTGGTATCGCCGGCGGCCAGATTGGAGAACGTGAAGGTCGGCGTGAAGCCGGCCGGTGCGGCCGTGGTGCCATCGTAAGTCTTGGTGATGCCGACATTCGACAGCGTCGACGTCAGCAGGCGCGCGGTGATGCTGGCCCCGACGCTATTGCTCGCCGACGCGAGCGCGTAGTCGGTGCCCACCGAGCCATTGCTGCCGGTGATGCTGCCAACGGCCAGGCCACCCACTGTCACCTGGGTCGCCGTCTGCACGTGCGCGCTGTCGTAGCTTGAGCCGGTATTGGTCAGCGCCGCTGCCGTGTCGCCGTTGATGAAACCGGTCACATTGAAGGTCGGCGTAAAGCCGGCCGGTGCGGCCGTGGTGCCGTCGTAGACCTTGGTCACGCCGGCGTTGGTCAGGTTCGATGTCAGCAGCGCAGGGGTAATGGTGGCGGCGACACTATTGCTCGTTGCCGTGAGCGCGTAGTCGCTGACGAGCGAGGCGGTGCGGCCGCTGAGGGCGCCGATGGCAAGGCCGCTGACGGTGACCTGGGTCGCGCCAACCACGTGCGCGCTGTCGTAGCTCGAACCGGTGTCGGTCAGCGTGACGCCGGTATCGCCGGCAACAAAGCCGGTGACGTTGAAGGTCGGCGTGAAGCCAGCCGGGGCGCTAGCGCTGCCGTCGTAGACTTTGGTCACGCCCGTGTTGGTCAGGCTCGACGTCAGCAGCGCCGGCGTGATGCTGGCGCTGGCGCTCTTGCTGGTCGCGTCGAGCACGTAGTCGCTGGTGAGCGAGGCGTTGGTGCCGGTGATGGCGGCAAGGGCCAGGCCGCTGGTGGTCACCTGGGTGGCGCCGACCACGTGGATGCTGTCATACACGGTGCCGCTGTCCGACAGCGTCGCCGCAGTGTCGCCAGCAGCCAGATTGGTGAACGTGAAAGTTGGCGTGAAGCCGGCCGGCGCGGCCGTGGTGCCATCGTACGTCTTGGTGATGCCGACGTTCGACAGCGTGGATGTCAGCAAGCGCGCGGTAATGCTGGCCGCGACGCTATTGGTCGCCGAGGCGAGCGCGTAGTCGGTGCCCACCGAGCCATTGCTGCCGGTGATGCTGCCAACGGCCAGGCCACCCACCGTAACCTGGGTCGCCGCCAGCACGTGCGCGCTGTCGTAGCTCGAACCGGTATCGGTCAGCGTCGCTGCCGTGTCGCCACGCACAAAGCCGGTGACGTTGAACGTTGGCGTAAAGCCGGCCGGCGCGGCCGTGGTGCCGTCGTAGACCTTGGTCACGCCGGTGTTGGTCAGGTTCGATGTCAGCAGCGCCGGCGTGATGGTGGCGGCCACGCTGGTGCTGGTGGCGCCGAGCGCATAGTCGCTCACCACCGATGCGTTGCTGCCGGTGATGCCGGTCATGGCCAGCCCGCCAGTGGTCACCTGGGTCGCGCCAACCACGTGCGCGCTGTCGTAGTTCGATCCGGTATCGGTCAGCGTGACGCCGGTGTCGCCGGCCGCCAGGTTGGTAAAGCTGTAGAGCGGCGTAAAGCCGCCAGGCGCCGCCGTGCTGCCGTCATAGACCTTGGTCACGCCGGCGTTGGTCAGGCTGGTGGTGATGATGCGCGCGGTGATGCTGGCAGCCACGCTCTTGCTGGCCGCGTCGAGCACGTAGTCGCTGGCGAGGGATGCGTTGGAACCGGTGACGCTGCCAATGGCCAGGCCGGCCACCGTCACCTGGGTCGCGCCGAGCACGTGCGCGTTGTCGTACAGGATGCTGGTGTTGGTCAGCGCGGCCGCCGTGTCGCCGGTCACCAGGCCGGCCAGGCTGAAGGTTGGCGTGATTCCCGACGCGGTGGTGCCGTCGTAGACCTTGGTCACGCCGGCGTTGGTCAGCGTCGACGTCAGCAGCGCCGGGGTAATGGTGGCGGCGGCGCTGTTGCTCGCCGCGGCCAGCGCATAGTCGCCCACCACCGACGCATTGCTGCCGGTGATGCCGGTGATGGCCAGGCCGCTGGTGGTCACCTGGGTCGCTGCAAGCACGTGCGCGCTGTTGTACGCGCTGCCGGTGTTCGACAGCGTGGCCGCGGTGTCGCCAGCGGCAAAGCCGACGATATTGAAGGTCGGCGTGAAGCCGGCCGGCGCGCTGGCAGTGCCGTCGTAGACCTTGGTGATGCCGGCGTTGGTCAGCGTCGACGTCAGCAGCGCCGGCGTGATCGTGGCCGCTACCGGCGCCTGGATCACGAAGCTGTAGTTGGCCGCGTCAGCGCCGGCCAGCGTCTGGTTGCCGAAGGTAACGGTGGTGGCGCCGGCCACGTGCGCATTGTTGTAGGTGCCGGTGGCCACGCCGGCGATCGACAGCAGGTCGCCGGTATAGGACTTGCCGTCGGCGCTGTTGCCGCTGCCGACCGCCTCGAAGGTGAACGCGCCGCTGCCGCTGACGACCGCGCTGGTGGTGCCGTTGTAAGCGCGGCTGGCAGGCACCGACAAGCCCGACATGTTCAGCGTCTTGGGCGTGACGGTCAGCGTGCCGGCGCTTTGCACCAGCGTATAGCCCAGCTGGTCGACGCCGCCGGTGACGCTGGTGGCGGTGGTGCCGGCCACGCGCAGGCCGGAGGCCGAGGTGGTGGCCGTGGCCAGGTTGAGCGTGCCCTGGGTCGACAGCGCCTGGGCCAGCGTATCGCCGTTGACCAGGCCGGTGACGGTGGCCGCGGTCGGGTCCAGGCTGCCGTACACCTGAACGTAGGTGCCGATCAGCGTCAGGGTAGGCGATTCGCGGTACACCGCATAGGTGCCGGCGCCCAGCGCGGCCGAGAAATTGGTGCTGCTTTCATCGCTGTTGTAGCGGAAGTGGCCGCTGTTGGCGCCGATGAACGTGGTCAGCCCGCTAGAACCGGCCACCGAGCCGCCATACAGCGTGGCGCGCCCGCCCGCGCCCATGCTGATGCTGCCGGCGCCGCTCACGGTGACGTTGCCGCCGAACGAGGTGCCAGCGGCCTGGTTGGCGCCGGCATTGATGATGATCGCGCTGGTGCTGGCGTCGGTGGTGCTGAGCGCGCCACTGATGGTCACGTCGTTGTTGGCGCGCAAGTTGATCAGGCCGCTGCCGCTGTCGATGGCGCCGGTCTGAATCACGCTGCTCGCCTGCATCGTCACGTTGCCGCCGGCGGTGCTGATGCTGTTGGCGTTGAGGATGGTGTTGGCATTGCTGGCGCCACCGGCATAGCCGGCGATATGCAAAGCGCCGCCGGCCAGCGAGATCGGCGCATTGATGCCGATATTGCCGTTGCCCCACAGGTTCAGGCCGCCGCTGCCGGTGTTGCTGATGCCGGCGTTGACGGTGATGGCGCCTTCGGCGGCCAGCGTCAGGCTGTTGGCCTTGTTGTAAATAAGCGCGGACGCCACCGAGATGTTGCCGTTGCCGGTGCCGCCAGCCGAAGTGGTGTCGATCCTGACGTTATTGGTGGTCAAGGCGGTAATGATGTCGGCCACCGACACGATCGAGCTGCTGTTGGTGGCCGAACTGAAGGTGCCGCTGCCGTTGTCGGCAATCGTGCCGGCCAGGTTGCTGATGGTGATGTCGTTCGGGTCCAGCAGCAGCGTGCCGGTCTTGCCGCGCGCGGCGCTGGTGTCGACCTTGCCGCGGAAGGCCAGCGTCTGCTTGCCCGAGGTTTCGACGAAGCCGCCATCGCCTCCGCGCGCGCCGGCCCTGGCCGAAATGCTGCCGGCGTAAGTGGTGTGCTGGTTGGACCAGACGGCCACTTTGCCGCCGTTGCCGGCACCGGTGGCGTCGGCGTTGATGCTGGCGTTCTGGTCGACATAGGTCATGCTGGCATTGCGTTCGCTGCCGGCGCCGTGGAAATTGCCGCCCACCAGCGCCTGGCCGCCGCCGCTGACGCCCGACACGTCGATGCGGGCGCCGGCATTCAAGGCCACCTTGTCGCCCAATACCTTGACGCTGCCGCCAGTCTCGCCACTGGCCTGCAAGGTGCCGCTGACGGCCGTGATGCCGGCCGCGCCGCCATCGATGACGATTTCGCCATTGACGTTGTGCAGCGTATTGGCGCGTACCACGCCGCTGGTGTTGATGACGGTGTCGAGCACGGCGTTGGCCGAGCGCGCGGTCATGAATACTTTGCCGCCGTCGGCGCTGATGCTGCCCGAATTGCGCACTTCGGCGTCGGCCGTGGCCGCGTCCACCGACAGGCTCACCAGTTGCGTGCCGTCCAGGTCCATGTGCACCCGAGCGCCCGCTGCCAGCACGGTGCTGCCGCCGGTCGTGGTGATCGAACCGGCATTGCTGACCTTGGGTGCGCTGAGCACCACGTAGCTGCCGCGCAGCTGGCCTTCGTTGACCACGCTGCCGGCGTTGGCGCCGGCCTCGAAGGTGTACTTGCCGGCCATGAAGTTGGCATTGCTGATGTCCATGCTGGTGGCCACCAGGCCGCCGACGTCGACCTGGGCGCCGGGGGCAAAATACACGCCTGCGTTATTGACCAGGAACACGTGGCCATTGGCCTGCAACGAGCCGTAGATGCGGCTCGGGTCGGAGCCGATCACGCGGTTGAGCGCAACCGCATTGGCGTTCGGCTGGTTGAAGCGCACCAGCTCGCCGGCGCCGATCGAAAAGCTTTGCCAGTTGATGATCGTCGATTGGGAACTCTGGTTGACCAGCGTGGTGGTGCTGCTGGCCTTGATGACTTTGGCCACGCCGTTGATCACCTGGGCGCCGGTGGGCGCGGCGTGCACGAAGGCTGGCACGAAGCTGCTGAGCATGGCCGCCAGCACCAGGCTGATGGTGCGGCGCCGGTTCGGCCAATAGGTCACGCTGATCTTGCGCGACAGTTTGAAGATGACCGGCTTGAGCGAGGTGCGCACGAAGCGGGTGAAGCGGCGCACGGGCTGGCTGGCGGCGGACTGGGTAGTGGCATTGGCGGCGTTAAACATGGTCATTCCTTCTGGAGAGACATGGTGACGAGACGCGGCAGGGCGGCCCACTAGGCAGGCCCTGCAATTTTTTTATCAGAAGCCGTAGCCGGCCATGATCCAGGCGCGGGACCCGCTGCCGCCTGCGACCTTGCCCTGGGTCGGCGTGGCCACGCCCAGCCTGAGCATCAGGCCGGTGCTGCAATCGAGATTGAGGCCGATGCCCGGGCCGCCGATGGCCCGCTTGTCATAACCAAAGTAGGCCGCCGGATTGCTGTGGTTGATCTTGACGCGGCCAAAGTCGTAAAAGCCGATCGCCGCCGCGCTGCAGCCATCGAACTGCAGCGCCGGCATGGCGTACTGCATTTCCAGCGTGATCGAATAGCCCTGGTCGCCAATCACTTCGCCCAGCGGGAAGGCGCGCACGCTGGTCGGCCCGCCCAGCGCCAGTCTTTCAGCACCGGGCAAATTCTTGTTGGCCATTTGCGCTGACAGGCTCATCACCGCTTGCCAGGCGTCGCCCAGCTGGTGCGTGCGGCGCGCGCTCAGCGTGCTCTTGGTGTAGTTGCCGGCCTGGTGCAGGCCGACCGCCGGCGAGGCGTCGTTGGCCTGGCGCAGCGGGTCGTCGAAGGTCAGCTTGCCATGGCCGATGGCCAGACTGACCTGGTTGGTGCTGACGGCGCTGTCGCGCCAGTCACCGTTGAGCGACATGGTCGCCGCGCCCAGCGACGAGGTTTCCTTGGTGCCCAGCAGTTCGATTTCGTCGGTGAGTTTTTTGTGCTCGAGCACCAGTTGCGCCAGCAGATTGGCGTCCTTGCTGCGCAGCAGCGGAAGGCTGCTGTTGAGCGAAACCACGTTGGCCACGCCAGTCGGATTGAGGGCGGTAAATTCCTCGCCCAGCTGGTAGTTCAGGCGCGCCAGCGACAGGCCGACCCGGCCGCCCCACGGGCCGAGCGGCAGCGTGTAGCTGGCACGGCCGAAGGTATTGCCATGCGCATTGGCGATGAATGCGCGCAGCGAGAGCTGGTCGCCCAGGCCGTAGGGATTGTTGATGTTCACTTCGCCGGTCAGGCGGGTGCGCCCGGTGGCGCGCGTACCGTAGTTGTCCAGCTCGACGCGCCCGCTGATGACCTTCAGCGCCGGGTCGGTGCCGACGTTGACCACCAGGTTGGCGCTACCGAGCGTGCCGCCCGGTTCGAGCACCGACTTGGCCGCCACCCGCGGCACGTCGCGCAGCAGCAGCAGCGGGTGCTCAATGGCGCCCTCGGTGACCATGTCGCCGCGGTGCAGGAAGGTGTGCACGATGGCCTCGGCGCTGGCGGCGCTGATGGGCGCGCCAGGCGCCACCACCACGCTGACCTGGTCGAGCCTGCCTTCCAGGATGGCGATCTCCACCACGCCATCGCGGGTGCCCTGCGGCGGCAGGTAGGCGCGCGCCAGGAACCAGCCGCGCGCGCGGTACAGCGATTGCACCTCTTCGGCGGCGCGGGTCAACTGTTCCATCGTCAAGCTGCGCCCGGGGAAGTTTTTCAGCAGCGAGGCAAGGTCGGCGCTGCTGATGGCGCTATTGCCGGTGAAGCGGAATTCATTGACCTGGACCGCCAGCTCGGCGCCGACGGGTGGCGTGCCCTGCGCCCAGCTGCTGTTGCAGCTCAGAATGGCGCTGCAAGCGAGCAGCGAGAAGAAACGACTTGCCTTTGTTTTTGTCATTTTCGGCTTCCCAGTCATGTACATTAAAACAATGCTGGCAAACAGGCATCTTTCGTTTGGCGGTGCAGCTGCCAACATCGAGAGATGTGTCGCTTAGCGCAAAGGAATGAAACAGGTAGAGGAATGCCAATCTATAACTATTTTTCCGAAAAAGATATGCGATTGGAATAAATACACAGTTGTTGCTCAGCGCGTCTAGACACGCTAAAAGTTGGGCGTAGAATAATGTTCGCCAAAACCGGCGCCGGGCCGCTTACTGCGCAGCGTTGGCCGCCAGCGCGCAATGGATCGCGTCGATCAGTTCGTCGATGTCGACCGGCTTGGTGATGTAGCGGAAAAAGCCCGCTTCCATGCCCGCCTTCACGTCGCGCGGCATCGCGTTGGCGGTCAGCGCAATGACCGGGATATCGGCCGTGTCCGGGTCATCGCGCAAGATGCGCTGGGCTTCGGCGCCGCTCATGCCCGGCAAATTCATATCCATCAGGATCACGTGCGGCAAATGCGCGCGCGCCAGCGCAATGCCGTCGGTGGCGTTGGTGGCCGTGAGCAAATGCAAATTGGTATGCAGTCCCAGGATGTCTTCGATCAGCCGCAAATTGACCTGGTTGTCTTCGACATAGAGCAGGCTGGCCGGCGAGTCCGGCGTGTGCCGTATCCTGGCCGGCGGCGCGGCGCTGCGCGCGCTCACCGGGAGGGACGGCGGTTCGGCGCCCTGCAATTCGATCCAGAACATGCTGCCGATGCCCAGCGAACTGCTGACCCCGATTTGGCCGTTCATCAATTCCACCAGGCGCTTGGTGACCACCAGCCCGATGCCGGTGCCTTCCTCGGTGCCGGCTTCCTGGCCCAGCCGGTTAAACGGCTGGAACAGCGCATCGACCTGTTCCTTGGCCAGGCCGGCGCCGGTGTCGCGCACCGAAATGCGCACCCGGCCGCTAGCGCCGCTCTGCACCTCGACCACGATCATGCCCATGTCGCGGTTGTACTTGATCGCGTTCGACACCAGGTTCAGGATCACTTGCTTGAGACGGGTGCGGTCGGCCAGCACAAACTGGTCTATCTTGTGGGGAAACAGCATGCGAATGCCGCGCTGCTCGCCCATCGCCTCGGTCATCGCGCGCGACTCCTGCACGATGGACGCCAGTTCCACCGCTTCCATCGACAGCGCCAGCGTGCCCGATTCGATCTTGGCCAGGTCGAGGATTTCATTAATCAAGGTCAGCAGGTGGTGGCCGGCGGTGAGGATGTTTTGCGTGAATTTCTTCTTTTGGTCGGCGGTCGTCGGCAGCGACTCGTTGGCCAGCAATTGGGAAAAGCCCAGGATCGCGTTGAGCGGCGTGCGCAGTTCATGCGACATGCTGGCCAGGAAGCGGTCCTTGGCGAAATTGGCTTTTTCCAGCTCGATCTTTTTCTCGTTGAGCGCCCGCTCGATCAGCTTGCGTTCGGTGATGTCGCGAATCGCGGAGGACACCAGCATGCCGTCTTCGGTGTCGAGCGGCGACAGGCTGATTTCCACGGGAAACTCGGAGCCGTCGCGGCGCATGCCGTACAGCTCCAGTCCGGCGCCCATGTTGCGCGGACGGGGCGCGTCGAAAAAACTGGCGCGAAACGCCGGATGCTTGTCGCCGAAGCGCTTGGGGATCAGGATCTCGATTTTCTTGCCCAGCAGTTCGACGCGCGGATAGCCGAACAGCTTTTCCGTCTGTGAATTGACCAGCACGATTTCGCCCTGGCGGTTGACGATGACGATCGCGTCCGGCGCCGATTCGAGCAGGCCGCGAAACTTTTGTTCGGCCTTCTTGCGCTCGGTGATGTCGCGAATCGCGCTCATCACCAGCGTGCCTTCCTCGGTCTGGATCGGCGACAGGCTGATCTCGACCGGGAACTCGATATCGTCCTTGCGCAAGCCATACAGCTCCAGCCCGGCGCCCATGGTGCGGGTGCGCGGCTGGCCGAAATAGTTGGTGCGGTGGCCCACGTGCGGGCCGCGCAGGCGCACCGGCAGCAACACTTCGATCAGCTGGCCGCGCAATTCGCCGGGCGAATAGCCGAACAGCTTTTCAGCCTGGGTATTGGCCAGCACGATGCGGCCGGTGGAATTGGCAATCACGATGCCATCCGGGGTCGACTCGAGCAGGTCGCGGTATTTCGCCTCGATCAGCTTGGCGTCGCGCAGCGCCTTCAACTGGGTGATGTCGCGTTCGCTCGAGAGGATGAATTCGATCTGGCCCTTCTGCGTGTAGATGGCTTTGGAGGACACGTCCACGTATACCAGCGAACCATCTTTTTTGCGGCGCAAGCCTTCGTAATCGCAGCTGCCCTTGTCCAGCAAGTCTTGCAACAAGCCGCTGCCGTGATGCTGCGTGGGCGTATGCCCGGTCAAGGTGTCGAGCGACTGGCCGATTGCTTCTTCGCTGCTGTAGCCGAAGATCGCTTCGGCGCCACGGGTCCAGTGCACCACGATGCGCTTTTGCGTGGTGACGATAATGCCGCCGGGCGCTTCGTTCAGAATCAGCAAATTGAAATCGGTGGTCATCACGCACTCCTGGGCCCGGGCTCCACATGCAAGAAGTTGCAATTATGCCCTTGGAAACATTGCTGATACATCTTTATTTTGTATTGTTTTAAGCGCGATACCGTACGGAAAGTCCGGCGCGCAAGGCATAAGCTGTTCTTTATCGAACTGGAGGCTTCCATGCAACAATTGATCATTACCCTGATGGCCATCTGCGGCTTGCTCGCGCCGCTGATGGCACGCAAGCTGCAGCGCCTGGCGCTGGTGCTGTCGCAAACCGAACTGGCCGCCCATGCGGCTGCCCCGAACGGAACGCAGCGCCGCAAGGCCGTGCTGCAGGCATCGCAGCGTGCCCGTTCCAACCGTGCGCGGGCGGCGGCGTGGTGCTACACCGACCTGGACAAGCCTGCGTGGTTGCAACAGTGACGCCAACGCGCTAGCCTGTCAGGCATGGCCCTGAGCACCTGTCCCAAATGCAGTTACCAACGCTTGCCGAGCGACGCCCACATCCATGCCGGCGTGTGCCCGGCTTGCGGCATCGCGTATCAAAAATTCCTGGATCGCCAACAAAGGGTGCCGGTCGAGATTGAACCGGTGCCGCAGCGCGGCGGGCAACTCACGTCGCGCCTGCTGGAGCTGCCGCCGGCGCTCGATGGCATCACTGTTGGCGCCCGTGGCCTGGCCTGGTGCGCGCTGGCGCTGTGGACCGCCTGGTTCACGCTGCACGGCATCAACTGGGAGATCATCGGCGGCTCCTTCCTGCACAACATGATCTTGCCGTTCCATGAATTCGGCCACGTGCTGTTCATGCCCTTCGGGCGCTTCATGACCATCCTCGGCGGCAGCCTGTTCCAGGTCTTGATGCCGCTCGGCCTGATGGTCGCGTTCATCGTCAAGCAGCGCGACACCTTTGGCGCCGCCGTCATGCTGTGGTGGAGCGGCCAGAGCCTGGTTGACCTGGCGCCGTACATCGCCGACGCCGTCCACCGTTACCTGCCGCTGGTGGGCGGCGGCGGCGAAGCGTCGCACGACTGGGGCAACCTCTTGACCATGCTGCACCTGCTCGAGCACACCCAAGCGCTGGCGCGCACCAGCTTTGTGCTGGGCGTGCTGGTGATGCTGGCCGGCCTGGCGTGGGGCGCATTGCTGTTGCGGCTGCAATACGCCAAAATGTCGGCTTTACCACGCGATTGACACGACCATGCCCCTGCCGGCCCATCCCGATGCTCCCAAGGATTTCGACTTCATCATCGGCCAGTGGCGCGTGCAGCACCGGCGCCTGAACCAGCGCCTGGCCGGCTGCAGCGAGTGGACCGAATTCGACGGCCTGTCATCGACCAAGCACATCCTGGGCGGCTTTGGCAACCTGGAAGACAATGTGCTCAACTTCCCGGAAGGCAGCGTGCGCGCGGCAGCCATGCGTTCGTATTGCGCCGCAGCTGGCACCTGGTCGATCTGGTGGCTGGACGGGCGCAATCCGGGCAGCCTGGACGTGCCGGTGGTGGGCAAATTTTCGGATCACGTCGGGCGCTTTTTCGCCGACGACGTGTTGCACGGCCAGCCGATCAAGGTGCGCTTCACCTGGACTGCCACGCCGGGCTGCAACCCGCGCTGGGAACAGGCTTTTTCGGGCGACGCGGGGGCCACCTGGGAAACCAACTGGACGATGGAATTTATCGCCGCCTAGGGCGCGCTTTTCTTCTTGGCCGCCAGCGCGCGGCTTTCCTTCTTCAAGCCTTGCGAGACCGGGCACACCGCCTGCATGAACGAGGCCAGCGTCTTGGCCAGGTTGTCGCCCTGCAGCCGGTAGAACACGAACTGTCCCCGTTTGTCGCTGGCGATCAGGCCGGCCGATTCCAGGATCTTCAAATGCTTCGACAGCGACGGCTTGGTCATGTCGAAGCGCGCCGCGATCTCGCCGGCTGACAGTTCGGCATCGCCTGGCAGCACGGCCAGACGCCCACCTGCGCGATCGACTGGGTCGATGTGTAGGCGCAGCCGGAACTGGCCGAGGAACTTGGGGATTGATCTCGAAGCGTTGCGCGAACAGCTGCACGTGCGCGACGGCGCCGGCCGCTGGCATGTGGGCGACCGGGCGTTCACTTTGCTGTGGTCAAACACGCGCGGCCAGCGCTGGCTGGCATCGCTGGTGCGTCCCTTCGCCTGGCTGACCGGGCCGCTGTACCGCTTCGCAGCGCGCCGCCTGTATAACTGGAACCGCCGGCGCGGCCACTGGTAAGCTTTTCCCCCCTTTTACTGGAACCCATATGCAAACCTCCACAGCATCCACACAGAACGCCGATCCGGCCGAACTGGCGCGCTTTAACGCATTGGCGGCGCGCTGGTGGGACGAAAATTCCGAATTCAAACCGCTGCACCGGATTAATCCGCATCGCCTGGAATGGATAGCTGGCCTGTGCCCGCTCGAACACAAGGCGGTGCTTGATGTCGGCTGCGGCGGCGGCATCCTGGCCGAAGCGATGGCGCGCCGCGGCGCGCGCGTGACCGGCATCGACCTGGCCGGCAAGCCGCTGCGCATCGCGCGCCAGCACGCCCAGTTGCAGCAGGTCGACGTGCACTATGCCGAGACTTGCGCCGAAAACTGGGCCGAGGGGCATGGCGGGCAGTACGACCTGGTCACCTGCATGGAAATGCTGGAACATGTGCCCGATCCGGCGGCCGTCATCGCCGCTTGCGCCAGCATGGCCAAGCCGGGCGGCTGGGTATTTTTCTCCACCATCAACCGCAACCCCTTGAGCTACCTGATGGCCATCATCGGCGTCGAACGGGTGTTGCGCCTGCTGCCGCGCGGGACCCACCAATACCGCCGTTTCATCAAGCCGGCCGAATTGCTGACCATTGCCAACGGCGCCGGCCTGACACTGTGCGAGCAGCGCGGCCTGGCCTACAATCCGCTCACCGAGCGTTTTCGCCTGACCCGCTTCCTGGGCGTCGGCTACCTGCTGGCCATGCGCAAGCTGCCCCAAACGGCATAAAGTTTGCGACAATGGGGCATGCACGATAACCTCGCCAATCCGATGTGGGCCTCGCTCACCAGCACGCATGCCGGTTTCGCCCGGACCCACGGCCTGCTCAAGCGCTTTGCGCCCGATGTGGCGCCGTTCTGCGCGGTCGAACAGGACGGCGCCGAAATTGCCGCGAGCGCCGGCGTGACGGCCGGCGAAACCATCTACTTCCTCGGTACCATCCCGGCGCTGCCCAAGCGCTGGACGGTGCTGGGCGAGTCAAAGGTGCTGCAAATGGTGCACGACGGCGCGCCGCCGGCGATGGCGCAGGCCGAGGCGCCGCCGCTGGGCCAGGCCGACCTGGCGCAGATGCTGGAACTGACCGCGCTCGTGTATCCGGAGTTTTTCCGGGCCCGCACCAGGGAGCTGGGCAAGTACATCGGCGTGCATGGCCTGGGCCGGCTGCGCGCCATGGCGGGGCAGCGCCTCGCTTGCAGCGGCTATCGCGAAATCAGCGCCGTGTGCACCCATCCGGAAGACCGCTGCCAGGGCCACGCGGGGCGTTTGATTGCCCAGCTCGCTAACGCCATCATCAACGACGGCGACATCCCTTTCCTGCATGTGAGCGCCAGTAACAAGAAAGCGTGGGAACTGTACGAAAACCTGGGTTTTGCGGCCAGCCGCGAACTGCGCTTCGTCAAAGTGCAGGTCGGCTAAGTTCATGCACGCCCTGCCTTTGCGCCTGGCGCCCCAGCAAGACTTGCGCGCCGCACTTGAAGCGGTGCTGGCCGCGCACGGCGCCACGGCCGGCTTCGTGCTGCAGGCCATCGGCAGCCTGAGCGTGGCGCGCATCCGCTTCGCCGGCATGGCGCACGCCACCGAACTGCGCGGCGACCTGGAAATATTGACGCTGGCCGGCACCCTGTCGCCAGACGGCGTACACCTGCACATCAGCGTGTCCGATGCACACGGCGCGGTGACGGGCGGCCACGTCGAAGCTGGCTGCGTGGTGCGCACCACCGCCGAAATCCTGGTCGCGCTGCTACCAGGGCAGCGTTTTAGCCGCGTGCACGATCCTGCATCCGGTTACAAGGAACTGCGGGTCGATCCTGTCTGACGCGCCGGCGTCGTTGATCTTTGCAAAAAAGCGGTGCACTATACCGACTGCCAGTTCCCCCTAGATTGGAGTTCCAGGATGATCACCTTGAATATCAACGGCAAACAGATGCAGGTCGATGCCGACCCGTCGACACCCATCCTGTGGGCCTTGCGCGACAACCTGAACCTGACCGGGACCAAATTCGGTTGCGGCGCGGCGCTATGCGGCGCCTGTACCGTGCACCTGGGCGGGCAGCCGATACGCTCGTGCGTGACGCCCATTTCCGCCGCCGTCGGCCAAAAAATCACCACTATTGAAGCAATGGAGTCCGACAAGGTCGGGCGCGCGGTGCAGGTGGCCTGGGTCAGGCACGACGTGCCGCAATGCGGCTATTGCCAGAGCGGCCAGGTCATGAGCGCGACGGCGCTGCTGCGCGCCAACAAGGCGCCCACCGACGCCGACATCGATAGCGCCATGAGCGGCAATATCTGCCGCTGCGGCACCTATCAACGCATCCGCGCCGCCATCAAGGACGCCGCCAAAACCATCGCCTAAAGGAGAGCGTCATGCGTATCGAATGGCTTGACCAGCACACGATGGACCCGGCGCCTGGCGCAGGCACGACGCGGCGCGGCTTCATGAAGGCCGCCAGCGCCGGCCTGGTGCTGGGCTTCTTTGTTCCCGGCGCGAACCGCTTTGCCTATGCGCAAGCGCCTGCCAAAGTCTATGAACCGAACGCCTTCTTGCGCATCGCGCCAGACAACAGCGTGACGGTGCAGATCAATCGCCTGGAATTTGGCCAGGGCGTGCAAACGGCGCTGCCGATGCTGATCGCCGAGGAGCTCGATGCCGACTGGTCGCAGATGCGCGGCGAACTGGCCAGCGCCGGCGAGCAATACAAGGATCCCGCGTTCGGCATCCAGATGACGGGCGGCTCGGGCAGCATCAACCATTCGTTCATGCAGTACCGCGAAATTGGCGCCCGCGCGCGCGCCATGCTGGTGGCGGCCGCCGCCGAGCAGTGGCAGGTGGCGCCCGAGAGCATCAAGACCGCCAAGGGCATGCTGATCGGGCCGGCCGGGCAAAAGGCGAGCTACGGTTCGCTGGCCGACGCCGCCATGAAGCAGCCGGTGCCGGCCAAGGTCACGCTCAAGGACCCCAAGGATTTCCGTATCATCGGCAAACCCGTCAAGCGGCTCGACGCGCGCGCCAAATCGACCGGCAAGCAGCAGTTCGGCATGGACTTCAAGGCGCCCGATTCCAAAGTCGTGCTGGTGGCCCGCGCGCCCGTGTTTGGCGCCAAAGTGGCCAAGCTTGACGCCAGCAAGGCGACCCAAATCAAGGGCGTGATCGCGGTACTGGAAGTGCCGACCGACCGTGGCGGCAGCGGCGTGGCCGTGATCGCCGACGGCTACTGGCCGGCCAAGCAGGGGCGCGACGCCTTGCTGATCGAGTGGGACAGCAGCGCCGTCGAAAAAGTCAGCAGCGAGCAGCAGCTGGCGCATTACAAGGCGCTGGCCCAGACGCCCGGCACGCCGCACCTGAAGGCCGACACCACCCAACTGGAGGGCGCGCCGCACAAGATCACCGCGGTCTACGAATTTCCCTACCTGGCGCACGCGCCGATGGAGCCGCTCAATTGCGTTGTCGACCTCCAGCCAGAGCGCTGCACCGTGTGGGCCGGTTCGCAATTCCAGACCATCGACCAGGGCGCCATCGCCGCCACCGCCGGCCTCAAGCCGGACCGGGTGGCGCTGCATACGATGATGGCGGGCGGCGGTTTCGGGCGCCGCGCGGTGCCAACTTCGGACTATCTGGTCGAAGCGGTCAACGTCGCCAAGGCGTACCGGGCGGCCGGCAAATCCGGACCGCTGAAAGTGATCTGGAGCCGCGAGGACGATATCAAGGGTGGCTACTACCGCCCTTCGCATGTGCACCGGGCCGAACTGGGGCTGGACGACAAGGGCCGCATCGTGGCCTGGAACCACACCATCGTCGGCCAGTCGATCACCACCGGCACGCCATTCGAATCGATGATGGTCAAGGACGGCGTCGACGTGACGATGGTCGAAGGCATGGGCAAGCCGTACGAGGTGCCGCTGAACCTGTCGATCCACGCGGTCAAGACCAATGTGCCGGTGCTGTGGTGGCGCTCGGTGGGCTCGACCCACACCGCGTTCGTGATGGAAACGCTGATCGACGAAGCGGCCCACGTTGCCAAAATGGATCCGGTGGCTTACCGCAAGCAGCTGATGGGACCAAAGCACGTGCGCCACCTGGCGGCACTGGACCTGGCAGTGGCCAAATCGGGTTATGGCAAGAAGGCGCTGCCAAAAGGCCAGGCCTGGGGCGTGGCGCTGCATGAATCGTTCAATTCCGTGATCGCCTACGTGGTGACGGCATCGGTCAAGAACGGCGTGCCGCGCCTGCACCGCGTCACCGCCGGCGTGCACTGCAATATGGCGATCAATCCGTTGACGATCGAGGCGCAGATCCAGGGTGCGGCGCTGATGGGCCTGGGTACGACCTTGCCGGGCGCCGCCATCACGCTCAAGGACGGCGTGGTGCAGCAGCAGAACTTCAACGACTACACCGTGGCGCGCATGAGCGACATGCCGCACATCGAGGTGCACATCGTGCCGTCAGCGGAAGCGCCGACCGGCATGGGTGAGCCGGGCCTGCCGCCACTGGCGCCGGCGTTTGCCAACGCCATCTTCAAGCTGACCGGGAAACGCTTGCGCAAGCTGCCGTTCGACCTGGCAGCGACGGCGTAAGGCCGGTGACGGCGCAAGCGCGCGTGGCCGGCATCCTGCTTGCGGCAGGACGCGGTGCGCGCTTCGATCCGGACGGCGCGGCCAACAAGCTGATGGCCGCAGTGCCTGGCCGCGATGCAGTCGTGGTGGCCTGCGCGGCCGGCGCGCTATTGGGCGCGCTCACCGATGTCCTGGCCGTGGTGCGCCCCGGCGCGGCGGAGGTGGCCTCGCAATTGCGCGCGCTTGGCTGCCGCGTGAGCACCTGCCCGGATGCCGATCAGGGCATGGGGGCCTCGCTGGTGCATGCGCTCGAACAGACCCGCGATGCCGCGGCCTGGGTCATCGCGCTGGGCGACATGCCGCATGTGCAAACGGCGACCGTGCGCGCCCTGCTGGCGGCCCTTGCCAATGGCGCCGACATTGCTGCGCCGCTGTGCCAGGGCCGGCGCGGCAATCCGGTAGCCTTTGGCCGCACCCATTTGGGACGCCTGCTCAAGCTAGGCGGTGACGCAGGCGCGCGCAGCTTGCTGCGCGAGTGGCCCGTCACCGAAGTCGAGGTCGACGACCCGGGCATTCATCGTGACGTGGATTTTCCTGAAGATTTGAGAACATGGACAGCATAGACCTTGAAGTGCTCAAGACGGCGGCGCTATGGATCGCTGACGAGCGCCGCTGCGAACTGGTCACCGTCATCAAGACCTGGGGTTCCAGTCCCCGTCCACCAGGGGCGATGCTGGCCATCGCCGACGATGGCTGCGTGGTCGGATCGGTGTCCGGTGGCTGCATCGAGGATGACTTGATCGCCCATGTGCGCCAACACGGGATGAACCGGCAACTGCCGCAGATCGTCGCCTATGGCATCACGGCCGACGAAGCGCATCGCTTCGGCCTGCCCTGCGGCGGCACCATCGAATTGCTGATCGAGCCGCTGTCGGCCGCCAGCCGCATCGCCCCATTGCTGGAGCGCCTGGCGCGCCATGAACTGGTGGCGCGCCGGCTTGATTTGCACAGCGGCGCGGTGGAACTGGGCACTGGATGCGCCAGCGACACCATCGACGTCTGCGACAACGCTGTGACCACGCTGCATGGCCCGCGCTGGCGTTTGCTGATCATCGGCGCCGGCCAGCTGTCGCGCTTCCTGGCGCAAATTGCGATCGGCATGGATTATCACGTGGTGGTCTGCGATCCGCGCGAAGATGTCCGGGCCGGCTGGGACCTGGCGCAGGTGGAACTGGTGCATGCCATGCCGGACGACCTGGTGCTCGAGATGAAACTGGATCGCCGCAGCGCCGTGCTGGCGCTGACGCACGATCCCAAGCTCGATGACCTGGCGCTGATGGAGGCGCTCAAGTCGGACGCCTTCTATGTGGGCGCGATCGGATCGCGCAGCAACAATGCCAAACGGCGCGAGCGGCTGGCGCAATTTGACGTCAGCGAGGCCCAGCTGGCCAGGTTGCACGGCCCGGTAGGCATCTATATCGGCAGCAAGTCGCCAGCGGAAATTGCCATTTCCATCCTCGCGGAAATGACGGCGTTCAAGAACGGTATCGTGTTGCCGCGCGAAAATCAGATCGCCCATGGGAAGACTGCCACGCCGCATTGACAGTGCCTCATTGCCAGCGCACAATTTTGCATCTTTGACTATTTTATTGGGATGCGATGACGGCCCTGAATTTCTTGCGCACGCTGTGCACGGCGAGCGTGTTGCTAGCTGGCGTAGCGCACGGTGCGACCAGTTCGTTCAATATCGGCAAGACCGAAGTCCAGCAGTTCAAGCTGGTCCAGCCTGGTGGCCCCGAGGTCGAGTACTTCATTTCCAAAACCGCGCAACCGGCCGCACTGATTTTGCTATTGCAGGGATCGGGCTGCATGCCAGTGTTCGCCGGTCTCGACACGCCCGGCAAGCGCTCCTCGAACATCTTTGGCTATATCGATTGGGCGCTGCAAGGCAAGTACGCCGTAATGGTGGTCAACAAGCCATACGCGCCCAAGGAGCACCCCTACAACGACGGCACGGCAACGGCCTGCCCGCGCGAGTTCAATGATTATTTCGCGCTGGACAGCTGGGTGCGCCATGTGCGCCTGGCGCTGGCGCACGCGCGCCAGTTGCCGTGGGTCGACACCCGCCGCGCGCTGGTGGTGGGGGTGTCCGAAGGCGCCACGACAGCGGCCGCGCTGGCCGGCCTGGATCCCCAGGTGAGCGACGTGGCATTGCTGGGCGGCAGCGGCGCGACCCAGCTGTACGACTTCGTGCTGGGCGCCTACCAGGGCCCGGGCGGCGACAGCGGCGCCAGTGCCCGGCTGGACGCGCTCGAAGTGACGCGCAAGCAGATTTACGCCAAACCGGACAGCGGAACCGACTTTGCCTGGGGGCATAGTTTCAAACGGTGGAGCAGTTTCTTCCGCGCCTCGGCTAGCGCCAATCTGCTCAAGAGCGCTGCCAGGGTCTACATCGCCAGCGGCATGCAGGACCACAACGTGCCGATCCTGTCGACCGAAGTGATGGCCAGCGAGCTGCTGGCCGCCGGGCGCGACGTCAGCATCCGGCGCGTGCCCAATGCCGGGCATAACCTGATGCCGGACGGCAGTTCATATGAAGCGATGGAAGCGGAATACCAACGCATACTGGCCTGGTACGAACAGGCCGGAAAATAGCATTCAATGGATGCGTGAACCGCCGCTCAATGCAGTACGCCGCAGCCGCACGCCTGGTGAACGTATGCCGCTGACCACGCCCCACGCGGCAGCCCAGCGCGCGGCCTGGATCTTGTCGGCCGGCCGGGAGGCGCGGATGGCGCGCGCCAGTGCCTCGGCCATGCGCCACATCGCATATCGCTTGCGTTCCATTTTCAAGGCCGGATTCATGCGTTTACTTTAACGCAACACGGCATTTCGAACTGTTAAGTAGCGAACCTAGCAGGACGAAAACCGCGGCGCCGGCCGATACAGCCAGCCGAACAGCAGCGTGGCGCAGGCGGCGCCGGCCAGCTGGGCCACGATGAAGCCGGGCGCGTCAAGCGGACGGATGCCGGCGAAGGTGTCGCTGAGGGCGCGCGCCAGCGTCACCGCCGGATTGGCGAACGAGGTCGAGGCGGTGAACCAGTAAGCGGCCACGATGTAGGCCGCCACCGCAAACGGCACGCTGGCCGGGCGGCTGCGCGAACAGCCGATGATCACGCCCAGCAAACCAAAGGTGGCCACGAATTCGCTGAACCACTGGGCCGGCCCGCTGCGCACGTGCTGCGACAGCGTCACCAGCGGCAGGTCGAACATGGCATGCGCGGCCAGCACGCCGGCCAGCGCGCCGGCAATCTGCACGGCAATATACGGCGCCACCTCGCGCGCCGCCAGTTCGCCCTGCCAGGCGGCCGACAAGGTCACCACTGGATTGAAATGGGCGGAAACGGCGCCGAACATCAGGATCAGCGCCAGCAGGCCGCAACCGGTGGCCAGCGCATTGGCCAGCAGCGCCACTGCCACGTTGCCGCCCGCCAGGCGTTCGGCCATGATGCCCGAACCGACCACCACCGCCAGCAGCGCCGCCGTGCCCAGGCCTTCGGCGGCCAGGCGCCGCGCCAGCGTCATGGCGCCACCGCACAGCAAGGCACACCGCCGCAGCAGTTTTCCGACAGGAAGCCGATCAGATTGTTCATGGTGGAAAAATCGGCCGCATACAGGATGTAGCGCCCGTCCTGGCGCGGCACGATCAGCTGCGCGTGCGTCAGTTCCTTCAGGTGGAACGACAGCGACGAGGCCGGAATGCCCAGCTGCTCGCTGATTTTTCCAGGCGACATGCCGGACGGGCCGGCCTGCACCAGCAAGCGGTAGGTGGCCAGGCGGGATTCCTGGGCCAGGGCGGCCATCGCGGCCAGAACGAGTTTGGTTTCCATAATGTTTCCATGTTAGTGGAAATATGGAATACACACAAGCGGCGCGCTTTACAATTCTTTACCGTAGCGACATCAAGCCGACGGAACGGGCTTCTATAGTGAATCCATGCACGCGAATTGTTCGACCTGCATTCACCCAGAAAGGCAACATCATGAACCAGCACCAAGACAGCACACCCGCTTCCCCGGCCGTCCCCAAGCGCAGCTCGGGGCGGCGCTGGATTTTCGGCGCAGCGCTGATCGCCGCAGTGGGCGCCACCGGCCTGGCCGGCGCCAGCTTTGCCGGCGACGGCGACGGCTTTGGCGGCATGCATGGCATGCACGGCGCTCGCCACCATGCGATGGACCCGGCCAGCATGGCCAAGCACATCGAGCACATGATCGCCAAGGTTGCACCGGACGCCACGCCACAGCAAAAGGCGCGCCTGACCGAGATCGCGCAATCGGCCTTCAACGATCTCAAGCCGATGCGCGCCCAGTTCCACGAGGCTCACAAGCGAGCCCACGAACTGCTGACGCAGCCGACCATCGACCGCGCCGCGCTGGAAGCGCTGCGGGTGGAACAGGTGCAGCACTTCGATGCGTGCAGCAAGCGCATCCTGGCGGCGGTGGAAGAAGCGGCCGATATTCTGACCCCGGAACAGCGCGCCCGTTTCGCCGAGCATATGCAAAAACGCATGCAGCACCATTGATGCGCGCTTTTGCGTTCCCGTGAAGCCATGTATTCTGGGGGCCTTTCGACAACGTCACACAAGGTGGTCCCAGGCATGGCACAACGGATACTCATGATCGAAGACGACCAGCGCCTGGCCGGCATGGTCGTCACTTACCTGGCATCGAACGGGTTTGAAGTCACGCACGCCGCCACCGGCAAGGCCGGGCTGGAACTGCTTCGCGCCGAACCGGTCGCGCTGGTGCTGCTCGACCTGATGCTGCCCGACGCCGACGGGCTCGAACTGTGCCGCCGCATCCGCACGCTGGCCGAACCGCTGGCCTCGATTCCGATCGTCATGCTGACTGCCAAAGGCGACCCGTTCGACCGCGTGGTCGGCCTGGAACTGGGTGCCGACGACTACCTGCCCAAGCCGTTCGAGCCGCGCGAACTGCTGGCGCGTTTGCGCGCCGTGCTGCGCCGCCCGCACCTGGGCGGCGACCCGGCCCAGGCCGGCCTGCGATTTGGCCGCCTCGAGATCGACCCGCAAGCGCGCATCGTGCGCGTGGACGGCCAGGAGCGCGTACTCACCGCCTACCAGTTCGACCTGCTGCTGGCACTGGCCGAACGGGCCGGGCGCGTGCTCTCGCGCGAACAGCTGATCGAGGCGGTCAAGGGCGCCGCGCTCGAACCGTTCGACCGCTCGATCGACGTCCACATCGGGCGACTGCGCGCGGCCATCGAGGACGACCCCAAGCAACCGCACCGCATCATCACCATTCGCGGCGCCGGCTACGTATTCGCCAAGGTGCAAGATGCTTAGCAAATTGAGCGAGCGCCTGTATGTGCGCATCTACGCCGCGCTGCTGGCCAGCCTGATCGTGGCCGGCAGCCTGTTCGCCCTGATCCACCTTGTGGTTGACCCGGACCAGGTGCGCAACGGCTTTGACACGGTGGCCGAAGTGGCCGCGCAAATGCTGCCGCCGGCCGACGCGCCGCGCGCCGAGCAGCAGGCCGCGCTGACGCGCTGGCACGCCAAGATGCATGTCGACATGGCGCTGTTCGCCGCCGACGGCACGCCGATTGCGTCGGCCGGCATGCCGCTGGCGCCGCCGTCCGGCGACGCCGTGAGCGGCCACCGCCACGGCCACATGGCCAGCTTCATCCTCAAGCTGCCCGACGGGCGATCGCTGGTGTGCCGGCGCAACCACTCGCGGCGCGGCCAGATCAGCATCGTGCTGATGCTGGCGGCGATCGGCGCAGTGGTAGGAATGGGCGCCTACCCGGTGGTGCGGCGCCTGACGCGGCGCCTCGAAACGCTGCAAGGCAGCGTCGAACAATGGGGCAGCGGGCAGCTGGCGACCCGGGTCGCGGTCGAAGGGCGCGACGAAGTCGGTCGCCTGGCGCACAGCTTCAACGAAGCGGCCGGGCGCATCGAAGCGCTGGTGAGCGCCCAGAAAAGCCTGCTGGCCAACGCCTCGCACGAACTGCGCTCGCCGCTGGCGCGGATCCGGATGGCGGTCGAACTGATGCAGGGACAAGCCAATCCCGCGCTGCGCGCCGAACTGAATCAAAACATCAGCGAGCTAGACCAGCTGATCGACGAAGTGCTGCTGGCCAGCCGGCTCGACGCCCAGGCGCAGGCCGGGGCTGCGCACGAAGCGCTCGACCTGACCGCAATCGTGGCCGAAGAATGCGCGCGCACCGGCGCCGGCTTCGACGCTACGCACGCGCTGACCATGAGCGGCGACGCGCGCCTGCTGCGCCGGCTGGTACGCAACCTGCTGGAAAACGCCCGGCGCCACGGCGCCGCTACGCCGGTCAACGTCTGTCTGAGCGAAGCGAATGGCCACGTGAGGCTGGACGTGTGCGACCGGGGACCGGGGGTACCGCTGGATCAGCGCGAGCGCATATTCGAACCGTTCTACCGGCTGCCGGGCGCGAGCGAAGCGGCGGGCGGGGTCGGCCTGGGCCTGAGCCTGGTGCGCCAGATCGCGCGCCACCACGGCGGCGACGTCACCTGCCTGGCCAACCCCGACGGCGGCTGCTGCTTCCGCGTGGACCTCCCCCAATCGAAATAGTTCCCCCACAACCGGGGTCAGACTACCCTATATTTTCTTAGGTAGTCTGACCCCGGTTTGAAGGAGAGATTGCTACGAGGGCTTGGCGACCATCAGCCAGAATACGATCACCAGTGCGATGAAAGCCGGGAGGCCCAGCGCTACCCAGCTCCGCAGGTAGCGCCAGTACTGCGCTGGCAGTTCGGCCGCGCCATTGCGCGCGGCTGCTTGCGCCAGGTCGCGCATGCGCAGCTGGATCCACACCACCGGCAGCCAGCAGGCGCCTGCCAGCAGGTACAGCGCCAGTGACCACAGCACCCAGCCGCTGCGCCACGAATAGCCGGCCAGCCACAGCAGGTAGAAGCCGCTCAACGGCTGAACCACGCCGCTGACCGAGGTGAAGATCCAGTCGGCCAGCACCACCTGGCGGCTGACCACGGCAATGGCGCGCACGTCCCTGCTCAAACTGGTGAACAGCATGTAGAAGGCCGAGCCGATGCCGGTGCCGAACAAGAACGTCGACGACAGGATGTGCAGCCATTTGACGAGCAGGTATGCCATTTATTTTTCTTCGCTTTGGTACAGCAGCCAGATCGCGGCCAGCATCGGCACATTCTTGGTCAGCGGTCCGTACGGGTGGATCAGGAATTCGGGCAGCTTGATCGCGATGACGAGCGTGTAGAAGCCGATCAGCCCCAGTTGCGCCAGCCACAGCCAGCGACGGCGCGCCAGCAGCAGGATGGCGCAGCCGATCAGCAGGTCCAGGCCAGCGGCCCCGTACAGCATCATCGGCGCCCACGCGGCCGGCACGCCGCTGCGTTCGAGCAGCTGGTAGCTGCTGGCCGGCGGATACAGCGCGGCCGATGCGAGCGCAGTGGCGACCCACACCAGCGCGATCGACCAGCGCAGCAGCCGCAGCGGCTTTTCGCCCACGGCGCGCGTCATCAGCGCAGACGCTTGACCAGCGCCGTTATGCCCATGGCGCCCAGCAGCACCACGGCGCCAGCGACCAGGCCGGCCAGCGCGTCCAGCGCGCTGGAAGTGAGCATCGCCAGCAGCTTGCCAGCGACCGGCAGCGCGCCGGCCGCCTGCGCCGCGTGTTCGATCGCTGCCTGCAGCGGATGGACGCCGTGCACCAGGATCGAGCCGCCGACCATGAACATGGCGGCGGTGCCGACCACGGTCAGCGCTTTCATGACCTTGGGCGCGGCCGCCAGCAAGACCCGTCCGAGCGGGCGCAAGGCCCTGACCCTGCCCTGGGACAGATGCAGGCCCAGGTCGTCCAGTTTGACGATCGCCGCCACCAGCCCGTACACGCCGACCGTCATGATGATGCCGATCGCGCCCAGTACCGTGGCCTGTTGCAGCAAGGGCTGGCCGGCCACGGTGCCAAGCGAAATGACGATGATTTCGGCCGACAGGATGAAGTCGGTGCGCACCGCGCCTTTGATCTTGTCTTTTTCCAGCGCCAGCAGGTCGAGCGAGGCGTCCGACAGCGCCTTGACCACGTCGTCATGGTGGGCCGCTTCGGCCGCGCCGTCGTGCGGCAGAAATTTGTGGGCCAGCTTTTCGCAGCCTTCGTAGCAAAGATAGGCGCCGCCCACCATCAGCAGCGGCGTGACGGCCCACGGCGCCCAGGCGCTGATGGCCAGCGCCGATGGCACCAGGATGGCCTTGTTTTTCAGCGACCCGACCCCGACCGCCCACACCACCGGCAGTTCGCGCTCCGGATGCACTCCCGACACCTGCTGCGCGTTGAGCGCCAGGTCGTCACCCAGCACGCCGGCGGTCTTCTTGGCCGCCACCTTGCTCATCAGGGCGACGTCATCGAGGATGGCGGCGATATCGTCGATCAGTACCAGCAAACTGCTTGCAGCCATGAGGGGCGCTCCGAATCGGGGAAAAGTGGCCATCTTACCCGAGCGCCGCCGCCCCCGCCCAATCCGGTTTTATGCATTTCAGGCCCCGAATTCTGCATCTCGTCGCTTTCCGGCGGCGCTCTGTCCATACATACGTATAGTGAAGATGTCGAAAGCCTGCGGTACTGCAGGCTGCGGCTCCCGCTCATGTCCAACGATCCACGCCAGGGTAAACATATGAATACCGAATCGATCCAGTCCAGCACCGTCGCCGCTTCCGTCACTCGTGCCGTCAAGCGCAAGACCCGTATCACCATTTACCTCGACGACGAGGTGCTGCAAACGTTCCGTTCGCTGTCCGAACAGAGCGGCAAGGGCTATCAAACGCTGATCAATGCTGCACTGCGCACGCGCCTGATGGCACCGCAAATCCAGGGTGCGCTGGCCGAATAAGCGTCAGCGGTAATGGTGAAAACCGTCGTGATCCAGTCACAGCGGGGCTTACTTTTGTGTGCGCCCTTCGGAATTTATTACACGCGACAATAATTATGCTAATCTTCCCGCTCTTTTAACTCGGGAGGATTGTATGAAAAAAGGCGAACTGATTGCGGAATTTGCTAAGCGCACCGAAATGTCGGGCGCAGCTGCCAACGCTGCTGTTAACACCGTGATCGATATCATTACCGAGCGCCTGAAAAAAGGCGATACCGTCGGTATCACCGGCTTCGGTACGTTCTCCGTCGCCAAGCGCGCTGCACGCAAAGGCCGTAATCCATCGACTGGCGCTGCGATCAAAATCGCTGCATCGAAGTCGCCAAAGTTCTCGGCTGGCGCGACCCTGAAGGCCGCTGTCAATCCGAAGAAGAAGTAAGCTGTAACCGCGCGGCCCGAAGCGACGGCGCCGGTCCCTGACCGGTCCCGCCGCTTCGGGCCTGCGTTTCAACCCGTTTCACCCGTTCCCACCTGCCTCCATGCCGCTATCCACCTGGATTACCTTTGTCGTCGCCGGCATGATCATTGCGATCTCGCCTGGCTCGGGCGCGGTATTGTCGATGGCGCACGGCCTGGCCTACGGCGTCAGGAAAGCGTCGGCCACCGTGCTGGGCCTGCAACTGGGCTTGCTGCTGGTGTTCGCGATCGCCGGCGCCGGCGTCGGTTCGCTGCTGCTCGCGTCCGAATTCGCGTTTTCAGTGGTCAAGACCATCGGTGCGCTGTACCTGATCTACCTTGGCATCAGCCAGTGGCGCGCCGCGCCGGCCACCGCCAGCGCGCCCGCCAGCGCCGCGCCGCAGGCCCATCCCGGCGCCCGGCGCCGCGTGCTGACCGGCTTTCTGACCAACGCGACCAACCCGAAAGGGATCATCTTCATGGTCGCCGTGCTACCCCAATTCATTTCGCAGCACGCCCCGCTGCTGCCGCAATTGCTGATCCTGGGCGCCACCATGGTGACCATCGACACCATCGTCATGCACGGCTACGCGCTGCTGGCGGCAAGCATGCAGCGCTGGTTTCGCGATGCGCGCGCCGTCAAAAAACAGAACCGCTTTTTCGGCGCCGTGCTCATGTTCATGGGCGGCGCCCTGTTTTTCGTCAAGCGCGGCGCGGCAAGCTGAGCTGCTGCGCTGCGGCGCAACATGCAACCCTTTGTAATTACTGTTGTCCGTTGGCGTGCTGGCGCGTTGTAATCCTTGCATGCCCTTCGTTCGTCCTTCTGGAGCCCTACATGAGTAATCGATTCCACCACACCGTTGCGCTGATGGCCCTGGCCGCCTGCTGCACGTTTGCCCAGGCCCAGACTCCGACCCGGGCTGGCCGCGTTGCGCTGGTCCAGGGCCAGGTCAGCATCAGTGGCGAGCTGGGCGAAGAGTCCAGCGCCGCGCTGCTGAACTGGCCCGTCAGTTCGCACAACCAGATCACCACCGGGCGCGATGCGCGCACCGAGATCAAGATCGGCTCGACCGCGCTGCGGCTGGACGCCGATTCGGCGCTGGACGTGGTCGAACTGGACGACAACACGCTGCGCCTGCACCTGCATTACGGCAGCGTCACGGTGCGCTTGCGCAATCCCGACCTGCTGCGCGGCTTCCAGATGACGACCCCGCAAGGCCAGGTCCAGTTCTCCGAGCCGGGCCGCATCCGGGTCGACGCCGGCCGCCGCCGCGACACCACGGTAGTTAGCGTGTTCGATGGCGTGACCCTGGTCGAAGGCGGCGGTTCGCGCCTGACCGTGCGCGCCGGCAAACGCGCTGAAATCGTCGAAGACGACGTGCGCACCGGCCTGGCCCTGCGCGACGGCTTCGACGAATGGGCGATGCTGCGCGACGAGCGCGACGACCGTTCCGAGTCGGTGCGCTACGTCACCAGCGAAATGACCGGCTACGAAGACCTGGACCAGAATGGCGTATGGCGCGACGACCGCGAATACGGCCCGTTGTGGACCCCGCGCGCAATGCCGATCGGCTGGGCGCCCTACCGCGATGGCAGCTGGACTTATGTGCAGCCGTGGGGCTGGACCTGGGTCGACAACGCGCCATGGGGCTATGCGCCGTTCCACTACGGCCGCTGGGTAATGGTGCACCAGCGCTGGTGCTGGGCGCCTGGGCGCAATATCACCCGCGCAGTCTGGTCGCCAGCGCTGGTGGGCTGGGTCGGCGGCAGCAACTGGAGCCTGTCGTTCAATTCGCGCGGCACCCACAGCGCAGCGCCAGCCCAAGGCTGGTACCCGCTGTCCCCGCGCGACACCTACACGCCGACTTACCGCGTCGATCATGACAAGCTGCGCTACCTGAACCGCCACGCCGACAACGACCAGGGCGACAACCGCGGTGGTCACCGCCGCGACAGCGACAACCAGCGCCACGGCCTGACGATCCTGCCGCACGAGCAGTTCAATCATCGCGGCACGGTGCCGGTGCGCGGCGGTCCGCAAGCGATCGTGTCGGTCACATCGATGCTGGCCGCGCCCGCTGCGGTAGCGCCGGTTGCTCCGGCGGTGGTGCACGAACGCGGCCCCGGTCGCCGCGACGAGCGTCAGGAAGGCCGCCGCGACGAGCGCGTGGTGCCCGATTCGCGCCGTGTCGAACGCGACGGCGATGGCCGCGGCAATCCACGCGGTGAACGTGCGCCGGCGCCGGTAGCGCCGGGCAGCACCGCCATCCAGGTCAATTCGCCACCGCCGGTGCCTGTGTCGCCAGTGCCGCCGCCGGTCCGGCGCGACCGCGATGCCCGTCCGGGCATGGACAATCCGGGTCACATGCCGGCCCCGGTGCTGACCGTTCCGCCAGTGCAGGCCCCGGCAGCGGTGCACCAGCAACAGCAGCAACAGCAGCAGCAACAGCAACAGCAACAACAACAGCAACAAATGCAACAACAGCAACAACTGCAACAGCAACAACTGCAACAGCAACAACTGCAACAGCAACAACTGCAACAGCAACAACTGCAACGGCAACAGCAGGATCAGCAACGGCAACAGCAGGAGCAGCAGCGGCAACAGCAGGAGCAGCAGCGGCAACAGCAGGATCAGCAGCGGCAACAGCAGCAGGAGCAGCAACGGCACCAGCAGCAGGAGCAGCAACGGCGACAGCAGGAGCAGCAGCAAGCGCCGGCGCCGCAGCGCGAAGAGCATCGCTCGCGTGGCTCCGAAGGGTTCCAGCCGCAGCCGCAACGCATGCCGGCACCGGCGCCGGTGGCCCAGCCGCAGCCGCAGCAGCAGCAGATGCAGCAGCAACAGCCGCGCCCGGCACCAGCAGCGGCCGCGCCAGCCGCACCCAAGCCGGCCGACGAGCGCCGGCGCGACAAGGATGACAAAAACGAGCGCCGCTAACGCCGTGCTCTCTCCCTGAAAAGGGAATAGTTGAAGGCCAGCCAAGCGCTGGCCTTCTTTTTGGCTACAATGTGAACAGGCGTGCGCCTCGCTGGCAGCGCTTTTTTTCATTCTAGAACTGGAATTGGTATGATTTCCCCAGAAGACTCCCTAATCGAGTACCCGAGCGACTTCCCGATCAAGGTGATGGGCGCCACGCATGAGGATTTTGCGGCGACCATTGTCGACCTCGTGCTGGAATACGACCCGACCTTTCACATCGGACGCATGGAAGTGCGGCCTTCGGCCAAGGGCAACTACACCGGCCTGACCGTCACCGTGCGCGCCACCAGCCGCGCCCAGCTCGACGACCTGTACCGCGCACTGTCGGGCCACCCGATGGTCAAGATCGTCATGTAAGGCATGTCAGCCGTTACCACCGCGCCAGCGCTTGTGCGCGACCTGGGCCGCGCCGACTACGAGCCCACCTTTACCGCCATGCGCGCCTTCACCGACGCGCGCGATACCGCTACGCCCGACGAACTGTGGATCGTCGAGCATCCGCCGGTGTTCACGCTGGGCCTGGGCGCCGACCGCAGCCACGTGCTGGCCGCCGGCGACATCCCCGTGATCCAGACCGACCGCGGCGGCGAAGTGACCTTCCACGGTCCCGGCCAGGTGGTGATTTACCTGCTGATGGACCTGCGCCGCAACAAGCCGGGCGGCAAGCTGTACGCGCGCCAATTCGTCGCAAAAATCGAGCAGGCGATCATCAATGTGCTGGCGGCGTATAATCTGGCTGGCGAACGCATCGCTGGCGCACCAGGCATCTATATGGCCGGCGAGCCGAAGAAGGGTGCAAAAATCGCCGCGCTCGGCCTCAAGGTGCGCGGCAATGGCTGTACCTACCATGGTGTTTCGCTCAACGTTGCAATGGACCTCACTCCGTTTTCCTGGATTAACCCGTGCGGCTATTCCGGGCTGGAGACGGTCGATATGCGCACCATGGGCGTCGATGCGCCGCTGGCCGACGTGCAGCGCAAGCTGGCCGTCGAACTGGTAGCGCAACTGGCGACAGCCAATGCCCAGCCCTAACTGAACCAACCAATACAAGCGACATGACGACCGATACCGACAGCAGCCCCGTCCCAGCCTACAACGCCAGCGAAAAGCAAAAAGGCGCCAGCAAGACGTCCCGCATCCCGATCAAGATCGTGCCGATCGCCCAGGTCGAGCGCCTCAAGAAGCCGGACTGGATCCGCGTCAAGGCAGCATCGGCGTCGACCCGCTTCTACGAGATCAAGGACATCCTGCGCGCCAATAATCTGGTGACGGTGTGTGAAGAGGCGAGCTGCCCGAACATCGGCGAATGCTTCGGCAAAGGCACGGCGACCTTCATGATCATGGGCGACAAGTGCACCCGCCGCTGCCCGTTCTGCGACGTCGGCCACGGCCGTCCGGACCCGCTCGATGTCAACGAGCCGGCCAACCTGTCCAAGACCATCGCCGAGCTGCGCCTGTCGTACGTCGTGATCACCTCGGTCGACCGCGACGACCTGCGTGACGGCGGCGCCGGCCACTTCGTCGACTGCATCAAGCAGACGCGCGCGCTGTCGCCAGCCACCAAGATCGAAGTGCTGGTGCCCGACTTCCGCGGCCGCCTGGCCAAGGCGCTGGCGATCTTCGCCGACGGCCTGCCGGACGTCATGAACCACAACCTGGAAACCGTGCCGCGCCTGTACAAGGAAGCGCGTCCCGGTTCCGACTACACCCACTCGCTGGAACTGCTGCGCGACTTCAAGGCGCTGTATCCGGGCGCGGTCACCAAGTCCGGCATCATGGTCGGCCTGGGCGAAACCGACGAAGAGATCCTGCAAGTGATGCGCGACCTGCGCAGCCACAACGTCGACATGCTCACCATCGGCCAGTACCTGGCGCCGTCGGGCGACCATTTGCCGGTGCGCCGCTATGTGCACCCGGACGTGTTCAAGATGTTTGAAGAAGAAGCCTACAAGATGGGCTTCGTGCATGCGGCCGTGGGCGCGATGGTGCGCAGTTCGTACCACGCGGACGTCCAGGCGCATGGTGCAGGCGTCGAAATCGCAGGGTAAATACATCAGCAGCACAACAGAAACGGCCAGGAAATCCCTGGCCGTTTTGCATGGCGCATGCATATCAAATAGTCGCGCAAGATCCCCATGCAAGCCGATATAATTTGGGATCGCTTATTCTACCCAGCCCGCATACGATGACGACACCGTCCGCCACCGCGCCACGCCATCTTCTGCAGCGCCTGGTGCTGGTGCAACCAGGCGAGGGCCGCGCCCTGCTGTGGGCAGGCGCCTATTTCTTCTTCCTGCTGTTTAGCTTCTACCTGCTGCGCCCCGTGCGCGAGGCGATGGGCATCGCGCGCGGCGTCGACAAGCTGCCGTGGCTGATGACGGGCACCATGCTGGTCATGATCGCCGCCCATCCGCTGTACGCGATGCTGGTGTCGAAAATGCCGCGCCGCCGCTTCATCCCGCTCATTTCGCACTTCTTCGCCATCAACCTGCTGCTGTTCTGCGCGGCCTTCAGCCTGTTGCCCGAGCATGGCGGCGTCAACCTCGGCTACGCCTTCTACATCTGGCTTAGCGTGTTCAACCTGTTCGTCGTCTCGGTGTTCTGGGGCCTGATGGCCGACGTCTTCAATGAAGACCAGGGCAAGCGTTTGTTCGGCATGATCTCGGTCGGCGGCACGCTGGGCGCGGTGGTCGGGGCGGCCGTCACGCAGAATCTGAGCCAGGGCAATTTCGGCATCACGTTCGAGCCGGCCCACCTGATGCTGCTGGCCGTGGTGTGCCTGGAGGTCGCGGTGCTGTGCATGATCGGCCTGGCCAAGCGCTTTGGCCTGTCCAAGACCGGCACCGGCCCGCGCGAGCCGGGACCGGACTTTCGCGAAGGCTTGCGCCTGATTCGCCGTTCGCGCTATCTGCAGCTCATTTGCGCGTACATCCTGCTGTTCGCGATCACCTCGACGTTCCTGTACCTGACCCAGGGCGACATCGTCGCGCGCAGCTTCAAAGGCACGGCCGAACGCACCGCGGCCTTCGCCCAGATCGACGTGTGGGGCAATGTGATCACGCTGTTCGTGCAGATTTTCATGACCAGCCGGCTGGTGCGCGGCCTGGGCGTACCGGGCGTGCTCTTGATCCTGCCGGTGCTCACGCTGGCCGGCTTTGCCGCGCTGGCCATCTGGCCGGCGTTCCTGACGCTGGCGATTATCCAGGTGCTGCGCCGCGGCCTGCATTATTCGGTCGACCGCCCGGCCCGCGAAATCCTGTACATCCCGCTTGGCCCGGAAGAAAAATACAAGTCCAAGAACTTCATCGATACCGTGGTGTACCGCGCCGGCGACTTCGTCGGTGTCTGGGCGCCTACCTTGATGGGCGTACTCTTGATCCCGGTGACAATCGCCGCCGTGGCCACGTCCGGCGCCTGGATCGCATCGGGCGCCTGGCTGGGCCGGCTGGTCCCGCGCAGCGCCCGTGCCGGCCAGGATACTTGACCCGTTTTATCCACCCTTGATCGTGAGGTTCAGCATGCGTAACAGTCGCCGTCAGTTCATTCAAGGGACCGCCGCCCTGGCCGGTCTCGCCGCCCTCGGAGGACACGCCAGCGCCGCGTCGGCGTCGCCCGCCAAGTCCGCGCCCAAGCGCATCCTGGTGCTCGGTGGGACCGGCTTTCTCGGGCCTGCGATCGTCGAAGCGGCCAAGGCGCGCGGCCATCACCTCACGCTGTTCAACCGGGGGCGCACCCGTCCCGGCCTGTTCCCGGACGTCGAAAAACGCCAGGGCGACCGCGATCCCAACAAGGGTGAAGGCCTGAAGTCGCTCGAAACGGGTGAATGGGATGCCGTCATCGATGATTCTGGCTATGTGCCGCGCATCGTCAATGCCTCGGCCAGCCTGCTGGCGCCGCGCGTCAAGCAGTACATCTACATCTCGAGCATCAGCTGCTACAAGGAGCCGTCGCCGATCGGCGGCGATGAGGATACGCCGCTGGCGACGATGGCCGACCCCACGGTCGAAGTCATGGGCAAGAGTTTCGAGAACTACGGCGCGCTCAAGGCCCTGTGCGAAAAGGCCGCCGAGAAGGCTGCGCCCGGGCGCACGACCATTGTGCGTCCCGGCTACATCGTCGGCCCGGATGATCCGACCGGCCGCTTCACCTACTGGCCGGCGCGCTTCGACAAGGGCGGCGAAATCGCCGTGCCGGGCGCAGCAACCGATCCGATCCAGCTGATCGACGTGCGCGACCTGGCTGCCTGGCTGGTGCTGCTGGTCGAGAACAACACGGTTGGCAAGTTCAACGCCGTCGGGCCGGAAAAGCCGATGCAGTGGGGGCGCGTCATCGCCGCCTGCCAGAAGGCCACCGCGACGCCGGGCACGCTTACCTGGGTGCCGGGTGAATTCGTGGCCACGCTGAAGGACATCGACTTTCCGATCTGGTCGCCGTATTCGGGCGATACCAAGGGCTTCCATACCTGGAACGTGCAGCGCGCGGTCAAGAGCGGCCTCACCTGCCGTCCGGTCGAGCAGACCGTCAACGACACGCTGGCCTGGTACAAGTCGCAGGTGGCGATGAAGGAAGGCGGGCGCGTGAAAATGGCGTTCACGCCGGAGAACGAGGCGGCGGTGCTGAGCGCGTGGAAGGCGGAGAAAAAGGCGTGATGACGCTGGTGCTGCTGCCGGGGATGGATGGCAGCGGCGCCTTGTTTGCCGGCTTCGCCGCCGCGCTGGGCGAGGGCATCACGCCGCTGGTGCTGTCTTATCCTCCTGATCAGGCGCTCGATTACCAGGGCCTGACCGACTTTGTCCGCGCCCGGCTGCCGGTAGGCCAGCCTTATGTGCTGCTGGGCGAATCGTTTTCCGGGCCGGTGGCTATTGCGATTGCTGCCACGCGACCTTCCGGTCTGGCTGGCCTGATACTGACGTGTACCTTTGCGCGCAATCCGGTGCCACTGCTGCGCCATTTCTCGCGCTTGACGCCCCTACTTCCCGTGTCGGGCAGGTTGACTGACCTGGCGATGCCGCTGCTGTTGGGCGGTCACGCCACGCCGGCGCTGCGCCGCACGCTGCGCGGTGGGCTCGATCAGCTATGCCCTGCGGTGTTGCGGGCGCGCATGCGCGCGGTGCTGGCTGTCGACTATTCCGTGCAGGCGCGCAGCATTACTGTACCGGTGTTGTATCTGCAGGCGCTGCAGGACCATGTGGTGTCGTGTAATTCAATGAACCACCTTGCAGCGTTGCTGCCGGAGATGGCGGTCAAGGCAATCGACGGGCCGCACTTGCTGTTGCAAGCGGCGCCGCAAGCAACGGCGGCGATTGTTCGTGACTTCGTGGAGCGGACCTTGGCCACCGCCTAGATGAACGCCGCAATGTCGACGCGGAAGCGCTCGGCGAGGCTCTTGGCCAAACGTTTGCTGATTTCACGACGGTCGCCAAGAATGTCGCTGACCAAGGTGGGCGACGCGATGTCGATCAGATCTTTTTGCTTGAGGTTGTTCGTTTCCAGCAAATGTCGTAATACTTCCCGCGGTGGCGCTGTGGGAATGGACACATGCTTGTCTTCCCATTGTTCGATCAGATCCAACGCGATCTCGTAGAGGGAATACAAAGGATGATCTTCATTTTCGCCGACTGTATCGGCAAGCGTGTTGGCCAACGCGCAGACCTGGTTGAGGTCGTCTGCATCGTGAATTGACCGCAAGGATGTCTGCTCTCGAAGTGCGGTCCATACCTGGGTAAGCCCAAGCATGCTCACTTGATCATGTATTTTCATTTTCGTCTGAATGCCCGGGTTCACGTGGCGTGACCGACGTCGGTGAGCAATTCTCCGTTTTCGTAATGATAATCACGTTTGTGTCCCGTGGGACTTGCGCCCTGCTGGCCACAACCTGCACGGCCACAGCTTTGGTACTGAGCAGTGGTTTGGGATGACGAATCCAGAACATGGGAATTTCCTCGGATAGGCAGAAGCCAGTATATCCAATCTGGCGCCGATAGCCGTCTTTGCAAGGCCCTTGCTAGCGCCGGGCCGGCGCCCGCGTGTAGCGGTAGTGCCCGGTCAGCGGCCAGGCGAACAGCCGGTCCTCCAGCTGGGTGCCGGCGCCGATGTTGTGGATCACCAGCGGCACGCCGTCCCTGGATTTTTCAGCGCTCACAATCCCGATGTGCGGAAACTTCGGCGGCACGGTCCAGGTCACGATGTCGCCCGTCTGATAGGTCGTCGGGTCGAGGCTGATCGTCAGTTTGCTGCCATGGCGTGTGAAATAGGTTTGCAAATTCGGCACCCGCCGATGGTCGATGTTGCTGTCGGGCCCCTTCAGCTGCCACAAATGGGGATAGGCGTTCCAGGCGCCCGTCATGTCCTGGTGCACCAGCTGCTGCAGGTCGATCCCCAGTGTGCGATAGGCGCGGATCAGCACGTCGGTGCACACGCCGCGCCCGATCGGCACGTCGCCGCCCGGGTAGGCCAGTTGTTCATAGCGTCCGTCGTACTGCAGCGTTACGCCGATCTGGGTCTTGGCCGCAGCCACCAGCTGGTCGCCCGGCGTGGCGGCGCCGGGCAAGGGCAGCCCAGAGAGCACGATGCCGAGCAGGCAGGAAAGCCAGGTGGATTTGTTCATGGCGTCAATCTTGCCACGTTTCGCGCGCAATTTTTTTGGATATTCTTAACCCCGTATTGCGCCGGCGTCCGTTTCATCAGGACTGACCAACCAAAGGAACTTCGCCATGCGCCCACCTGTCCTGCTTGCCCTGCCCCTCGCCCTGCTGGCGATGCCCTGCGTGGCGCTCACCAACGCCCCGGTCACCGCGGTCACGCTGTATCCGGGCAGCGCCACGGTCACGCGCAGCGCGCCGGTGATGATGGGCGCGACCGAAGTGGTGATAGGCGGCCTGCCCGCCAACTTCAATCCCGAAACGCTGCGGGTGCAGGCCGGCCCGGGCATTCGCATCGGCGAGGTGGTGACCCAGGACGCCGCCGCCAGCGAACCGTTCAATCCGGCCGAGGCGGCGCTGGCCGCGCGCATCGAGGCGCTCAAGGACCAGCACGCGCTGCTGGAAGCGGAATCAAAATCGGCCAAGATCGTCAAGTCCTACCTGGAGCGCTTTAATGGCGGCGCGGGACCTGCCGACAAACCCGGCGCTGGCGTCGACGCAAAAGCGCTGGCCGGCTTGATCAATACGCTGGGCCACGGCGCCAGCGAAGCGCTGGTCAAGATCCAGAAGCTGGCGGTGCAGCAGCGCGGCATCAACAAGCAGGTCGAAGCGTTACAGCGCGACCTGGAGCGGCTCAAGACCGGGGCCACGGCGACCCGCGCCGTCACGGTGCGCATCGCCGCCGGTCAGGGCGGCGCGCTCACGCTCAGCTACCAGCTCGACAACGCAGGCTGGAAGCCGGGCTACCGCGCCGCGCTCGATTCGGCCACGTCCAAAGTTGACCTGGAGCGGCTGGCCACGATCGCCCAGAGCACCGGTGAAGACTGGAGCAACGTCAAGCTGACGCTGTCGACCAGCCGGCCGCGCTTGTCGCCATCGGGGGCCGAGGCGCAGCCGTGGCTGCTGTCGTGGCAGGCCTTGCAACCGTATCTTGCGGGCAAGGTCGACAAGGCAATGGCGCCCGCCGCGCCCGCGCCGATGGCGGAAATGGCGCAACAGCGGGCCAGGGTGAATGACGCTTTCGTGGCCGAGATCCAAGGGACGTACGCGACCCAGTTCGACGTGCCGGGCCGTGTCAGCCTGGCGTCGGACGGGCGCGAAGTGACGGTCAGCCTGGCTAGCCAGGTGCTGGCAGTCAAGCAGCATCTACAGGTGACGCCGCGACTGGAAAACTTCGCCATCGTCATGGCCGAGGCGCCGCGTCCCGAAGGCGTCTGGCCGGCCGGGAACATGCAGCTGTTCCGCGACGGCAGCTACATCGGGGCGCAAGTGTGGAACTTGCAGGATGCCAAGCGCGCCGAGTTCGCCTTCGGACGCGATGACCTGGTCAAGGTGCAGGTTGACGCGGTGGCTGGCATGAGCGGCAGCAAGGGCTTGTTTGGCGGACGCGCCAGCCGCAATACGGCTGACGTTTTCACGCTGGTCAACCGCCACAAGACGGCAATTGACGTGATCGTCCTGGAGTCGTCGCCGGTGGCCACGTCCGAGGAGATCAAGGTGCAAGCGACGTTTGCGCCCAAGCCGGAAATCGACGCCTGGGAGCAGCGGCGCGGCGTGGTGGCCTGGAAAAAGAAAATGGCGCCGGGCGAAACGAGCAAATTCAACGTCGAGTACCGCATCGATTATCCGAAGGAAGGGCAGCTGCTGGGCTTGCGCTGACACCGGTTGGCAATAAACCGTACAATCGGAGTCATTGCATAGAACACATGGGACCCGCATGAGCTCCGAGAACAAGTACACCCCTGAAGCGATGAACAAGTTCGGCGGCCACAGCCTGCCGGGCTTCCTGGGCATCGACATTATCAGCGTTGCCGCTGGCGAAGTGTCGGCCCGGCTTGACGTCAAGCCACACCATCTGGCTCCGAACGGGTTCCTGCATGCCGGCACCGTGATCGCGCTGGCCGACACGGCGGCCGGTTATGCGTGCGCCGCCAACCTGCCGGAAGGCGCCAACAGCTTTACCACCATCGAGTTGAAATCGAACCATCTGGGTACCGCCCGCGACGGCGCCATCGCCTGCGTCGCCAAGCCGGCCCACCTGGGGCGCACTACGCAGGTGTGGGACGTGGTCGTCACCAACGAAGCGAACGGCAAGACCATCGCCCTGTTTCGCTGCACCCAGATGGTTCTGTATCCAAAATGAAGACCTGGTTGGCGACCCTGGCCATTGGCGCCCTGGTGAGTTGCGCGCCGATGGCTGCGGACGCCAACTACCAGGGCCTGGGCGGCAAGGCCGGCATCAAGCATATCGTCGATGCCTTCATTCCGCTGGTGCTGGCCGACCCGCGCATCAAGGAATCGTTCACCGACATCGACATGAAGAAGCTGGCGCTGCGGCTGGAAGAACAGTTCTGCGTGCTGAGCGGTGGGCCTTGCATTTATCACGGCAAGGACATGGTCGAGATCCATGACGGACTCAATATCACCAATGCGCAGTTCAATGCGCTGGCCGAGGATTTGCAGCTGGCGATGGAGCGCACCGGCGTGCCGGCGCGGTTTCAGAACAAGCTCATTGCCAAGCTGGCGCCGATGCAGCGCGAAATCGTTACCAAGTAAGCTTGCGTAGAGCAGGCAGGTTTGGCATCGTATAGGATTGACCGATCAGGATGGCTGCAATCGGCCAGGAGCCGACATTGCGTTGCAACCGCATTTCAGGTTCAACAATGGAAAACTAGAAGGATTTGAATGAGTAATCCGTGGTGCTATCTTCTATTCAGGTATGGCGAGGAAAGGGGCGCGCCAACAAGCGGCGAAGTCGCGGCAGCAGTGAAAGAGCTATACGAGGAACGTCTGCCGGGAATGACTGAAGGCGATTACGAAGAGCACGGAGCTGCGTCGCTACGATATGGCTATGACGAAGGCCCCATGTACGTGCTTGAAATTACACGTCACGGGACAGCACGCTGGGAAGAATGGGCCGACCAAGATTACGAAATAGAGTTGTGCCCGATGATAGAGGTTAAGTCGCTTCCACGAGAGAAGGCAGTTCTGTTGTGGGAGCAACTGGCTGCGGGAGAAACTGACCTAGTCCAGGCGTACTTTCGGGCCATATAACGTCTGGTTCGGGATGACAAGTGTCGAAGACGGCAGGCGCGACCGGGTAGAATCGGCCAAAACCGGACGCTCGATGGTTCCCAAGTTTGGCTCTACCAGTGCTTTCCTGGAGATTTCTGTGGTCCGCATGCCCAAACTGGCAGGCATGCACCCCGCGCACGTTGCGCGCCGCCAGCAGATACATGGGTCAGAAAAAAGTTCGGGGCTTTTCGCTTGCGCTAAGACGGTGGTCTTGGGCGCGCAGCAGGTGCAGTAAGGGGCACTGCAAATTGGTTTTTTTCAACACATGGGACCTTAAGACTATTGTGAGTGTCATCTTCGGGAAGTCGAACCCTGTCGTCCCCGCGACGCCGCTGGGCGAATGGCCGTACTTCGTCGATCTCATCGCGGAAATTGGCGCCAGCGTCTCAGTCGAGCTGCTACGGGAGTGCTTGCCTCACTACTCCGGATATGTACGCGAGGCGGCGTTGCGTCGCTGCGCGGCGCTGCCCCTGCCTGAGCTTTTCCCACTCGTTGTCAACCGTCTGAACGACTGGGTGCCACAGGTGACACAGGCGGCCCGAGAAGCATTCATGGCGTTGCTGCCGGTGGTGCCAGCTGCGCAGGTTCTGGCCGAGTTGCCGGCAGTCCTGCAGCTGCAAAATACCGGGCGGGCCGACCATGCCAGCTGGCTCGCGCAAGTAGAGGCGCGCCTGCTCGCCGTGCTCTCGGTCGATGAACTAGCAGCGGCGGTACGGGGCGCCGAGGTGCGCGTTGCGCGCGCCTGCATGGAGGTCATCCGACAGCAGGGCGCGCTCGACGCGTCTTCCATGCTTGCCATCCTGCTGGTCCGGAGCGACGACATTGTCCTGTCCGGGCAGGCGATGCAGCTGGGTGCGCAGTTGTCGCAGGACGAGCAAGTCACCTTGTACCGCCAGGGGCTGCACTCGCACTTCGGACCGGTGCGGGTGACGGCACTGCGCGCTTTGCTGGCGATGCGAGAGGTCGAGCACGGCCCGATCGCCACCGCTGCCCTGACGGATGTACAGGGCGCGGTGCGCGCGGTCGCCGCGCGCTATCTGCGTTCGGCCGGGGTGGACGTGCGGGCGTACTACCGCAAACAGCTGGAGCAAGGAGACATGCTGGCGCAGCGCACGCGCATTTGCCTCTCAGCCCTGGCCGAGCTGCGCGATCCTGACGATATTCCCCTGATTTCCACCTTCCTTGGCTGCGATGCCGCCTCGGTCCGCGTCGCAGCCTACACGGCCTGGCTCAAGCTGGCCGAACGCGACAAGGATGCGGTCGCGCAGGCTGCCTTTCTCGATGCTACGCCGGGCGTGCGCAAATTCGCGTTGCAGGCCCAGCGCAAGCACGGCGCCTACATCCCGCTGTCGCTCATCGAATCGACCTTGCTCGAGCGCGATGACATCGGTACCACCATGCTGTTCGCGGAAAGTCAGCGCTGGAATTGGTTGGTCTGCATTGCGAAGGTGGCTCTGGCGCTCGGAACGGTGCCCATGCGGATCGAACTCGAGCGCGCGCTGCGCAAGTGGCTGGGTGAGATGGGAAGTTGGTCGCAGGAGCCGAGCGCTGCTCAGTCCGCCTTCTTAGCATCGCCGGCGGCCATTGCGGTGCTCGACGACCTGCTCGGCGAGGATACTAACGCCAGGGGAAATCTACACGGGGAGCTGGTTCGCTACCGGGTTGTGCGTGCGAGTATGCCCTTGCCTGCCGACGTTCCCACGGCGCAGGTGCCGCCCCCGGTTGCTGCGTCGCGTATCCACCGAACGTCAGGGCTGGGGCTCGCAGGACTGTTCGGCGGGCCTTTGGCGCTGAGCTACCTGCTGTATCGCGACCTGCGCGTGTTACAGCGCGCGGCCCTCGGACGGCGCGCGCTGGCCTGGTTCGCGCCCCTGAGCGGCTTGTGGCTGTACTGCCTGCTGAGCTTTCCCCCGGACTTGATTTCGCAGTGGATCCTCTATCTGCCCCAGACGGTTCTGTGGTGGATCGTCGCGCGGCATTTACTGCGTCCCGCGCATGCCCGCTACGTGCAGGGCGGCGGACAGTTTTTCTCGCGCTGGCGCGGTGTCGGGGCCGGATTGATGACATTCTGCATTTTGAAACTGACGTTTTTCATTGCAGACAGTGTGCTTTACCCTTGAGACGGACAGGGCGGATTGCGTCGTTGCTGCTTTGCGTTCAAAGTGATGCCAGGCTGGCATCGTGCGTAGTCCTAGCACCAGACTCGCATTTAGCGCGAAACCATGTTCGACGGATCCGTTCTTGGGGGGACTGTTGCCGCTCGAGTATGATGTCCCTAGCCGGCCAGTTGCCGCCATTCGTCACTTCGTTGACCTCCACTTCACGCTAGGCTCGT